>NZ_JBEYRP010000012.1:0-338858 GCF_040704085.1 Streptomyces sp. NPDC047841
GAAGTACCAGCTCCGCCCCCGCGACTGGGAAGCCGCCGCACGCGAGGGACGCACCATCGCCCCCCTCATCACGAAGCTCAACACCATCCGGCGGCAGCACCCTGCCCTGCGACAGCTGCGCGATCTGCACTTCCACCACGCCGACCAGGACGCGGTGATCGCCTACTCGAAGCGGAGCGGATCGAACACGGTTCTGGTGGTCGTGAACCTCGACCCGCACCACACCCAGGAGGCCACGGTCTCGTTGGACATGCCGCAACTCGGCCTGGACTGGCACGAGTCCGTGCCGGTGCGCGACGAGCTCACCGGCGAGACCTATTACTGGGGCAGGGCCAACTATGTGCGCCTCGAACCGGGTCACAGGCCCGCGCACGTCTTCACCGTCCTGCGACCGTCCACCCCGCAGATCGGAGGGTCACCCACAACATGATCGTCAATGAGCCCGTTCCGGACACCTTCGAGGACACCCCCGCCAAGGACCGGGACCCGGAGTGGTTCAAACGCGCCGTCTTCTACGAGGTCCTGGTCCGCTCCTTCCAGGACAGCAACGGCGACGGCGTCGGCGACCTGAAGGGCCTGACCGCCAAGCTCGACTACCTGCAGTGGCTCGGCGTGGACTGCCTGTGGCTGCCGCCGTTCTTCAAGTCGCCCCTGCGGGACGGCGGTTACGACGTCTCGGACTACACCGCCGTGCTGCCGGAGTTCGGCGACCTCGCCGACTTCGTGGAGTTCGTGGACGCCGCGCACCAGCGCGGCATGCGCGTGATCATCGACTTCGTCATGAACCACACCAGCGACCAGCACCCGTGGTTCCAGGAGTCGAGGCGGGATCCGGACGGTCCGTACGGGGACTACTACGTCTGGGCCGACGACGACAAGCAGTACCAGGACGCCCGCATCATCTTCGTCGACACCGAGGTCTCCAACTGGACGTACGACCCGGTGCGCAAGCAGTACTACTGGCACCGCTTCTTCTCGCACCAGCCGGACCTGAACTACGAGAACCCGGCCGTGCAGGAGGAGATGATCTCCGCACTGAAGTTCTGGCTGGACCTCGGCATCGACGGGCTCCGGCTGGACGCGGTGCCCTACCTGTACCAGCAGGAGGGCACCAACTGCGAGAACCTGCCCGCGACCCACGAGTTCCTGAAGCGGGTGCGCAAGGAGATCGACGCCCAGTACGCCGACAAGGTGCTCCTCGCCGAGGCGAACCAGTGGCCCGAGGACGTCGTCGACTACTTCGGCGACTACCAGGCCGGCGGCGACGAGTGCCACATGGCGTTCCACTTCCCCGTCATGCCGCGCATCTTCATGGCCGTACGACGTGAATCCCGCTACCCGGTCTCCGAGATCCTCGCCAAGACCCCGGCCATCCCCACGAACTGCCAGTGGGGCATCTTCCTGCGCAACCACGACGAGCTGACCCTCGAAATGGTCACCGACGAGGAACGCGACTACATGTGGGCCGAGTACGCCAAGGACCCGCGGATGCGCGCCAACATCGGCATCCGCCGCCGCCTCGCGCCCCTGCTCGACAACGACCGCAACCAGATCGAGCTGTTCACCGCCCTGCTGCTCTCCCTGCCCGGCTCGCCGATCCTCTACTACGGCGACGAGATCGGCATGGGCGACAACATCTGGCTCGGCGACCGCGACGCCGTGCGCACCCCCATGCAGTGGACCCCCGACCGCAACGCCGGCTTCTCGTCCTGTGATCCGGGACGCCTGTTCCTGCCCGCGATCATGGACCCGGTCTACGGCTACCAGGTCACCAACGTCGAGGCGTCCATGGCCTCGCCCTCCAGTCTGCTGCACTGGACCCGCCGCATGATCGAGATCCGCAAGCAGAATCCTGCCTTCGGACTGGGGTCCTACACCGAGCTGCCGTCGTCGAACCCGGCGGTGCTCGCCTTCCTGCGCGAGTACGAGGACGACCTGGTGCTGTGCGTCCACAACTTCTCCCGCTTCGCCCAGCCCACGGAGCTGGACCTGAGCCGGTTCGGCGGGCGGCATCCCGTCGAACTGTTCGGCGGGGTCAGGTTCCCGGCGATCGGCGAGCTGCCGTACCTGCTCACCCTCGCGGGACACGGCTTCTACTGGTTCCGGCTGCGCAGGGAACCCGTATAGCGCGGGCCCGGGTGGGACGCGGCGGCGTTTCCACCGCCCCACCCGGGGCACGCAGTAGTAACACCCCGACGCCCCCCGGGGAAAGGACGTGACGCCCATGGCGGAAACGGTCACCACTTCCGGCACCACCGGTACCCTCCTCGCCTCGCTCGACCCCCTGCTGCGCGCCTGGCTGCCCCGGCAGCGCTGGTTCGCGGGCAAGGGCCGTCCGGTCACCGGGTTCACCCCCGTGTCCGTCACCGAACTGCTGCCTCCCGACGGCCGGCTGGGCCTCTACCATCTGCTGGTGCGCGTCCACCAGGCCGACGCGCCCGGAGCCCCGTCGCACCCGGGCGACTGCTACCAGCTCCTCATAGGCGTGCGCGAGGCGCTGCCGCCCCGGCTGGCGCCCGCGCTGATCGGACATGTGACCGAGGGCCCGCTCGCCGGACGCACGGTGTACGAGGCCCTGCACGACACCCGGCCCGCCGAAGTGCTCCTGGAGGCCCTGCGCACCCAGGCCCGCGTCGGCGGGCTGCGCTTCGAGCGTGACCCGGCGCAGGAGATCCGGGCCGGCCTCGTGCCCCGGCTGATGACCGCCGAACAGTCCAACTCGTCCGTGGTCTACGGAGATACGTTTATCCTGAAGCTGCTGCGCCGGGTGGTGCCCGGCGTCAACCCCGATCTGGAACTCCCGCTCGCCCTGGCCCGCGAGGGATGCCCGAGGGTGCCCGCGCCGACGGCCTGGCTGCACGCCGAGGTGGCGGCGGACACGTACGTCCTTGCGGTGCTCCAGCCGTATGTGAGCGGCGCCTCCGACGGCTGGGAGCTGGCGCTGCGCGAACTGGCCAAGGGCGAGGACTTCGCGGCCGAGGCCCGCGCGCTGGGCCGGGCCACCGCCGAGGTGCACACCGCGCTCGCCCGGGCCCTGCCGACGGTCACCCTCGGCCACGCCCAGCTGGAGTCGCTGGTGGACGGCATGACCGAGCGGCTGGCGGCGGCCGTGCAGGCGGTGCCGGCGCTGCGGCCGTACGAGGGCGGGCTGCGCTCGGCGTACCAGGCGCTCGGCACGCTCGCCGCCGAGGGCCGCACCTGGACCGCCCAGCGCGTCCACGGCGATCTGCACCTCGGCCAGTGCCTGCGCTCGCCGTCCGGTGCCTGGTCGCTGATCGACTTCGAGGGCGAACCGGCCCGCCCGCTGGCCGAGCGGCGCATGCCGCAGCCACCGGTGCGGGACATCGCGGGGATGCTCCGCTCCTTCGACTACGCGGCCCACTCGGCGACCCCGCCCGCCCCGGACTGGGCGCACACCTGCCGGGCCGCCTACTGCTCCGGATACGCGGAGGTGGCCGGCCGCGATCCGCGTACCGACCCGGTGATGCTGCGGGCCTACGAGACCGACAAGGCGGTCTACGAGGTCGTCTACGAGGCCCGGCACCGGCCCGACTGGCTCCCCGTACCGCTGAGCGCGGTGCGCCGCCTCGCCCTGCCCGACCAGGAGGCTCGTCCGTGACCCCCAAGGGACACAAGGAATCCAAGGCCCACAAGGAAGCCAAGGCCAAGAAGGAGTCCGCGGCCAGGAGGAAGGCCGCCGCCGGGAAGCCGCCCGCGCCGGAGGTCCCCGCGCAGGCGGCGGCCCCCGCCGCGGAGGCGCCCGCGCAGACCCCGGCCGCGGAGGTCCCGGCGCAGGCCCCCGCGGCGGAGCCGCCCGCACGGACACCGGCCGTGGAGCCGCCCGCGCCGGCCCCCCTCGCGGAGGTCGCCGTGTCCCCGGCCCTCGACGCCGGCGACCGCGCGCGGCTGCTGCACGGCACCCATCACGATCCCCACTCCGTGCTGGGTGCGCACCCGGTGCCGGGCGGGGTGGCCTTCCGCGCGTTCCGCCCGTACGCGCGGGCGGTCACCGTGGTCTCGGGCGAGCTGCGGGCCGAGCTGCACGACGACGGCGACGGCTTCTTCTCCGGCCTGCTCCCGCTCACCGAGGTCCCCGTCTACCGGCTGCTGGTGACGTACGACGGCACGGTCCACGAGACCGAGGACGCCTACCGCTTCCTGCCCACCCTCGGCGAGCTGGACCTGCATCTGATCGGCGAGGGCCGGCACGAACAGCTGTGGCAGGCGCTCGGCGCGCACGTCACCACCCACCAGGGCGTCACCGGAACCCGGTTCGCGGTGTGGGCGCCGAACGCGCGGGGTGTGCGGGTCACCGGCGGGTTCAACTTCTGGGACGGCGCCGGCTTCCCGATGCGCTCGCTCGGCGGCACCGGGGTCTGGGAGCTGTTCGTGCCGGGGATCGGCGAGGGCGAGCTGTACAAGTTCGAGATCACCCGCCCGGACGGCTCGCGCACCCTGCGCGCCGACCCGATGGCCCGCCGTACCGAGGTGCCCCCCGCCACCTCCTCGATCGTGCACGCCTCGCACCACGAGTGGGGTGACGCGGAGTGGCTGGCGCACCGGGCGGACACGCCGGTGCACGAGGCCCCCTTCTCGGTGTACGAGGTGCACCTGCCGTCCTGGCGGCCCGGGCTGACGTACCGCCGGCTGGCCGAGCAGCTCCCGGCGTACGTGAAGGAGATGGGCTTCACCCACGTGGAGCTGATGCCGGTCGCCGAGCACCCCTTCGGCGGCTCCTGGGGCTACCAGGTCACCGGGTTCTACGCGCCGACGGCCCGGCTGGGCACCCCCGACGACTTCAAGTACCTGGTGGACAAGCTGCACCAGGCGGGCATCGGGGTGCTGATGGACTGGGTGCCGGCGCACTTCCCGCGCGACGACTGGGCGCTCGCGGAGTTCGACGGGCGTCCGCTGTACGAGCACCACGACCCGCTGCGGGCCGCCCATCCCGACTGGGGCACGCTGGAGTTCGACTTCGGCCGGCGCGAGGTGCGCAACTTCCTCGTCGCGAACGCCGTGTACTGGTGCGAGGAGTTCCACATCGACGGGCTGCGCGTGGACGCGGTCGCCTCGATGCTCTACCTGGACTACTCGCGCGAGCCGGGCCAGTGGACGCCGAACGAGCACGGCGGCCGGGAGAACCTGGACGCGGTGGCCTTCCTCCAGGAGATGAACGCCACCGTGTACCGGCGCTGCCCGGGCGTGGTGACCATCGCGGAGGAGTCCACGGCCTGGGACGGTGTCACCCGGCCCACCCACCACAAGGGCCCGAGCGGCTTCGGCGGGCTCGGCTTCGGACTGAAGTGGAACATGGGCTGGATGCACGACTCGCTCCAGTACATGAGCCACGACCCCGTGCACCGCGCGTACCACCACCACGAGATGACGTTCTCGATGGTGTACGCCTACAGCGAGAACTACGTCCTGCCCATCTCCCACGACGAGGTCGTCCACGGCAAGCGGTCCCTGGTGTCGAAGATGCCCGGCGACTGGTGGCAGCAGCGCGCCAACCTGCGCGCCTACCTCGGCTTCATGTGGGCCCACCCCGGCAAGCAGCTCCTCTTCATGGGCCAGGAGTTCGCCCAGGGCGCCGAGTGGTCCGAGGCGCACGGTCCCGACTGGTGGCTGCTCGACCCGGCGTACGGCGCCGAGGCGGACCACCGGGGTGTCCGGGACCTCGTCAGGGACCTGAACGCCGTGTACCGGGCGACCCCGGCGCTGTGGCAGCGGGACACCGACCCGGCGGGCTTCGAGTGGATCACCGGGGACGCGGCGGACGACAACGTCTTCGCGTTCCTGCGCCACGACGCCGAGGGCACCCCGCTGCTCGCGGTCTGCCACCTGGCCCCGGTGGTCCGCCCCGACTACCGCCTGGGGGTGCCGGAGGAGGTGCCGGCCTGGGTGGAGGTCCTCAACACCGACGCGGCCCGCTACGGCGGCGGCGACGTGACCCGCCCGGACGTCGTCAAGCCCGAGCCCCAGCCCTGGCACGGCCGCCCGGCGAGCATCCGGCTGACCCTGCCCCCGCTGGCGACGGTGTGGCTGCGCCCGGCCTGACCGGGTGGCACGCGCCTGCCGTGTGCCGTGGCCGCTCTCCTGCCGGGCGGCTGCGGCACCCAGGTGACGGGGCGGGGCGGAGGGGCGTCTCCCACGGCACCCGGGCCGGTCCCGTGGACCCTCGCGGAGCCCTTCCGGGTCGTCGCCGCCCGGATCGGCGCCGGCCACGCTGATCGCCGCCGGCGCCCCCACGCATACCTGCCGGGACACCGAGCACTGCGACGGCAGGTTGCCGGTCCTGGACTCCTCCTGGCGCACCGGCCCGGCGTACGCCTCCGACGACGGCGACCCCGCCTGCTCCTCCCGGCTGGGCGACCGCTGGTTCTTCCGGGCGGAACCCGCGGGCTGGAAACCGGTCTTCGAGAGCGCTGCCGGGGGCTGCGGGTCGGTCCGGCGCCCCGTCCCGCTGTCCGCCACGCCGCACCCGAGCCACCCACCGGCGGCGGACCCGCCGGCGGCGGGTGGCGGCTCCGCCCCGGCCGCTATGGCGCGGTGACGCCCGTGGCCAGCCCCTCCGGGAGCTCGTCCGTGTAGAGGACCCCGAGCCGCTGGGTGGCCCGGGTCAGGGCGACGTACAGGTCGCTCGTGCCGTAGGCGCCCGGCTCGACCACCAGGACGGAGTCGAATTCGAGACCCTTGGACTGCCGGGGGTCGAGCAGGACGACCGTCCGCGTCAGGTCGGGTTCGGCGCCGGCCGTGACGCCGTCCAGGCGGGCGGCGAGGGCGCGGTGCAGACCGCGCGGGGCGATCACCGCCAGCCGGCCCTCCGCCGGGGTCAGCTCGGCGACCGCCTTGGCGACCGCGCCGGGCAGGTCGTCGGTCACCTGCCGCACCCAGGGGCGCTCACCGGTGGAGCGGACGGAGCTCGGCGGTGCGAAGTCCGGGTCATCGGCGCGGACCACGGCCGCCGCCAGGTCCATGATCTCCGCCGGGGTGCGGTAGTTGACGCCCAGGCGGGTGTGCTCCCAGCGGTCCTCGACGTAGGGCGCGAGGATGTCCGCCCAGGAGCCGACGCCGGCCGCCTCCGCCGTCTGCGCGGGGTCGCCGACCAGGGTCATCGAGCGGGTCGGGCTGCGCCGCATCAGCAGCCGCCAGGCCATCGGCGACAGTTCCTGCGCCTCGTCCACGATGATGTGCCCGAACGCCCAGGTGCGGTCGGCGGCGGCCCGCTCGGCGGCGCTGCGGTGGTCGGCCTCCTCGTGCCGCTCGGCGAACCGCTCGGCGTCGATGATGTGGTGCGCGGACAGGACCTCGGAGGCGTCCGGGTCGTCCTCCTCCTTGTCCTCGAACTCGTAGGTCCGGGAGGCGTAGGAGACGTCCAGGACGCCCTGGGCGTAGGCCACCTGCGTCTCGCGTTCGCGTTCGGCGCGGGCGCGCGCCACCCGGTCGTCCTCGCCGAGGAGTTCGGCCGCCTCGTCCAGCAGCGGCACGTCGGCGACGGTCCAGGCGCGGGTCACCGGGCGGCGGATCGCGTCGGCGTCCTGCTCCGGCAGGTAGCCGTCGGGCTCGGCGAGGAAGTCGGCGACCAGCCGCTGCGGGGTGATCCGCGGCCAGAGCTGGTCGACGGCGTCCCAGACCTCGGGGTTCTCGGCGAGTTCGTCGCGGATCTGGGTGATGTCGGAGGCGTCGAGCAGGCTGCTGCCGTCGTAGGGGTCGGTGCCCACGCGCTCGGCGTACAGCTCGGTGAGGGTGTTGAGGATGTGGCCCTCGAAGTACTCGCGGGCGGCGTTGTGGGGCAGCTTGGCGGCGCGGGTGCGCTCGCGGGCGACGTTCACCAGGCCGTCGTCCAGCATGAGAACCTCGCGCTCGTGCTCGATCGCGATGACCGGGTCGGGCAGGGCCTGCCGGTCGCGTACGACGGCGGCGAGCACGTCGGCCATGCCGGCGCGGCCCTTGACGGCGGCGGCCTCGGGGGTGTCGGCGGCGGTGGCCTTCACGCCGGGGAACAGCTCGCCGACCGTGGCCAGCAGCACCCCGGTCTCGCCGAGGGAGGGCAGCACCTCGCCGATGTAGCCGAGGAAGGCCGGGTTCGGGCCGACGATGAGGACCGCGCGGCGGGCCAGCAGCTCGCGGTGCTCGTACAGCAGGTAGGCCGCGCGGTGCAGGGCCACCGCGGTCTTGCCGGTGCCGGGGCCGCCCTCCACGACCAGCACGCCCCGGTGCGGTGCCCGGATGATGCGGTCCTGGTCGGCCTGGATGGTCTGCACGATGTCGCTCATCCGGCCGGTGCGGGCCGAGTTCAGCGCGGCCAGCAGGACGGCGTCGCCGCTCGGGTCCTCGTGCCCGGTGCGGGTGGCGTCGCCGAGGTCGAGAATCTCGTCGTGCAGGGAGGTGACGGTCCGGCCCTCGGAGGCGATGTGCCGGCGGCGGCGCAGGCCCATCGGGGTGTGGCCGGTGGCCAGGTAGAAGGGGCGGGCGACGTCGGCCCGCCAGTCGACGAGGACCGGGGTGCGCTCGGGGTCGTCCTCGCGCAGCCCGATCCGCCCGATGTGGTGCTTCGTGCCGTCGGCGAGGTCGATCCGGCCGAAGCAGAGCGAGCCGTCCACGGCGTTCAGCGCGGCGAGCAGCCCCGAGCGCTCGGCGACCAGGATGTCCCGCTCCAGCCGGGCCTGCATGGGCTTGTCGCCCTGGGCGAGCGCGTCGGCGACGGAGGTCTCGGCCTCGCCGCGCAGCACGTCCACGCGCGCGTACAGTCCGTCGATGAATTCCTGCTCGTGCCGCATTTCATCATCTGGAAAGTCGGTGTTTGACAATTCCGCTCCCGCCCGGATATACTGTGCTCAGTGAATTACTTCGGGACTCCTGAAAAACGAAGTCACGAATCATTGAATATACGCACAGCAATCCCCCGAGCGCAATTGCTCAGGGGATTTTTTGATGGGCCGGGCCGGGTCTACAGCGGTGCGTGCGCCATGCCCGCCGACTCCTCCACCTCCATCAGCGAGGCGCTGTGCCGTTCCTCCTCGAACTTACGGCGCCCGCCGCGCAGTCCGAAGAGCCGCTTGGTCAGGGCGATGTACAGGACCGCGAGGACGTTCAGCACGAGCGTGGCGATCTTCAGCCAGCTGATGTGCTCGGTGAGTTCGTAGATCTCAAGCGGCAGGAAGGCGGCCGTCGCGACCACCGTCAGGTATTCCGCCCAGCGCTTGGCGTACCAGAGGCCGACCGCCTCGATCAGTTCGATCAGCGCGTAGGCCAGCAGCAGTCCGGCGACCAGCACCAGGGTGGAGTGCCGGTAGCCGAACGCCTTCTGCACGGAACCGACGACCGGCGAGTGGTCCAGGTCGTAGTGGAAGTGCCGGAAGACCGGCCGGAAGACGTCCAGGTACTCGTCGAACAGGCGGCGCACCGCGTCCTGGCTGTTGCTGAACTTCCACACCGCGACCGCGACCAGCACGATGAACACCCCGCGCACGGCACGCTCGACGGCGAGGAAGCGCAGGACGAACAGGTCGCGGAGCACGGTGCCGCGCGGCACCAGCGGCGCGTCGGCGGCCGGTCCCGAGCCGCGCGGCTCGCCGAGCACGAAGTCACCGCAGCGCAGGCACCGCCAGACGTCCCCGAGCGCGGTCCGCGCGTGCAGCCGGACGCGCAGCCGGGGGTCGTCCGGCGCGTAGGTCACATGGCCCTTGCGCGCGCAGGTCCGCCGGTCCCAGTCGATCTTCATCCCCCACGCCTCCGCACTCGTATGGACACCACCTGTACGGACGTCATACACGAACGTGCCGTTCCGGTTGACCCGGAACGGCACGGACGAGGGGAGGCGGGCGGTCACTCGGCCGCGCTGTCCACCAGTTCCCGCTCCTCGGTCGCGGCCTGCCCGGCACCGGCCTCGCGGCCCGGCAGCAGGACGGCCACCAGGACGGTGCCGACGCCGAGGATCACCGCCCCGACCAGACTGGTGTGGGCGACCGCGTCGGAGAAGGCGGAGCCCACCGCGTCGGCCATCTGCCGGGCGCCGGCGGCCAGCTCACCGGCCTGCTGCTTGAGCTGCGCGGCCTGGTGCGGGTCGCTCGCCTGCTGGGCCCGCGCGGCGGCCTGCTGCGCCTTCTCGCCGATGCCCTGCGCGACGGCGTACCCGGCGCCGACCGAGTCCTGCGCGGTGTCCAGGGCGCTCGCCGGGAGCTTGCTGCCGGCCGTGGCGTCGGACAGGTGGTCGCCGTACGACGTGGCCAGCAGCGAGCCGAGGATCGCGATGCCGAGCGAGCCGCCCAGCTCCAGCGAGGTGTCGTTGACGGCGCCGCCGACGCCCAGCTCGGACTCCGGGAACGCGCCCATGATGGCGTCGGTGCAGGGCGAGAGGGCGAGGCCGATGGCGAGGCCCAGGATGACCAGGGGCGCCACGAAGTCGCCGTAGCCGGAGCCGGCGTCCACCCGGGTGAGCAGGGCGAGGGCGGTCGTGCCGCCGACCATGCCCGCGCTGACGGTCCACTTCATGCCGACGCGCGGGGTGAGCCAGCCGGTCAGGGCCGAGCCGGCGAAGACGGCGCCGGCGAGCGGCAGCATGCGCACACCGGTCTGAAGGGCGTCGTAGCCGAGGACGAACTGGAGGTGCTGGGTGAGGTAGTAGAAGGCGCCGAAGACGGCGAGGAAGAACAGGGCGACGGCGAGGTTGGAGCCGGCGAACCGGCGGCCGGTGAAGCGGCGCACGTCCAGGATCGGGCGCGGGTGGCGCAGCTCCCACAGCACGAAGGCGACCAGGCCGGCGCCCGCGACCACCGCCGCCGCGACGGCCTTGGCGCCCCAGCCGAAGTGCGGCCCCTCGATGATCATGTAGACGAGCGCCCCGGTCCACAGCACCGACAGCAGTCCGCCGACGTAGTCGATGCGGTCGTGGTGGCCGGCCCGCGAGGGCGGGACGAGGACGAGGGCGGCGACGAGCGCGACCGCCGCGACGGGCACGTTGATCAGGAAGGTCGAGGACCAGCCGTGGTCGCGCAGCAGGGCGCCGGCGACGACCGGCCCGGCGGCGATGGCGAGCCCGGCGGTGGCGGTCCACAGCGTGATCGCCTTGGCCCGCTCGGCGCGCGGGAAGGTCGCGGCCAGCAGGGAGAGCGTGGCGGGCATGATCAGCGCGGCGCCGACGCCCATCACGGCCCGGGCCGCGATGACGGTGGCCGCGCTGTCGGCGAGGTATCCGAAGACGGCCCCGCCGCCGAACACCAGCAGGCCGAGGACGAGCGCCCCGCGCCGGCTGTACTTGTCGCCGATGGCGCCGAGCAGCAGCATCAGCGCCGCGTAGGGGACGGTGTAGCCGTCGATCACCCACTGCAGGTCGGCGCTGGAGAGCCCGAGGTCCCGGGTCATGTCGGGCGCCGCGACCGTGAGGGCGGTGTTCGCCATCACGATGATCAGCAGGCTGAGGCAGAGCACCAGGAGCGCCCACCACCGCCGGGCGTAAGGGCGGTCCGTCGTTTCGACCGGTTCGGTCATGACGAGTCGCATGGCAGGGGTCGCCTTCCTCGGGTACGCGACAGGACTTGCACAGCGGCATGCAATTGCACAACCATGTGCAATGTACGTCGCTGCACAACACTGTGCAAGTCGACCGGATGACGCCCGGCAAACCTCCGGGGAGGCACAATGACCGCCATGACCACGGGTAACACCAGCCGCGCCGACGCCAACCGGCGCCGCATCCTCGACGTCGCCCTCGCCGAGCTGCTGCGCGATCCGGACGCCTCCATGGACCAGATCGCCCGCGCGGCCGGGGTCGTACGACGGACGGTCTACGGCCACTTCCCCAGCCGTGAGGCACTGATCAGCACCCTGGTCGACGGAGCCGTGGAGGCGCTGGCGGACGCGGACTCCCGGGCCTGCGCCGGCGTGAGCGACCCTGCGGAGACGGTGGCCCGCTCGGTGCTCGCCCTGTGGCCGGTCGCCGACCGCTACCGGCTGCTGATCGCGCTCGCCCAGCGCACGGTCACCGTGCAGGGCATCCGCGAACGCCTCGCGCCGCTGCGCGAGAACAAGATCCGGCTCCTCCAGCGCGGCCTGGACGAAGGTGTCTTCAGCTCCCCGCTGCCCGCGCCGGCCCTCGCGTACGTACACGAGCAGATGCTGTTCGCGGTGATGGAGGCGGTGAACGACGGGCTGCTGGCAGCGCGGGAGGCGGGCCGCTCCGCCACGGTCGCCGTCCTGACCGCGGCGGGCGTGCCCGCCTCACGGGCCACCGAGCTGGTGGCCGGGGTGTCGTAGCGGAAGCAGGTCCCGGAGCCGGAAGAGGGATCCGGGCGGCCGAGGCACGGGGGGAGCCTCGGCCGCCCGGCGGCGGTACCCGGACGCCCGGCCCGGGTTCAGGCGGGGCCGGACGTCCGGAACTACGGGGTGGATCAGGCCTTGGCGAGTTCCTTCTCGCCGTCCGCCCGGGGCTCGGGAACCTCCCGCACCCCGGTCTCGCCCTCGTCCAGCAGGGTGGTCTCGTCGAACGGCAGCTCGCCGGCCAGCACCCGCCGCACCCGGACCTTGTCGATCTCCTTGGTCCACGTGCCGACCAGCACCGTCGCGACCGCGTTGCCCGCGAAGTTCGTCAGCGCCCGCGCCTCGCTCATGAACCGGTCGATGCCGACGATCAGCCCGACCCCGTCCACCAGCGCCGGCTTGTGCGACTGCAGACCGCCGGCCAGGGTGGCGAGGCCCGCGCCGCTGACACCGGCCGCGCCCTTCGAGGCCAGCAGCAGGAACAGCAGCAGCGGGATCTGCTCGCCGACCGACATCGGCGTACCCAGCGCGTCCGCGATGTACAGCGACGCCATGGTCATGTAGATCATCGTGCCGTCGAGGTTGAACGAGTACCCGGTCGGCACGGTGATGCCGACGACCGGCCGGCTGACGCCCAGGTGCTCCATCTTCGCGATCAGCCGCGGCAGCGCGGACTCCGACGAGGAGGTCGACAGGATCAGCAGGAACTCGCGGGCGAGGTACTTGAACAGGGAGAAGACGTTCAGGCCCGCGACGGCCCGGAGCAGCGCGCCGAGCACGACGAAGACGAACAGGAAGCAGGTGACGTAGAAGCCGAGCATCAGCACGGCGAGGCTCTTGAGCGCGTCGACGCCGGCCGAACCGACCACCGCCGCGATGGCGCCGAACGCGCCGATCGGCGCCGCCCACATCACCATGGACAGGATGCGGAAGACGAGCCGCTGGATGTGCTCGATGCCGCGCAGCACCGGCTGTCCGGCCGAGCCCATGGCCTGGAGCGCGAACCCGGCGAGCAGGGCCACCAGCAGTGTCTGGAGCACCTGGCCCTCGGTGAAGGCGGAGACGAACGTGGTGGGGATGATCGACAGCACGAAGTCCACGGGCGGCAGCGCGTCCGGGGACACCTGGCCGTGCCCGGTCGCCTTGATGGCGTTGGTGATGTGCAGCCCGTCGCCCGGGTGCAGCACGTTGCCGACGAGGAGCCCGATGGCGAGCGCGACGAGCGACATCACGAGGAAGTAGCCGAGGGCGATACCGCCGACGGCACCGACCTTGGCAGCCTTCCGTACCGATCCGATACCGAGCACGATCGTGCAGAAGATGATCGGCGAGATCATCATCTTGATCAGGTTCACGAACCCGGTGCCCAGCGGCTTCAGCTCCATGGCGGCATCGGGCCAGATCAGGCCCACGCCGATGCCGAGCGCGACCGCCACGATGACGGCGATGTACAGGTAATGGGTCCGGTCCCGCTTCACGCGGGGTGCGGCAGGTGCCGTATCGGGGGTGCTGGCGGCCACGACTGCCCTCCTTGACGTCTTCGTCGGCGAACAACCGGCGTGCGGCTCACGTCCGGGCGTTTCTGGGGAATGCCGTGACTATCTCCCGGCCTGTGAGGGCGGTCACCCTTCCGTTCATTTAGTTCACGCTTAACCACAGAGGCACACTGCTGACATGCGCCTCCCCACCCTCCCGCGGCCCCGGAGCCTGGCCGGCCAGCTGTTCGCCATGCAGGCCGTGCTGATAGCGGTGGTCGTGGCCGGGTACGCGCTGTTCACCTACGTCGGCGACCAGCGGCAGGCCGAGGACGCCGCCGCCCGGCAGGCCACGGCGGTGGCCCGGTCGATCGCCGACTCCCCCTCGGTCCGCGAGGCGATCCGCACCCCCGACCCCACGGCCCGGCTGGAGCCGTACGCCCTCCAGGTCATGCGGGACGCCAACGTCGACTTCGTGACGATCATGAACCCGTCCGGCATCCGCTGGACCCACCCCGACCGGAACGAGATCGGCAAGCGCTTCCTCGGCAACATCGGCCCCGCCCAGCACGGCCGTACCTTCACCGAGACCTACACCGGCACGCTCGGCGCGTCCGTCCGCGCGGTCACCCCCATCTCGGACAACGGCCGGATCGTCGGCCTGGTGAGCGCCGGCATCAAGGTGGAGACGATCAGCGCCCGGGTCCAGGACCAGGTCACGGCCCTGCTCGGGGTGGCGGGCGTGGCCCTGCTGCTGGGGGCGGTGGGCACGTACGTCATCAACGCCCGGCTGCGCCGCCACACCCACGGCATGAACGCCAGCGAGCTGAGCCGGATGCACGACTACCACCAGGCGGCGCTGCACGCGGTCCGCGAGGGGCTGCTGATGCTGGACGGCCGGTACCGGGTGGCGCTCATCAACGACGGCGGCCGGGACCTGCTGGGCGTGGGCCCCGAGGAGGACGTGGTCGGCCGCTCGGTGGCCGACCTGGGCCTGCCCGCCCCGCTGACGGGCGCCCTGCTGTCCTCCCAGCCCCGGGTGGACGAGGTGCACCTGACGGCGTCCCGGGTGCTGGTCGTGAACACGTCCCCGGTGTCGGGCGGCGAACACCGGGGCACGGTCGTCACGCTCCGCGACGTCACCGAACTCCAGTCGCTGATGGGCGAACTGGACTCGGAGCGGGGCTTCACCCAGGCGCTGCGCTCGCAAGCGCACGAGGCCGCGAACCGCCTGCACACGGTCGTCTCGCTGATCGAGCTGGGCCGGGCCGAGGAGGCCGTGGAGTTCGCCACGGCCGAGCTGGAGCTGGCGCAGGCCCTGACCGACCAGGTGGTGGCGGCGGTCGGCGAGCCGGTGCTGGCCGCGCTGCTGCTCGGCAAGACCGCGCAGGCGAACGAGCGGGGCGTGGAACTCGTGGTCTCACCGGACAGCCGCCTGGACGACGGCCTGCTCCCGGACAGCCTGTCCGCCCGCGACCTGGTGACCATCCTCGGCAACCTGATCGACAACGCCGTGGACGCGGCGCAGGGCGGCGTGCGGGCCCGGGTGACCGTGACGGCGTACGCTACGGCCGCCGAAGTGGTGCTCCGGGTGTCGGACACCGGGCCGGGGGTCGACCCCGCCCACGCCGACCTTGTGTTCCAGCGGGGGTTCTCCACGAAGCCGGCCGAACCCGGCGGCCGGGGACTCGGGCTGGCCCTGGTCCGGCAGGCGGTGAACCGCCACGACGGCACGCTCACGGTGGCCGAGGCGGAGGAGGGCGGAGCGGTGTTCGAGGTGCGGTTGCCGTTGCGCGCGGCCACGGGCGGCGCCGCATGACGGACGAGCAGCGGCCCATCCGCGTCCTCGTCGTCGAGGACGACCCGGTGGCCGCCGACGCGCACGTGATGTACGTCGGCCGGGTGCCGGGGTTCGTCGCGGTCGGGAAGGCGCACACGGGGGCGGAGGCACGGCGCCTGCTGGACCGCACGCCGGTCGACCTGCTCCTGCTCGACCTGCACCTCCCCGACGTCCACGGCCTGCAGCTGGCCCGGTCCCTGCGGGCGGCCGGGCACCACGCGGACGTGATAGCGGTGACCTCGGCACGCGACCTGGCGGTGGTGCGGGAGGGCGTCTCCCTGGGCGTCGTCCAGTACGTCCTGAAACCGTTCACGTTCGCCACGCTGCGCGACCGGCTGGTCCGGTACGCCGAGTTCCACGCGGCGGTGGGCGAGGCGAGCGGCCAGGACGAGGTCGACCGCGCCCTGGCGACCCTGCGCGCCCCCACACCGGCGGCCCTGCCGAAGGGCCTGAGCGGGCCGACGCTGGAACGGGTGACGTCCGCGCTGCGCAAGGCGGCGGCGGACGGCCTCACGGCGGCCGGGGTCGCCGAGGCGGTGGGCATCTCCCGCATCACCGCGCGACGGTACCTGGAGCACCTGGTGGACGCGGGAAGAGCCGGCCGGAGCCCCTTGTACGGGCAGGTGGGGCGGCCGGAGCTGGTGTACCGGTGGGTTTCCCAGGGGCGGTGAGGGCGGCGGCCGCGGCACGGGCTTCGGCGGCTTCCCCGGGGGCGTTGGCCCGGGTGAAGGCGTCGGCGGCCTGGAGGTAGTGGGCGCGGGCTTCGGCCGGGTGGTGGGCGTCCCGGTGGGCGGCGGCCAGGCCGATGAGGATCACGCCCATGCTGTGCCAGTCCTCCAGCCCCTCATGCGTGTCCCGCGCCCTGCCGTACGCCGCGATGGCCTCCTCCGGCCGGCCCGCCTTCCACAGGGTGAGGCCGAGGTTGTGCCACGCCATGCCCTCCCCGTGGCGGTCCCCCAGCGAGTGGAAGAGGACGCGGACGCGTTCGTGGACCTCGATCGCCTCCTCCACCCGGTCCAGTTGCACCAAGGCGATCGCCAGATTGCCCCACGCCTTCACCTCACCGTGCCGTTCCCCCAGCTCCCGGTACAGATCGCGGGCACGCCCGTGCGCGTCGATCGCCTCCTCGGCCCGGCCGGCCGCACGGAGCGCGAGACCGAGGTTGTTCCACGCGACCGCCTCGTGCGCGCGGTTCCCGAGGCCCCGGCACAGGTCGCGGGCACGCGCGTGGGCGTGGATCGCCTCCTCGGCCCGGCCGACCTCTCGAAGCGCGAGACCGGCGCTGTTCCAGGCGATCGCCTCGCGGTGGCGGTCCCCGGCACGGCGAGCGGCGTCCTGTGCGGCCTGAGCCACGGCGATCTTGTCGTGGAACTGCCGTCGTAAGGAGAGGTAGTCCGCCAGGGCGAGCGCGAGCCGCATCGCCGGACCCGCGTACCGGTCCTCGCGGGCCCACAGTGCCGCGGCCACGAGGCCCGCGCGCTCCTCGTCCAGCCACGCCAGGGCCTCCGCCCGGCCCCTGAACCCGCGTCCGTCATCCGGTCCCGGCGACCACTGGAGCCACGTGCCGGCCGCGGCGGTCCACCAGATGTAGCACGCGAGCACCCGTTCCCGCGCCGCTTCGCCCTCCTCCCGCAATGCCGCGTCACCGGCAGCCAAGCTCGCCCCGAACACCCGCACCAGGTCGTGCAGCCGCCACCGGCCCCGCCCGCTGCCCCGCTCCACCAGATGTGCGCGCGCCAGCGTCCTGAGGTCGCGCAGCGGCGCCTCCTCGGCCCCGGCCAGGGCGGCCACGACCTCCTCGCCCACCTCGGTCCCCGGCGCCAGGGCGAGGAGCCGCAGCAACCGGGCGGGCCCGGCGGGCAGGCGGCGGTACGAGAGGTCGAAGGCCGCCCGGGCGCTGCGCTCGCCGTCGTCCAGGGCCGTGAGCCGATCACGCGCGCCGGTGAGTCCGGCGACCAGCTCCGCGACCGGCTGTTCGGCATCCTCCACCAACAGCGCTGCCGCGATCTGGAGGGCCAACGGCAGGTACCCGCACAGCTCGGCCAGCCGTGCCGCCGCCTCCGGCTCCTCCACGACCCGGTCGTCCTCCGGGTCGGCGATCCGCAGGGCCCGATCGAGGAGTTCGTACGCCGCTTCCGGCGTCAGCTGGTCCAGCGGCACCAGCCGTGCCCCCAGCTGAGCCAGCCGATCCCGCGAGGTGACCAGCACCCGGTGCCGCGAGCCCCCCGGCAGCAACGGCCGCACCTGCTCAGGCGACGACGCGTTGTCGGCGAGGACAAGCACCGCCTCCCGCTCGGCCAGCACCGACCGGTACAACGCGCCCCGTTCGTCGGCCGTGGCCGGAATGTGCTCCGGCTCCACACCCAGCGCCCGCAGCAGGGACTGCAACGCCTGGTCCGCCGTGACCGGGGCGTCGTCGTAGCCGTGCAGGTCCACGAAGAGCACGCCTCCCGGGAACCAGCCGGCCTCCCGCGCCGCGTACGCCGCCTGCACCGCGAGCGCCGTCTTCCCGATGCCGCCGAGCCCCGAGACGGCGGTGACGAGGACGGCCTGTCCACCACCGGGGTCCGAGGGGTCGAGCGCCACCCGCAGCCGGTCCAACTCCTCGTCCCGGCCCGTGAATCCCGCCGCCCTCGGCGGCAACGCGTCCAGGGCCGTCGGCGCGGGGGCCTGCTGCCGGTACTCCGCCTTGCCGATGACCGGCCCCCGGAAATCCCCGCCCCGGAAGTCGACGACGTCGCTCACCCGGCCCCGCCCCCCGCCCGGAACGGCACCGCGTACTGCACCACGCACACCCCCAGCCCCATGACCGCCACCGCCTCCACCAGCGACACCACCGCCAGCCCGGCCGAGACGTCACCGCCCGCCCAGTACACGACGAGCGCACTCAACGGCACGACGCAGAAGGCCAGCAGGTCGACCACGCACTGCGTGACCTTCCGGGAGACGCGCCGGGAGTCTCCCCGGTGAGCGGCCTCCCAGCGGAAGACCTCGCCGCCCTCCGCCTGGGCCAGCACGGCGAGCCGAGGCCCCAGGTCGCCCCGCACGTACGCCCCGATCGCCGAGATCTTCTGGTCGTTGACGAGGTACGTCCAGCCGAGGACGACGCACACCGGTGGCAGTGCGAGCAGCATGGAGGTCTGCCTGGCCTGGGCCGCGGCGGCGATGACGGCGGCCACGACGGTCAGGGTGACGTACAGCAGGTTGTCCCGGAACCCGATCCGCGTCTTCTGCTCGTCCTTCACGGTCTGGTACTCGGTGAGCAGCAACTGCCCCACGGTGACGTCTCGTTCCGGCACGTGAGTCCCTTCCCCCGGCGGTACCGGCAGTACCTTATGAGTGTGCCGGAGACTCACCCCACCGTTCTCGTCCTGACCGCACTGCCCCTGGAATACGCCGCTGTGCGGTCGTACCTCCCCGAGCGGGAGGAGGTCGTCCACCCCAAGGGGACCCGCGTCGAGACGGGCCGGCTGCCGGACAGTTCCTGGCACCTGGCGATCAGCGAGCTGGGCGTGGGGGCCGAGCGCGTCGCCGCGCTTACGGCCCAGCTCATCGACTGGCTGCACCCCGAGGCCGTCCTGTTCGTGGGGGTCGCGGGGAGCCTGAAGGACGACATCGAGATCGGCGATGTCGTGGTGGGGACGCAGGTCTACGAGATCCACGGCGGCAAGCAGGCCCACGACGGTTTCAAGGTCCGCCCGAGGGCCCTGCCCGGCTCGCACGCGCTGGAGCAGGCGGCGCGTTCCGCGGCACGGGACCTGCCGGAGGTACAGGTGCACTTCGCGCCGATCGCGACCGGTGACGTGGTGCTGGCCGACTCCAGGTCCGGCATCGCCCGGCACATCGAGACGCACTACAACGACGCGGGCGCCATCGAGATGGAGGGCTCCGGAGCGGCCCAGGCGGCCCATCTGAGCGGACAGGTGGACGCGCTCGTCGTGCGGGGCGTCAGCGACCGCGCGGACCGCAACAAGCGCCGGGCCGACGCGGGCGGCTCGCAGCAGCGGGCGGCCGCGCACGCGGCGACCGTGGCGGTGGCGGTGCTGCGCAAGCACCAGCCACACCGGAATGGGCGCGCCGACTCGGAGGAGGTACCCCAAGGGGGGTACCGGGGCGACCACATCGACTTCCGTGGCGGGACCTTCCACGGAACGGTCATCGGCAAGCAGGCCGGAGACCGGTAAGGGCACGGTCCACGGCCCGGTCCCGCGCGCGACCGCCACGCTCCCGCCCCGGCCCCTCGGCTTCACCGGCCGGTCGGCGGAACTGGACCGCCTGCTGCCCCACCTCGCGCCCGGCGATGACGGCACGACCGCGCTTCCCCTGCTGATCTTCGCCGTCACCGGCACGGGCGGAATCGGCAAGACGGCGCTGGCCGTGGAAGCGGCTCACCGGGCGCGCGCGGAGGGCTGGTTCCCGGGCGGGACGCTCTTCGTGGACCTGCGCGGGTACGACGACGACCCGGTCACGGCGGATCAGGCGGTCCTGGCCCTGCTCGACGCGCTCGGCGTACGGGACCGGGACCTCCCACCGACGGCCGAGCGCCAGTACGACGCGTACCGTGCGCTCCTCGCCGAACGGCGGGACCGGATGCTGCTGATCCTGGACAACGCGTCGGACCCGTCCCAGTACGTACCGCTGCTGCCCGGCACGGACCGGCACCGGGTGCTCATCACCTCCCGGGACCGCCCCGACGCCCTTCCGGTACGGCTGATCGACCTGGAGACACTCGATCCGGACGACTCGGTGGCCCTGGTGACCCGTGCCCCACCGACGAGCGTGACGACCGTCCGGCACGCGAGCCGGCCGCACTGCGTGAACTGACGGACTTGTGCGGGCACTTGCCTTTGGCACTGCAGATCGCGGCGGGGATGCTGCGCTGACGAGCCCTTCCGCGCCGAAGGCGACAACTGCTTCCGCAGAGGCACCGACCCCGACGGCAACGCCTGCATCGCCGTCTCCGGCCAGGAGGACCGCGCTCTCGGCGATTCCCGCGACGCCCTCCGCGCCCTCATCCGGGAGATCAAGGCCGGGAAGGCGGACCATCTCCTGTAATCCGCCGGGGATCAATCCCGCACACACATTGACCTGACTAGACCACTCCTCTTACCTTCACACGGCAGTCATCTCCGCGCCACCCCCACGTGTGCTCAGGAGGTCATGCCCGTGCGTCCCACCGCCGCCCGCTCCCGCCGCCTCCCCCTCCCCCTCCTCCTCACCGCCGCTCTCGCCGCCACCGCCCTCACCGCCTGCGGCAGCGGTTCCGGCAGCAGCCCGGACACGCTCAAGGTGTCGTACAAGCAGTCCACCGACAACTCGGTCAAGGTGATGGACACCTACCTCGCCGGGATCAAGAAGCAGTTCGAGCACGAGTACCCCGGCAAGAAGGTCGAGTTCGTGCCGATCAAGGCTCCGGACTCGGAGTACTACACCAAGCTCCAGCAGATGCTGCGCTCGCCGAGGACCGCTCCGGACCTCGTCTACGAGGACACCTTCCTCATCAACTCCGACATCACCAGCGGCTACCTGAAGCCGCTCGACCCCTACCTCGCCAAGTGGCCCGACTGGGGACAGTTCATCGGCACCGCGAAGGCCGCGGCCAAGGGGCAGGACGGGAAGACGTACGGCGTCCCGGACGGGACCGACACCCGCGGGCTCTGGTTCGACAAGCGGGTGTTCCGCAAGGCCGGGCTGCCGCTGGACTGGCAGCCGAAGACCTGGGACGACGTCCTCGCCGCCGCCCGGACCATCAAGCGGAAGGTCCCCGGCGTGATCCCGCTCAACGTCTACACCGGCAAGCCGGCCGGCGAACGGGCCACCATGCAGGGCTTCGAGATGCTCCTGTACGGCACGGGCGACGGCACACGGGATCCGCTGTACGACAGCGGCAGCAAGAAGTGGATCACCGGGTCGCGGGCCTTCGAGGACTCCCTCCGCTTCGTGGAGACGGTCTACCGGGACAAGCTCGGCCCCGACGTCTCCGACGCCCTGGACCCGAACTTCAACACCACCGTCAACGGCGAACTGCTGCCCCAGGGCAAACTCGGCATCG
The DNA here is from genome assembly GCF_040704085.1 of Streptomyces sp. NPDC047841. Lineage (NCBI taxonomy): Bacteria > Bacillati > Actinomycetota > Actinomycetes > Kitasatosporales > Streptomycetaceae > Streptomyces > Streptomyces sp. NPDC047841. Next base: position 21,626 of record NZ_JBEYRP010000012.1, read on the forward strand.
CCCTCGACGGCTCCTGGCTGCCGCAGGCCTGGCTGCCGGGCAGCGGGCACGAGTGGCCGGACTGGTCGAAGCAGCTCGGACTCGCGGCCATGCCGACGCAACACGGGCAGGCGCCCGGCAAGGTGAGCATGTCCGGCGGCTGGACCTGGTCCGTCCCGGCCAAGGCGGCCCATCCCGGCCTCGCCTTCGACTTCGTCCGGACGATGCAGACGAAGGACAACGCCCGGAAGTGGTACATCGCCAACTCCGGGATCGCCGTCCGCAAGGACGTCGCCGCCGATCCGAAGTACGCCGGCGCCCAGCCCGGCATCAAGTTCTTCACCGATCTCGTCGCGAGCACGCACTACCGGCCCGCGTACCCGGCGTACCCGAAGGTGTCGACCGCCGTGCAGGAGGCCATGGAGGCGGTCACGACCGGTGACCTGTCCGTGGAGAAGGCGGCGAGCGCGTACGACGCCACGGTCGAGGACGTCACCGGCGGCCAAGTGGTCCGGAGGTGAGGCGCCGGTACCCGGCCGTCCGGGTCCTCCCGGTCGCCCCCGCCCTGGTCCTGCTGCTGCTGTTCCTCGCCGGGCCGATCGCCTACTGCGTCTGGATCGCCTTCACCGACCTCCAGCTGACCGGCCAGGCCCACTCCTCCTTCGTCGGCTTCGCCAACTTCCGCCGGGCGTTCCGGGACGACGCGTTCCTGAACGCCGTCTGGCTCACGCTGGTGTTCACGGTGCTGTCCTCGCTCGTCGGGCAGAACACGCTCGGGCTGGCCCTCGCCGCGCTGATGAAGCGCGCGTCGAAGCCCGTCCGCACCCTCACCGGCGGTGTCGTGGTGACCGCATGGGTGCTGCCGGAGGTGGTCGCCGGGTTCCTGCTCTACGCGTTCTTCCGGCGCGAGGGCACCTTGAACGCGATCCTCCACTGGCTGCACCTGCCCCGCCAGAACTGGCTGTTCACGCTGCCGATCCTCGCGGTGTCCTTCGCCAACGTCTGGCGCGGGACGGCGTTCTCGATGCTGGTGTACTCCGCCGCCCTGGACGAGATCCCCGCCGAGATCACGGAGGCCGCCGAGGTGGACGGGGCCGGCGGCTGGCGGCGGCTGTGGCACATCACGCTGCCGATGATCCGGCGCTCCATCGGCACCAACCTCATGCTCAACACCCTCCAGACGCTCTCCGTCTTCGGGCTGATCTGGGTGATGACCCGGGGCGGGCCCGGCGACCGGAGCCAGACGCTGCCACTGTTCATGTACGAACAGGCCTTCCAGAACAGCATGATCGGCTACGGCACGGCGGTCGCCCTGCTCCTGCTGGTCGTCGGCTCCCTGTTCTCCGTCGTCTATCTGCGGCTGCTGCGGACGGAGGTCTGATGGCCCGCAACCGTGCCTCGCGGCGGATCGCCGCCGACGTCTCGCTGCTGGCGGTGACCGCCGCCTTCGCGCTGCCCCTGGCCTGGGTGCTGCTGTCCGCCGTGGACCCGCACGCCGGCCTGCGGGTCAAGGTCCCCGACGGGCTCACCCTGGCCAACTTCGACGCCGTCCTGACCCCGGACATCACCTACACCCCGCTGCTCAACAGCCTGATCCTGTGCGGGGGCGCGACGGCGCTGACCGTCGGCTGCGCCGCCCTCGCCGCGTATCCGCTGTCCCGGTTCCGGTCCCGGCTGAACCGGCCGTTCCTGCTGACGATCCTGTTCGCGACGAGCCTGCCGATCACGGCGATCATGGTGCCCGTGTACGCCCTGTTCGTGCGGGTGAACCTCATCGACACCCTCCAGGGCACGATCCTCTTCTTCGCCGCCTCCCAACTTCCCTTCGCCATCTGGCTGATGAAGAACTTCATGGACGGCGTGCCGACGGAGCTGGAGGAGGCGGCCTGGACGGACGGGGCCTCGGCGGCGCAGTCCCTCGTCCGGATCGTGCTGCCGCTGATGGGGCCGGGGGTCGCCGTCGTGACCGTGTTCTCGTTCGTGATGATGTGGGGGAACTTCTTCGTCCCGTTCATGCTGCTGCTCACCCCGGAGCAGATGCCGGCGTCCGTGAGCATCAACGACTTCTTCGGCAACCGGGGCATGGTGGCGTACGGCCAGCTCGCCGCGTTCTCGGTGATCTACTCGACGCCGGTGATCCTGCTGTACGTCCTGGTGGCGCGGCGGCTGGGCGGCGGGTTCGCGCTCGGCGGCGCGGTCAAGGGGTGAACCGGAAGGGTGTTGCGCCCGTGCCGCCGGCACGGGCGTGCGCCGGTGTCCGCGCACGCCGGACTCGCCGGCCTGCCGCGCGGTGCGGTGACCAGAGGAGCGGACCCCCTAGAAGACCGACTCCGCCTCGTCCATCCGGTCCTTCGGCACCGTCTTCAGCTCGGTGACGGCCTCCGCCAGCGGCACCATCACGATGTCGGTGCCGCGCAGCGCGGTCATCTTGCCGAAGTCGCCGCGGTGGGCGGCTTCGACGGCGTGCCAGCCGAAGCGGGTGGCGAGGACGCGGTCGTACGCGGTGGGGACACCGCCGCGCTGGACGTGACCGAGGATGACCGGCTTGGCCTCCTTGCCCAGGCGCCGCTCCAGCTCGTACGCCAGCGCGGTGCCGATGCCCTGGAAGCGCTCGTGGCCGTACTGGTCGATGTCGCCCTTGCCGTAGTCCATGGTGCCCTCGGCGGGGTGGGCGCCCTCGGCGACGCAGATGACGGCGAACTTCTTGCCGCGGGCGAACCGCTCCTCGACCATCTTGACCAGGTCGGCGGGGTCGAAGGGGCGCTCGGGCAGGCAGATGCCGTGGGCGCCGGCGGCCATGCCGGACTCCAGGGCGATCCAGCCGGCGTGCCGGCCCATGACCTCCACGACCATCACCCGCTGGTGGGACTCGGCGGTGGTCTTGAGGCGGTCCATGGCCTCCGTCGCCACGCCGACGGCCGTGTCGAAGCCGAAGGTGCGGTCGGTGGAGGAGATGTCGTTGTCGATGGTCTTGGGCACGCCGACGACGGGGAGGCCCGCGTCGGAGAGCATCCGGGCGGCGGTCAGGGTGCCCTCGCCGCCGATCGGGACCAGCGCGTCGATGCCGAACTCCTCGACCATGTCGGCGGCGCCCTCGCACGCCTCGCGCAGCCGGTCGCGCTCCAGCCGGGAGGAGCCGAGGATGGTGCCGCCGCGGGCCAGGATGCCGCTGACCGCGTCCAGGTCGAGGGCGCGGTAGTGACGGTCGAGCAGACCCCGGTAGCCGTCCTCGAAACCGATGACCTCGTCGCCGTACTGCGCCACCGCCCGGTGCACGACCGACCGGATCACGGCGTTCAGGCCGGGGCAGTCGCCGCCTGCGGTGAGAACTCCGATGCGCATCGTGCTGTGTCTCCTGCTCGCTGAGTGTGCCGGTGAGCCGGTGTCGATTCTTTCACGTCCACCGGGCCTGCGAGATCCTGACGGGCGCCTTATCCGTCGGCAGGGGTACTGTCAAGAGGGTTCTGCTCACCTCGGTGAGCGATTTTTATGCCACGAAGGCGACGAAAGCGACATGAGGAACGGAGTGGACACGTGACGCGCAGCGTGTACGTGACCGGGATCGACCGCGGTGACGGACGCCAGGTCGTGGAGCTGGGGGTGATGGAACTCCTGACCCGGCAGGTCGACCGGGTGGGCGTGTTCCGGCCGCTCGTCCACGACGGCCCGGATCGCCTGTTCGAGCTACTGCGGGCCCGGTACCGCCTCGCGCAGGACCCCGCGACCGTCTACGGCATGGACTACCACCAGGCGTCCGCGCTCCAGGCCGAGCAGGGCACCGACGAGCTGGTCTCCGCCCTGGTCGACCGCTTCCACCTGGTGGCCCGGGACTACGACGTGGTCCTCGTCCTCGGCACCGACTACGCCGACACCCAGCTGCCGGACGAACTGTCGCTGAACGCCCGGCTCGCCAACGAGTTCGGCGCCTCGGTCATCCCGGTGGTCGGGGGCCGCGGGCAGTCCGCCGAGTCCGTGCTGGCCGAGACCCGCAACGCCTACCGCGCCTACGACGGCCTCGGCTGCGACGTGCTCGCCATGGTCGCCAACCGGGTGGCCCGCGAGGACCGCGACGAGATCGCCGGGCGGCTCGCGGACCGGCTGCCGGTGCCGACGTACGTGGTCCCCGACGAGCCCGCCCTGTCCGCCCCGACGGTCGCGCAGATCGCCCAGGCGCTCGGCGCGAAGGTGCTCCTCGGTGACGACTCCGGGCTCGCCCGGGACGTGCTGGGCTTCGTCTTCGGCGGCGCGATGCTGCCGAACCTCCTCGGCGCCCTGACCCCGGGCTGCCTGGTCATCACCCCGGGCGACCGCGCCGACCTGGTCGTCGGCTCGCTCGCCGCGCACAGCGCCGGCACCCCGCCGATAGCCGGTGTGCTGCTCACCCTGAACGAGGTGCCGAGCGACGAGATCCTCACCCTCGCCGCCCGCCTCGCCCCCGGCACCCCGGTGCTGTCGGTGTCCGGCAACAGCTTCCCCACCGCCGAGCGGCTGTTCTCCCTGGAGGGCAAGCTGAACGCGGCCACCCCGCGGAAGGCGGAGACCGCGCTCGGCCTGTTCGAGCGGTACGCCGACACCACCGACCTGGCCCGCCGGGTCTCGGCGCCGAGCAGCGACCGGGTCACCCCGATGATGTTCGAGCACAAGCTGCTGGAGCAGGCCCGCGCCGACAAGCGGCGGGTGGTGCTGCCGGAGGGCACCGAGGAGCGGGTGCTGCACGCCGCCGAGGTGCTGCTGCGCCGGGGCGTGTGCGACCTGACCCTGCTCGGCCCGGTCGACCAGATCCGCAAGAAGGCCGCCGACCTCGGCATCGACCTCGGCGACACCCAGCTGATCGACCCGGCCACCTCCGAGCTGCGCGACTCCTTCGCCGAGAAGTACGCGGCCCTGCGCGCCCACAAGGGCGTCACGGTCGAGCTGGCCTACGACGTCGTCTCCGACGTCAACTACTTCGGCACCCTGATGGTCCAGGAGGGCCTGGCCGACGGCATGGTGTCGGGCTCGGTGCACTCGACGGCGGCCACCATCCGGCCCGCCTTCGAGATCATCAAGACCAACCCGGAGGCGTCGATCGTCTCGTCCGTGTTCTTCATGTGCCTGGCCGACAAGGTGCTGGTCTACGGCGACTGCGCGGTCAACCCGGACCCGGACGCCGAACAGCTCGCCGACATCGCCATCCAGTCGGCGACGACGGCCGCGCGGTTCGGCGTGGAGCCGCGGATCGCGATGCTGTCGTACTCCACGGGCACGTCCGGATCGGGCGCCGACGTCGACAAGGTGCGCGAGGCCACCGAGCTGGCCCGCTCGCGCCGGACCGACCTGAAGATCGAGGGCCCGATCCAGTACGACGCGGCCGTCGAGCCGTCCGTCGCCGCCACCAAGCTGCCCGGCTCCGAGGTCGCCGGGCAGGCCAGCGTGCTGATCTTCCCCGACCTCAACACCGGCAACAACACCTACAAGGCCGTGCAGCGCTCGGCCGGCGCGATCGCCGTCGGCCCGGTGCTCCAGGGTCTGCGCAAGCCGGTCAACGACCTGTCCCGGGGCGCGCTCGTCCAGGACATCGTGAACACCGTCGCCATCACGGCGATCCAGGCCCAGGGCCCCGCCCGGAACCCCAGCGAGAAGGCGTCCCAGCAGTGACCTCCCCCACCCGTGTCCTCGTCCTCAACTCCGGTTCCTCGTCGCTGAAGTACCAGCTGCTGGACATGCGGGACAGCAGCCGGCTCGCGGTGGGCCTGGTCGAGCGGATCGGCGAGCAGACCTCCCGCATCGAGCACACCTGCCTCACGGGCGGCGGCACCCGCGAGCACACCGGGCCGATCGCCGACCACGACGCCGCCCTGAAGGCGGTCGCCGAGGAGCTGACCCGGGACGGCCTGGGCCTGGACTCCCCCGAGCTGGCCGCGATCGGGCACCGGGTGGTGCACGGCGGGATGTTCTTCACCGAGCCGACCGTCATCGACGACGAGGTGCTCACCGAGATCGAGCGGCTGATCCCGGTCGCCCCGCTGCACAACCCGGCCAACCTCACCGGCATCCGCACCGCGCGGGCGCTCCGCCCGGACCTGCCCCAGGTCGCCGTCTTCGACACCGCGTTCCACACGACGATGCCGGAGCCGGCGGCGCGCTACGCGATCGACCCGAAGATCGCCGACCGCCACCGCATCCGCCGCTACGGCTTCCACGGCACCTCGCACGCGTACGTCTCGCGTCAGACCGCGCGGCTGCTGGGCAAGGACCCGTCCGAGGTCAACGTGATCGTGCTGCACCTGGGCAACGGCGCGTCCGCCTCCGCGGTCGAGAAGGGCCGGTGCGTGGACACCTCCATGGGACTGACCCCCTTGGAGGGGCTCGTGATGGGTACGCGCTCCGGTGACCTGGACCCGGCCGTCATCTTCCATTTGGCCCGGGTTGGGGATATGTCCATGGACGAGATCGACACTCTTCTCAACAAGAGGAGCGGTCTGTTCGGTCTGTGCGGGGACAACGACATGCGGGAGATCCGCCGCCGGATCGACGAGGGCGACGAAGAGGCCGCGCTCGCCTTCGACATTTACATTCACCGGATCAAGAAGTACATCGGCGCCTATTACGCCGTGCTCGGCACGGTGGACGCGGTGGCCTTCACCGCCGGGGTCGGCGAGAACGCGGCACCGGTGCGGGAGGCGGCGGTCGCGGGCCTGGAGGGCATGGGCCTGGCGGTCGACCCGGAACGGAACGCCGTGCGCGGCGGCGGACCGCGGCTGATTTCGCCGGAGTCCGCCCGGGTGGCGGTCGCGGTGGTGCCGACGGATGAAGAACTGGAGATCGCTACGCAGACCTACGCACTGGTCGGCGGAAAGAACAACTGAATAGCACCTGAGCGGTGTGGCACTCATTTGTATCTTCCGCCAGACGGAATATTCCGTAGCGAAACAAACCGATAGGATCGCCCCATGCGCCGTTCGAAAATCGTCTGTACTCTCGGCCCCGCGGTCGACTCCCACGAGATGCTCGTCGCCATGATCGAGGCGGGCATGAACGTGGCCCGGTTCAACTTCAGCCACGGCACCCACGCCGAGCACCAGGCGCGGTACGACCGCGTCCGGGCCGCCTCCAAGGAGACCGGCCGTCCCATCGGCGTCCTCGCCGACCTCCAGGGCCCGAAGATCCGCCTGGAGACCTTCGCCGAGGGCCCGGTCGAGCTGGAGCGCGGTGACGAGTTCGTCATCACGACCGAGGACGTGCCGGGTGACAAGCACATCTGCGGTACGACGTACAAGGGGCTGCCGGGCGACGTCTCGCGCGGCGACCAGGTCCTGATCAACGACGGCAACGTCGAGCTGAAGGTCGTGGACGTCGAGGGCCCGCGGGTGAAGACGATCGTCATCGAGGGCGGTGTCGTCTCCGACCACAAGGGCATCAACCTGCCCGGCACGGCCGTCAACGTGCCCGCGCTGAGCGACAAGGACGTCGAGGACCTGCGCTTCGCCCTCCGCATGGGCTGCGACCTGGTCGCGCTGTCCTTCGTCCGGGACGCCAAGGACATCCACGACGTCCACCGCGTCATGGACGAGGAGGGGCGCCGCGTCCCCGTCATCGCCAAGGTGGAGAAGCCGCAGGCGGTGGAGAACATGGAGGACGTCGTGATGGCGTTCGACGGCGTGATGGTCGCCCGTGGCGACCTCGCCGTCGAGTACCCGCTCGAGAAGGTCCCCATGGTGCAGAAGCGCCTGATCGAGCTGTGCCGGCGCAACGCCAAGCCGGTGATCGTCGCGACCCAGATGATGGAGTCGATGATCACCAACTCCCGTCCGACCCGCGCCGAGGCCTCCGACGTCGCCAACGCGATCCTGGACGGCGCCGACGCGGTCATGCTGTCGGCCGAGTCGAGCGTGGGCGCGTACCCGGTCGAGACGGTCAAGACCATGTCGAAGATCGTCACCGTGGCCGAGCAGGAGCTGCTCTCCAAGGGCCTGCAGCCGCTCGTCCCCGGCAAGAAGCCGCGTACGCAGGGTGGTTCGGTGGCCCGCGCGGCCGCCGAGATCGCCGACTTCCTCGGCGGCAAGGGCCTGGTCGCCTTCACGCAGTCCGGTGACACCGCGCGCCGGCTCTCCCGCTACCGCGCGATCCAGCCGATCATCGCCTTCACCACGGACGAGGGCACCCGCAACCAGCTCACCCTGAGCTGGGGCGTGGAGTCGCACGTCGTGCCGTTCGTGAACACCACCGACGAGATGGTCGACCTGGTGGACCAGGAGATCGCGCGGCTCGGCCGGTTCGAGACGGGCGACACCCTCATCATCACCGCCGGCTCGCCCCCCGGGGTCCCCGGCACCACCAACATGCTCCGCGTCCACCACCTGGGCACCCAGAGCAAGTGACCCGTCCCGCCAGGGTCTTGTAAGGCACCGAGGGCGCCCCCCGCGACGGGGGGCGCCCTCGGTGTCGTGCGGCTCCCGAACCGGCTTGTACGACCGCTCAGTCGGTCGTGTACACGTGCATGCCGGGCACGTGCAGGTTGCCGCCGAACTGCGCCGCCTGGACCACCTTGACGTTGGTGAAGTAGATCAGCGGGATGTTCAGCGGGGGCGGGCTGTCGGGGCTGAAGGTCACCGGGATCAGCCCGAACAGGTTGCCCGAGATGCTCTCGGTGTACATCACCGTGTCGCCGCCGGTGATGGTGGACGTCGAGCCCTTGGCGGCCTGGACGTGGTACGTCTTGCCCGCCTGCGCGTCCTTCACCGTCTGGTGCAGGTCGCCGATGTCGGTGCCGCCGGAGATGACGTACTTCAGCGCCTTCTTGGTGGTGCCGCCCGCCGTCTTCACCTCGACGATGCCCTGGTAGTCGGCGCCCTTGAGGAGCAGGGAGCTGGCGTTCAGGTACCAGGGGTCGTCCGCCACCAGCACCTTGTTGTCGACGCCGCCCTGGTCGTCCGTGGCCACCGGGCAGTCGTCGGCGGAGGCGGACTCGCTCGCGGACGGGCTCGGCGTGGCCGAACCGGTCGCGTCACCGGCCGTCTTCGCGGCGTCCTTGGCCGTCCTGGAGACGGTTCCGGCGGTGCCGTCGACGGTGCCCTGGACCGTGTCCGTGGCCTTCTTCACCGTGTCCTCGACGCTGCCGGAGGTGCCGCCGGACCCCGTGCCGCCGCCCGGCTTCGTACCCCCGCCGGACCCCGTGTCCCCGCCCGGCTTCGTTCCCCCGCCGGACGGGGTGTCCGTGGACGGGGTGTCCGGGGTCTGCGTGGCGGACTGGGACGCGGACGGTGCCGGGGCCGGCGTCTGCGACGACGTGCCGGAGCCCTTGCCGCCGCCGGTGAGCAGGTCGCCGAGCGTGTCGCCCAGCGTGTCGCCGATGGTGTCGAGGACGGTGCCGCCGCCGCTCCCGGTCTGGGTGGCCGCGTCACCGGCGGTCGTGTCACCGCCGGAACCCGAGCCCGACGACCCGGAGCCCGAGCCCGACGACCCGGAACCCGACGTACCCGAACCCGCCGACCCGGAACCCGAGGAACCGGAGTCCGAGGAGCCGGAGTCCGAGGAGCCGGAGCCCGAACCGGAGCCGGAGGACCCCGAGGTGGCGGTCGGCGCGGGCGTGTTCTCGTCGCCGGAACCTGAATCCGGCGAAGAGGTGCCGCCCGCGTCCTGCGTCTTCCCGCTCCCGGTGGTCTCCGACGGCGACGGCGCGGCCGTCGTGCTCGGGGACGCGGACGGCGACGGCGTGGCCGAGGGGTCCTTGGACCCGTCGGCCAGCGCCTTCACACAGTCCTTGTACTCGTCGGCCGTCAGGCTCTTCGCCGACGTCGACGGGGACGGGCCGCCGTTGTTGTCGGCGAGGGCGAGCGTGGAGGTGAAGCCCATGCCCATGAGCACCGCCGTGGGCATGGCCACCGAGGCTATCGCCTTGCCGGCCGGCATGTGGAACCTGGTGAACAGCGGCTTTCTGGGGGCCGCGTGGCGTGGCCCGGTTCTCGCGCGGGACCCGTCCACGTCGGTCCCGCGGGTCACCTCGTCAGCCGGCACTGTGCCTCCCGTTCGCCCCGTTGGCCGGGCTCGTTCCTGACAGGTCGTTCTCCCACGGCGCCTTGTACGGCCCGGCCGGGGCCGCACCGGCCGCCGGGTCCGTGCCCTGGTGCGGCAGCGGGGCCGCGTCGGGGGCACCGCCCTCGTCCGGGGCGGCCTCGGCCGGCGGCTGCTCCTGCGGGGGCGTGCCCGGCGCCCAGGCCACGGCCAGTGCTCCGCCGACCAGGGCGAGCAGGAAGCCGATGACGAAGCCGCCGAAGTTGGACACGGGGATGGACACCAGCGCCAGCAGGATCGCGGCGACGCCCGCGAAGGTCCGTACGTGCTTCTGGAACCAGAGGCTGAATCCCAGGACGATGAGCAGCACACCGATGATCAGGGACCCGGCTCCCGCGGTGGTCGCCATGGCCAGCGTCAGGTGCCCGAGCTGCAGATGGGCGTACGGGAAGTACATGATCGGAAAGCCGCCGAGCATGACGAACAGACCGGCCCAGAACGGCCGCGTGCCCCGCCAGGCGCGGAACTGCAGCCTCCGGCGGGCGAACTGGCCGGGTACGGCGGCAGGAGTCTCGGCGCTCATGGAAAACAGCTCCCTGGTGCGGCGTTGCTGTGGTGGTGATGTGTGCCGCGTGTGAGGACGCGGCCGGAGTGTGGACGGGCGGGGGCGCCACCGGCTCCCCCGCCCGTCAGCGAGTGCTTAGTAGCACTCCTTGGCACCCGTCGCCAGCGACATCTTCAGGCCGCTGAGCTTGAAGGTTCCGGCGGTGGTCGCCCACGCCGTCTGCTTCACGCCGACCAGCGTGGCCTTGTCGGCCTGCTGGGCGAACCCGTACGGGTTGGCCTGCTCGGCCCCGCCCTTCATGCCCGGACCCTTGGAGGCGTCCTTGGCGGCCACACCGATGTCGATGTTCTCGAACGTGGCGTCGGCGTTCAGGTCGGCGACGTCGATGTAGATGTTGTCGGCCTGGACCTTGTCGGCGCCCGCGCCGCCGGCCCGCAGGATCAGGCTGACGCTGCCGAAGATCGGCACGTCGGGCGTGACCACGGACTGGCACAGGTTGGTGATCTCGGCGTGCTTGAACGCCGAGACGGCCACCGGGTGCGCCGTCTTCTTGCCGTCCAGCGTGTAGCCGCTGTCGATGGCGCCGTACTGCGAGAAGCCGGTGCCGACGAGCTGGTCGGCGGACACCTTGAACGACTGGCCGGACACGCTGAACGAGGCGGCCAGAGCACCCTGCGCGAGGGCGACACCTATACACGCCGTGGCGGCCACGCTGGGCACCATGACCACAGCGAACCGCTTCCATCTGGTCCCGCCACGCACCTGGGACTCCATATTTCCTCCTTCTCGGACGTACATCTCCTGCCCCGGGCTCGCCCCCGAATGAGCGGCTCAGCCGGGCAGGGATGGGAGAAGTGCTACGTCCTCGGGAAGGAGAGCGCCCGCGCTCGGCGGCGCGAACCGCGCCCGAATCACCGGCGATCACCCCCGAGCGACAACCACTGGTCGCGCCTGACACGCATCACGCACAACCCTGCTGGACAGGCTTCGCCGGCCGGCGAAGACCCCCCTGCCCTAGACCCGGCGCCACTGCCGCCGGCTCTGCTCGGTGGGGACCCAGAGTCTCCCGGTGACCCGGCCGGCTGCCGGGGTACGGGAATGGACCGAGCGTCGCCGATCGTGGTGCATTCTCGGCCCTGACACAAGGGGGTTCGTTACTGGCTAGTAACGGCGGGATAACCGGAGGACGACCGACCGGTCTCGGACCGCGACGCTGGGTGCCACCGATGGGCAGAGCAAAGCCGTTGATCCCTGGATGAAACCAGACAGACCAACGGCCTCGATTTACTCGGAGTAACAGCGACCGCCATTACCAAGATTTGGTAAAGCGCGGCCGCCGTGACGCGTGTCGGCGAACCTTTCACCCCGGCATCACATGCCGGGGCGTTTAGGGACTGGTCAGAACAGGGCGCGTGCGAGGGCCCTGCGTGCGCCCACCACGCGCGGGTCCTCCTGGCCCACGACCTCGAACAGCTCCAGCAGCCGGAGGCGTACCGCCTCGCGGTCGTCACCCGCCGTGCGCTGCACGGTCTCGATGAGCCGCCCGAAGGCGTCCTCGACGTGCCCGCCCACCAGGTCCAGGTCGGCGGCGGCGATCTGCGCCTGCGGGTCCTTCGGCTTGTCCGCGGCCTCCTGACGCACCCTCTGCGGGTCCATGCCCTGCACCCGCTGGAGCAACTCGGCCTGCGCCAGGCCCAGTTTGGCCTCCGGGTGAGCCGGGTCGTCGGCCAGCACGCTCTTGTACGCCCGGACGGCCCCGTCCAGGTCGCCGGCGTCCAGCGCCTGCGCGGCGGCGTTCAGCGCGGCGTCGTACGGCCCCTCGGCCACCGCGGTCCGCGGGGCGCCGCCCTGCTCCGCGTCCGGGTCGACGGTCAGGCCGGTCAGACCGAAGCGCTGCTCCGCGACGGCCACCAACTGGTCGAGGGTCTCCCGGATCTGCTGCTCGGCGGCCACCCCCTGGAAGAGCGGCAGCGCCTGGCCCGCCACGACGGCGAACACGGCCGGGATGCCCTGGATCCCGAACTGCTGCATCAGCATCTGGTTGGCGTCGACGTCGATCTTGGCGAGGAGGAAGCGCCCGTTGTACTCGACGGCCAGCCGCTCCAGGACCGGGCTCAGCTGCTTGCAGGGCTGACACCACTCGGCCCAGAAGTCGATGACGACCGGGACTTCGGCGGAGCGCTGCAGGACGTCCCGCTCGAAGCCCGCCTCATCGACGTCGATGACGAGATCGGCCGGGGAGACGGCACTCGTACCGCCCTGCCGGGCCGCTTCGGCGCGCGCCTGCTCCGCCTTGGCCTTGGCCTCCTGGGCCGCCTTCACCGCGGCGAGGTCGACGACACCGCTCATGGACATGTTCCGTGGCTGCATGCGTCTATCCTCCCCCGATCAGGCGCCTGATGGAAAAAAGCGATGTGCGGCGCCGGGTCCCCACCCCACGCCTGGTGGTCGTCGCCCGTGTACGTCCCTCACGAGCTTTCGCTACGACCCGTAGCGTAATGCCTCGTGGGCAGCGCGCGACACCACTCCCCGGTGATCTCCCTCACGACCGCACAGATCCCGCCGGTTATGGTCGGGGGCATGCAGAGCCGCACTCCCGCCAGCCGTACGGGGCGCCCGCGCAGCGCCGCCGCGGACACCGCGATCCTGGCCGCCACCCGGGAGGCTCTGGTCGAACTCGGCTGGTCGAAACTCACCCTGGGGGACGTCGCCACGCGGGCCGGGGTTGCGAAGACGACGCTCTACCGCCGCTGGGCCGGCAAGAACGAGCTGGTCGTGGACGCGGTGGCGGAGCTCTTCGACGAGCTGCAACTCCCCGACCGCGGCAGCCTCGCCGCCGACATCGAGGGCGTCGTCCTGCAGTTCGCGGCCATCCTGGCCCGCCCGGAGGCCAAGAGCGGCCTGATGGCGGTGGTCGCCGAGGCCACCCGCGACGACGCCCTGCGCGAACGCATCCGCGCCTCCATCGTGGACCGCCAGATGCGGCTGGTCCTGGCGGGCCGCGCCCGGGCCCAGCGCCGCGGCGAACTCCCGCCGGAACCGGACCCCGGCGAGTCCGCCCGCACCGTCGACCTGATCTTCGACGTGGTCGCGGGCGCGGTGGTCCACCGCACCCTGGTCAGCGGCAAACCGGCGGACGAGGACTGGGTCCGCAGCTTCACCCGGCTGCTGCTGCCGGGCCTCACGTCCCAGCCGGCCGAGCAGACGGCCACGGCCCCCTCCCGGCCGGCCGGGCACGGGACGAGGGCCCCTTCCCGGCCCGCCGGGCACGGGACGACGGCCGACGGCGCCTAGAAGCCCGCCGGCTCCGTGTACACCCCCCACTCGTCCCGCAGCACCCCGCAGATCTCGCCCAGCGTCGCCTCGGCCCGCACGGCCTCCAGCATCGGCTCGATCATGTTGGCCCCGGACCGGGCCGCGGCGAGCATCGCGTCCAGCGCCCCCCGCACGGCCGCCTCGTCCCGCGCCGCCTTCCGCTCGGCGAGCACCCGCACCTGCTCCCGCTCCACCTCGTGGCTGACCCGCAGGATCTCCAGGTCCCCGGTGACGGACCCGGTGTGGACGTTGACGCCGACGACCTTCTTGTCCCCCTTCTCCAGCGCCTGCTGGTACCGGAAGGCGGACTCCGCGATCTCCCCGGTGAACCACCCGTCCTCGATGCCGCGCAGGATGCCGGACGTGATGGGCCCGATCGGGTGTCGCCCGTCCGGGTGAGCCCGCAGCCCCCGCTCCTTGATCTGCTCGAAGATCTTCTCCGCGTCCGCCTCGATGCGGTCCGTCAGCTGCTCGACGTACCAGGACCCGCCCAGCGGATCGGCGACGTTGGCGACCCCGGTCTCCTCCATCAGCACCTGCTGCGTGCGCAGCGCGATCTCGGCGGCCTGCTCGGAGGGCAGGGCGAGGGTCTCGTCGAGCGCGTTGGTGTGCAGCGAGTTGGTCCCGCCGAGCACGGCCGCCAGCGCCTCCACCGCCGTACGCACCACGTTGTTGTACGGCTGCTGCGCGGTCAGCGAGACACCCGCGGTCTGCGTGTGGAACCGCAGCCACTGCGCCTTCTCGGACTTCGCGCCGTACACGTCCCGCATCCAGCGCGCCCAGATCCGGCGGGCCGCCCGGAACTTGGCGATCTCCTCGAAGAAGTCGACGTGCGCGTCGAAGAAGAAGGACAGGCCGGGCGCGAAGACGTCGACGTCGAGACCGCGGCTGAGGCCCAGCTCGACGTACCCGAACCCGTCCGCCAGCGTGTACGCCAGCTCCTGCGCCGCCGTGGCCCCGGCCTCCCGGATGTGGTACCCGGAGACGGAGAGCGGCTTGTACGCGGGGATTCCCGCCGCGCAGTGCTCCATCAGGTCGCCGATCAGCCGCAGGTGGGGCTCGGGCTGGAACAGCCACTCCTTCTGGGCGATGTACTCCTTGAAGATGTCGGTCTGGAGGGTGCCGTTGAGCACCGCCGGATCGACGCCCTGCCGCTCGGCGGCGACCAGGTACATGCAGAAGACGGGTACGGCGGGCCCGCTGATGGTCATCGAGGTCGTCACATCCCCCAGCGGGATGTCCTTGAACAGCACCTCCATGTCGGCGGCCGAGTCGATGGCGACCCCGCAGTGCCCGACCTCGCCGAGGGAGCGGGGATCGTCGGAGTCCCGCCCCATGAGCGTCGGCATGTCGAAGGCGACGGACAGGCCCCCGCCGCCGGCGGCGAGGATCATCTTGTACCGCTCGTTGGTCTGCTCGGCGTTGCCGAACCCGGCGAACTGCCGGATCGTCCACGTGCGGCCGCGGTAGCCGGTCGGATGGAGCCCGCGCGTGAAGGGGTACTCCCCGGGCCAGCCGATCCGCTCGAATCCCTCGTACGTGTCACCCGGCCGGGGCCCGTACACCGGCTCCACGGGGTCGCCGGAGAGCGTGGTGAAATCCGCGTCGCGCTTGCGCGCGGCGTCGTAGCGGGCCTGCCAGCGTCGGCGGCCCTCCTCGATGGCGTGAGCGTCCATACCCTCGAATTTACTTGGACGTCCTAGTAAATGTCGATGGCAGACCGCCGCACGGCGTCCGTACGGCGGTACCCGCTACGCCTTGGCGACGGCCGGGGCCCCGTCGGCGACCCGGGACTCCAGCTCGCGGCTGATCTTGCGCTCGACGAAGAACGCGGCGGTCGGGATCGTCCCCGCCAGCAGCACCCAGAGCTGGCGGCCGACCGGCATCTTGGCCTTGGAGCCCAGGTCGAACGCGAAGATCAGGTAGACGACGTACAGCCAGCCGTGGGCGATGGCGACGACCCGGGTGAAGTCGGCGGCACCGTCGACGTCCAGCCCGTACTTCGCGATCATGCTCAGGCAGAGCAGCACCAGCAGCACGCCGGTGGTGTAGGCCATGACGCGGTAGCGGGTCAGCACGCTTTTTTTCATGGAGCGAGCGTAACCACCCGTTCCGGGAGATCTTGCCCCGGGTCACCGCTCCTCGAAGTCGTGTGCCGCGATCCGCAGCGGGCGCAGCAGCGCGAAGATCTCCTGGCACTCCTCGGCGTCGTACGCCCCGAGCCCGAAGTCCATGGCCATCAGGTCGTGGGTGGCCGCGTCGACCACCTCGCGCCCCTTGTCGGTGATGACGGCCAGCGTGCCGCGCCCGTCGTTGGGGTTGGGCCGCTTGGCGACCAGCCCGGACCTCACCAGCCGGTCCACCGTGTTCGTCACGGACGTGGGGTGCACCATCAGCCGCTCACCGATCTTGGACATCGGCAGCTCGCCGGCCTTGGAGAAGGTGAGCAGCACCAGCGCCTCGTACCGGGCGAACGTCAGCCCGTACGGCTTGACCACCGCGTCCACCTCGGCGAGCAGGATCTGCTGGGCGCGCATGATCGAGGTGATCGCGGCCATGGACGGCACCTTGCCCCACCGCTGCTTCCAGAGTTCGTCGGCGCGGGCGATGGGGTCGAACGGGAGGCTGAGAGGCTTCGGCACGTCATCAGACCCTACCGGCCGGTCATATGCCGGTCAGCTCCGTCTCGCCTTTCGGTCTCCGGCCGCTCACGAGCGTGTGCCGAGGCCCCCTGGCGGGGCGGCGGACCCGCGCGTACGGCAGGCCGCCACGCGCCCGCACCCGCCCGCGGAACGCCCGCCGCCCGGCCCGTCAGCCGCGCCCGCGGCGCCGCAGATGGTGCCGGACGGCCCGCTGGGCGACCGGGCCCAGGGACTCCACCGCGGCCACGAGCGCACCCAGCTGCTCCAGGGCGTCCAGCGCCGCGTGCGCCCCGGCCTCGTCCACTCCCTCGTACAGCTCGACGCCGACGAACGACGCGGCCACCGCCCGCGCCAGGCCCGCCGGGTCGGCGAACTCGCCGAACGGGGTCGTCGCCAGCACGCGCCGGAGCACCTGCTCGATCTCGGTGATCCACAGCCGCAGTCCGTCGGCCGTCGCCGGACCCAGTGCCGCGTGCGTCGGGGCGCCGGCGAGCAGCTGGCCGAGGAGGGCCACATGGCCGCCGGCCCGCTCGTGCTCATGGATCTCGCGGCCGACGGCGAGGAGCTCGGAGAGCGAGTCCACCGCGGCGAGGCGCTCGCGGTACCGGGCCACGGCCTTCTCCGCGCCGTACCGGCAGGCCGCGGCGAGCAGCTCGTCCACCGATCCGAAGTGGTAGAAGACCAGCGCCTGGTTGACCCCGGCCGCCGCCGCCACCGTGCGGGCCGACGTCTTGGCGATGCCCTGCTCGGTGAGGGTGCGCAGCGCGCCCTCCAGCAGCTTCGCCTTGGTCTCCTGCGCCTTCGCGGTCTCCGGGCTCACGCGCGCGCCTCCTCCCGCACCGGCCGCAGCCCGGCCCGGACCCCACGGGCGCGGACGTCGGTGTACGACGCCGTGAAGGAGCCCTCGTAGCCGAAGAGGGGGCCGAACCAGCGGTTCACCACGCGGACGCGGACCCGGAAGCGGCCGGCCGTCTCGTCGTACGACTCCCGTACCTCGGCCGTGGCGCCGACGAGTTCGGGGACGCGGACGTCCACGGGGCCCTCCCGGAACCGGTGGGCGCCGGAGCGGATGAGCAGGGAGCCGTCGGGCTCGGCGTGGAAGTGCAGGTCGGTGGCGAGGTGCTGGTGGGTGCCGAGGTAGTCGAGGACGCGGTCGCCCCGGGGGCCGAGCACCATCTGGGCGTCGAAGCGGCGGGCGCGGCCGGGCAGGTGGAAGGTGCGCACGAAGCTCACCGTCTCACGCCCGAAGGTGTCCCGGTACGGCACGTTCTCGATCACGAAGGGGACGTTCCGGCCGGCCCTCGGGACCAGGATGTTCCGGGTGGCGCCCAGGGCGAGGAACGGTCTCACGAAGGCCGGTCCGTGCCAGATCCGGTCCATCACGCCCCGGCCGGTGCAGGATTCGCCGCCGGCAAGGCCCACCGAGAAGCGGCGCCGCAGGGCGGGGTGGAGGCGCTGGAACTCCGGTCCCATGGCGGTCTGGAAGATCGAGGTCATCCGTGCTTCTCCAGGGTGCGCAGGAGGCGGGGCGCGCGGGTCCGGGTGGCGGGGGCGCGCAGGCAGCGGCGGGCGGCGGGGGTGCCGGCGAGCGGCGCCTTGAACAGGGCCAGGAAGACACCGAGCAGGAGCAGCAGCGGGCAGAGGAAGGCCAGCGCGTCCGCGAGGGGGCCGGCCGGGCCGGGGAGCGAGCCCCGCCCCAGTCCGGTCAGGCACAGGGCGAGGAGGAGCGCCCGGACGGTCAGTTCCGCCAGCCAGCGGTACAGCGCCCGCTCGGGGGTGATGCCCCGCTCCAGCCAGAGGCGGAGCCGGTCGAAGGACCAGGCGGTGGCCCAGCCCATGAGCGGGCGCAGCACCAGGCGGTCGGCGAGGGCGCCGGGGGCTCCCCAGCGGGGGCGGTAGTCGTAGCCGGTGACGAAGCGGACGCCGTGGGCGTCGGGGACGTAGCGCCAGTAGCCGCTGCCCTCGGCGATCAGGGAGAGCGGGTGCGGGGAGGAGAAGCGCAGGGCGGAGGTGCGGGTGCCGTCGGGGCGTTCCCTCTCGCCGGCGGCCACGCCGGTGCCGGAGACGGTGAGGAACGGCAGCACGCGGGTGGCGTACCGGAAGCGCTGTGGTTCGCCCTCCGCGCGCGGGAGGTACTCGATCTCGGTGAAGCGCAGGTCCCAGCGCCGGTGGCGGGCCGGGTCCTGGGTGCGGGCCCACAGCTCGTCGAGGTCGGCGCGGATGTGCGTCTCTCTGTAGAGACCCATGTGTTCCCCCCACGTGAGCACCGAATTTGAGCGACCGCTCAAATCGTCTGGCGCCGAACGTACACCCTTTTGAGCGATCGCTCAAAGAGGCGTTACGACAAAACCCCGGCCCTGGGGACCGGGGTTCCGACGACGGGTGCGGCTACCGGGCGAGGTGCCGTTCGACGGTCTCCACCTTGGACGTGAGCCCGTCGGTCACCCCGGGGCGGATGTCGGCCTTGAGGACGAGGGAGACGCGCGGGGCGCGGGCCTCGACGGCGGCGACGGCCCGCTTGACGACGTCCATGACCTCGTCCCACTCGCCCTCGACCGAGGTGAACATGGCGTCGGTGCGGTTCGGCAGGCCCGACTCGCGGACCACGCGCACGGCGTCGGCGACGTACTCCCCCACGTCCTCACCGACGCCGAGGGGCGTCACGGAGAAGGCGACGATCATGCGTTCACGACCCCTTCCTGGCGGGCACGGGCGGCGATGACGGCGTCCTCGGCCTCGCGGCGCAGCTTGCGCTCGGCGAAGAAGCCGCCGGTCGGCAGCACCGAGAGGACGAAGTAGAGGGCCGCCGTCCGCAGCGGCCACTTGGCGCGGTTCCAGGCGTCCGCCCAGAAGATCACGTAGAGGACGAAGAGGACGCCGTGGACCGCGCCCATCACGGGGACCGCGTTGAAGTCCGTCGTCCGCTTCAGCACCGAGCAGAGCAGCAGGATCAGGAAGGACACGGCCTCGGGGGCCGAGACCAGCCGGAGACGGCGGAGGGCGGTGGCTGTCTTGATGTCCACGGGTCACCTTCGGTGGGAGAGTCATTTGTGAACGCACGCACAAGCGTTCCCCCATTGTGGCAAACCGCGCCCGTAGGGGTCCGCTCAGGGTGGGTCTCCACCCATGGGCCCTGTTCCGTCCACCCGCCCGGCCGCTACTTTCACAGCGTGGCGATGTTCCGGCTCCAGGGGAGCAAGGTCCTCGCCGTCGACATGACCGGCGACGCCGTCAAGGCGAAGAACGGCTCGATGGTCGCGTACGACGGGCGGATGGCCTTCAAGAAGCTGAGCGGTGGCGGCGAGGGGCTGCGCGGGATGGTGACCCGGCGGCTCACCGGTGAGCAGATGACGGTGATGGAGGTGAAGGGACACGGGACCTGCTGGTTCGCGGACCGTGCGTCGGAGATCAACCTGGTGAGCCTCCAGGGCGACAAGCTCTACTGCGAGGCGGGCAACCTGCTGGCCACGGACGCGGGGCTCAGAACGGGCACGACGTTCACGGGGCTGCGCGGGGCCTCGCAGGGCAACGGCCTGTTCACGACGACCGTGGAGGGCCACGGCCAGGCGGCGATCGTCTCGGACGGGCCGGCGGTCGTGCTCCGGGTCAGCCCGCGGTACCCGCTGATCGTCGACCCGGGCGCCTACGTGGCCCACCAGGGCGACGTCCGGCAGACCTTCCAGTCCGGTGTGACGTTCCGCACGTTCCTCGGGGAGGGCGGCGGCGAGGCCTTCCAGATCCGCTTCGAGGGCGACGGACTGGTGTACGTGCAGCCGAGTGAGCGGAACACGATCGCGGGGGACCTGTGAGATGACCTTCCGTGAGATCAACTCCAAGATGGTCGAGGCGACGGTGGCACCGGGGCAGCGGCTGTTCAGTCAGCGCGGCGCGATGCTCGCCTACAAGGGGGACGTGTCGTTCACGCCCAACGTCCAGGGCGGACAGGGCGGCCTGATGTCCATGATCGGGCGCCGGGTGGCCGGCGAGGCGACCCCGCTGATGACCGTGGAGGGCAGCGGCACGGTGTTCTTCGGGCACGGCGGCCACCACGTCCACGTGATCACCCTCGCCGGTGACACGCTCTACGTCGAGGCCGACCGGCTGCTCGCCTTCGAGGGCACGCTGCGGCAGGGGACGATGTTCATGGGCTCCCAGGGCGGGGTCATGGGCATGGTGCGCGGGCAGGTCACGGGCCAGGGCCTGTTCACGACGACCCTCCAGGGCCAGGGCTCGGTGGCCGTGATGGCGCACGGCGGGGTCTTCGAGATCCCGGTCACCCCGCAGCGCCCGGTCCACGTCGACCCGCAGGCCTACGTCGCCCACCACGGCGACGTCCGCAACAAGCTGTCCGCCGCGCTCGGCTGGCGCGACATGGTGGGCCGGGGCTCCGGCGAGGCCTTCCAGCTGGAGCTGAGCGGCAACGGCACGGTGTACGTCCAGGCGTCGGAGGAGAAGCTGTGAGCACCTACGCGAGCCCGGGCGTCGGGCCCGTCGTGCACGACCCCATGACGCTGCCCGCCGACGACAACGTGAACAAGTACACCTTCTGCGTGGAGCTCAAGGGCGGGCAGTGGTTCCTCCAGAAGGGGAAGATGATCGCCTACTACGGGACGATCGAGTTCAACGGCATCGGGCACGGGCGACTCGACCGACTTGTCCGTACGTCCTTCCATTCGCCACTGCACGCGAGCGACTGGGTCGTGGCCGGGGGCTCCGGCAAGATGCTGCTGGCCGACCGGGCCTTCGACGTCAACTCCTACGACCTGGACGACGGGAACTTGACCATTCGCGCGGGCAACCTGCTTGCTTTTCAGCCAACTCTCGCGCTCAAGCAGTCGATCGTGCCGGGTTTTCTGACCCTTATCGGAACCGGAAAGTTCGTGGCCGCATCTAACGGGCCGGTGGTGTTCATGGAACCTCCGATCCGGGTCGACCCGCAGGCGCTCGTCGGGTGGGCCGACTGCCCGTCCCCGTGCCATCACTACGACCACGGGTACATGACGGGTGTGCTGGGCGGTCTACGTGCGATGACGGGCCTCGGCGGGGTATCCGGGGAGGAGCACCAGTTCGAGTTCGTGGGCGCCGGGACGGTGCTGCTGCAGTCGACGGAGACCCTGATGGCCGAGGGGGCGACGGGAGCCGTTCCTCCCGGACCGGGGGTGCCGGACGGTGGCGGAACGGGGCCGGTCGGACACGGTCAGCAATCGTCTGGCGCACCGCGCCTTCCCGGACAGCTGGGGGACCTCCAGCGTCGCTTCGGGCTGTGAGCGGTAGTCTGCGGAGTGTGACGTCGAACGCGTGCGCACCGTCACACCACCCGAAGTAGTTCGCCATTCAACTTCTTAGGTAGACTTCATTCATGGAGACCGAGACGGCCACGCGCTGGCTGACCGATGCGGAGCAGTGCGCCTGGCGCACCCACCTGGAGGTCAACAGGCTGTTGACGTACCAGCTCGAGAAGGACCTCCAGCCGTTCGGCCTGACGATGAACGACTACGAGATCCTGGTGAACCTGTCCGAGTCGGAAGACGTGCGGATGCGGATGAGCGACCTCGCCTCCGCGACGATGCAGTCCAAGAGCCGGCTCTCGCACCAGATCACGCGCATGGAGAACGCGAACCTGGTGCGCCGGGAGAACTGTGACACGGACCGGCGAGGGCTGTACGCCGTGCTCACGGATCACGGCATGGAGACGATGAAGAAGGTCGCGCCGCACCACGTCGCGTCGGTGCGGCGCCACTTCATCGACCTGCTGTCACCGGACACGCTGATGGAACTCGACAAGGCGCTGAAGCCCATCGCCGAGCATCTGCGGGGGCAGCGGGGGCGTCTGTGATCGAGGCCGGCCGGCCTCGATCACGGTAGCCGGGCGGGGGGCGCGCTCACCGGCGCAGGCCGGACGCCGCGCCCACCCGCACCGCTCCCGCGACACGACTGGCCGCGGCGGCCAGCAGCGTG
Organism: Streptomyces sp. NPDC047841; assembly: GCF_040704085.1. NCBI lineage: Bacteria > Bacillati > Actinomycetota > Actinomycetes > Kitasatosporales > Streptomycetaceae > Streptomyces > Streptomyces sp. NPDC047841. The sequence continues at coordinate 44,078 of NZ_JBEYRP010000012.1, forward strand.
CATCCGCCCGCCAGGGTGAAGCACACGGGCAGCGGCAGACGGCCGATCACCAGCCCGGCCGCCAACGCCCCGCCCGAGCTTCCCGCGTTCACCGCCATGTTGACCCACGCCCCGGCCTGCGTACGGGCGCTCCGCGGGGCCGACTCGTCGGCCAGCAGGTAGGCCGTCGTCAGGACCGGGGCGATGAACGCTCCCGCGCAGGCCATGGCCGCCGTGAGGGTCCACAGGCCGGGGGCCAGGCCCGCCGCCGCCAGCACCAGACCGAGGCCCGCCGCGAACCGGCACAGGCGGGTCCGGGCGCTCGTGCGCCACCGCACCACCCCGTTGGCCAGGCCGCCCAGCGCGCTGCCCGCCGAGAGCGCGCCCAGGACCCAGGGGACCAGGGCGGGGTCGTAGGAACGTTCCGTGGCGAAGGCCAGCACCAGCAGCTCCACGGCGCTGAGGGCCAGTCCCGCACCCAGCGCCACCACGACCGAGGGCAGCACACCCCGGACCAGAACGGCCCGTGCCCGGCCGGGCTGCGCGCCGGTGACCCCTTCCCCCGCGAGCGGTGCCCCGGCGGCCTCCTCCTTCCGGGGCAACGGGCGCGGGGCGGTCATCGCCGGGGAGGTGACGAAGGCGCACGTGCCCCCGACGTTCAGGGCCGCGCTGAGGAGGATTCCCGCGGCCGGCGGGGCGAAGCCCCCGAGCAGGGCGATCAGGGCCGGTCCTGAGACGTAGAGCAGTTCCTCCGCGACGCCGTCCAGACCGTAGGCGCGCTGCAACAGGTCCCGGTCCGTCACCAGTTCGGACCATAGGGCGCGCATGGTCGGGCCCAGCGGGGGCGCGCAGCCGCCCGCCAGGGCGGCGGTGAGGCCGATCGCGACGGCCGACGCGCCGGGACGCCAGGTCAGGACGGCCAGGACGCCCAGCAGGGCGCCGTACAGCGCGGACATGGGCGGCAGGGCCCGGCGCGGGCCGTGGCGGTCGATCAGGGAGGCCCGCAGCGGCATCAGGAAGACCGTCGTGGCGCCGAAGAGGGAGAGAACGGTGCCGGAGACCGCGTAGGACCCGGTGGCACGGGTGACGGACAGCAGCACCGCCAGCGAGACCGTGCCGTAGGACAGGCGGGCGGCCAGGGCTGCGGTGAAGGTGCGGCGCGCGTTCGGGACGCGCAGGACGGCGGCGTACGAGGGCCGCGAAAGGGGCGTGGACACGCGGGGTTCCTCTGGGAGAGGCGGAAAAAAGGGGCACCGAAGGGCGCGAAGACCGTCTGTCCGGCCCCGCGATCCCGGGTGCGCCCTACGCCAAGGAGAGGAACATGCGGGTCAAGGTAGCAGCGCGATCATCTCTCCGGCGACCCCCGGCACTTATCACGCCCGCGACCGGCTCGCCCGCCGCACGGCACGGGACCCGTGCGCCACTGGGCCCCGCGGCTCGCCGGCACCCCTGCGAACAGCTCGTCCGCCGCACGGGAGTAATCCGGCCCGCCGACGCCGATGCGCCCGGGGCGTTCCGCCCGCCGTCCGCCTCCCCCGGCCGATTCCCCGGACGGAGGCGTCCAGCCCACCGGTGACGATCCGCTCGCCACCTTCAGCCAACGGCCCGCCCGGCCCTTCCCCGCGCGGCAGGCTCCGCCGGTAACCGGCTCGGCTCACCACCGGCCTCGCCCAGCCCGTCCCCGGCACCGGAGGAATGCTCACGGCGCCCGGCCCGCCCCCACACCGGGAGACGGCCGCCCCACCGGCGACGCCACCCCCAGCCGACCGCCCACCCCGCCCGTCGAAACCACCCGCACGGAAGCGAGGCGTCCAGCCCCCGGCGCCCACCCCTCGTGGGCCCAGCTCGCCGCCCAGCCCGTCCCCGGCACCAGAGGCATGCTCACGGCGCCCGGCCCGCCCCCACACCGGGAGACGGCCGCCCCACCGGCGACGCCACCCCCAGCCGACCGCCCACCCCGCCCGGCGAAACCACCCGCACAGAAGCGAGGCATCCAGCCGCCGGCGCCCACCCCTCGTGGGCCCAGCTCGCCGCCCAGCCCGTCCCCGGCACCCACCGCTCGTGGGCGCGGCTCGTCGCCCGGCCCGCCCGGCGCCCACCCCTCGTGGGCCCAGCTCGCCGCCCGGCCCGCCCGGCGCCCACCGCTCGTGGGCTCAGGTCGCCGCCCGATCGCCCCGCTGCTCGCCGCGCCCCTGCTGTGGCTGGGTCGCGGCGGTGCCCCGGCGACGGCGGCGGCGACGGTCGCGCTGGTCGTGCGCGCGGTGAGCAGCGGGGCCATCCGCCCGGCGAACCCCCGCACCGCAGGCCTCGCGGGAACCCGTTCGCCCGCTGCTCGCGCGCTCAGCCTTCCGTCAGGCCCGCGACGAGTTCGTCCGCCGCGCGGTACGGGTCCAGTTCGCCGGTGACGATGCGTTCGGCGAGGGCGCTGAGGCGGCGGTCGCCGTGCAGGTCGCCGATGCGCTCGCGCAGGGCCGTCACCGCGATGGTCTCGACCTCGCGGGCCGCGCGGGCCTTGCGGCGCTCCGTGAGGATCCCGCGCTCCTCCATCCAGGCCCGGTGCTTCTCCAGGGCCTCCACGACCTCCTCGACGCCCTCCGCGCGCGCCGCGACCGTCTTCACGATCGGCGGGCGCCAGTCGCCGGGGCCCCGGGCCTCGCCCAGGCCCAGCATGTGGTTCAGTTCGCGGGCGGTGGCGTCGGCGCCGTCCCGGTCGGCCTTGTTGACGACGTACACATCGCCGATCTCCAGGATTCCGGCCTTCGCCGCCTGGATGCCGTCGCCCATGCCGGGGGCCAGGAGGACCACGCTGGTGTCCGCCTGGGAGGCGATCTCCACCTCCGACTGGCCCACACCGACCGTCTCGACCAGGATCACGTCGCAGCCCGCCGCGTCCAGCACCCGGATGGCCTGCGGGGCCGCCCAGGCCAGGCCGCCGAGGTGGCCGCGGGTCGCCATGGAGCGGATGTAGACGCCGGGGTCGGAGGCGTGCTCCGACATCCGGACCCGGTCGCCGAGCAGGGCGCCGCCGGAGAACGGCGACGAGGGGTCGACGGCCAGGACGCCGACCCGCCTGCCCTGCTTGCGGTACGCGGTGACGAGCGCGGAGGTGGAGGTGGACTTGCCGACGCCCGGCGACCCCGTCAAGCCGACCACGTACGCGTTGCCCGTCAGCGGGGCCAGCGCCGCCATGACCTCCCTCAGCTGCGGGGACGCCCCCTCCACGAGGGAGATCAGCCGGGCCACGGCCCGCGGCCGGCCTTCCCTGGCCTGGGCCACCAGAGAGGAGACGTCCTGCATCACAGCTCCGTTCAGTTCACCACGTACCGGACACCGGCGTACCGGAAACAGACCTTCGGGTCTCAGGCCGTTCGGGGATCAGGCCTTCGGTACCCGCACGATCAGCGCGTCACCCTGGCCACCGCCGCCGCACAGCGCCGCCGCGCCGACGCCGCCGCCGCGCCGCTTGAGCTCCAGGGCCAAGTGGAGCACGAGCCGGGCGCCGGACATGCCGATCGGGTGACCCAGGGCGATCGCGCCGCCGTTGACGTTCACCTTTTCCGTGGAAACGCCGAGGTCCTTCATTGACTGCACGGCGACGGCGGCGAACGCCTCGTTGATCTCGATGAGGTCCAGGTCGGACACCTCCAGGCCCTCCTTCTTCAGGGCGTGCAGGATGGCGTTCGACGGCTGGGACTGCAGCGAGTTGTCCGGGCCGGCCACGTTGCCGTGCGCGCCGATCTCGGCGAGCCAGGTCAGGCCCAGTTCCTCCGCCTTCGCCTTGCTCATCACGACCACGGCCGCCGCACCGTCCGAGATCTGCGAGGAGGAGCCGGCGGTGATCGTGCCGTCCTTGGCGAAGGCCGGGCGCAGCTTGGCCAGGGACTCGGCGGTGGTGTCGCCGCGGATGCCCTCGTCCTTGCTGAACAGCACCGGCTCGCCCTTGCGCTGCGGGATCTCCACGGGGGTGATCTCGGCCTCGAACAGGCCGTTCTTCTGGGCGGCGGCGGCCCGCTGGTGGGACAGGGCCGCGATCTCGTCCTGCTCGGGGCGCTTGATGCCGAGGCGGGTGTTGTGCTTCTCCGTGGACTCGCCCATCGGGACGTTCTCCCACGGGTCGGTCAGGCCGTCGTAGGCCATCGCGTCGAGCATCTGGACCGCGCCGTACTTGTACCCTTCGCGGGACTTGGGCAGCAGGTGCGGGGCGTTGGTCATGGACTCCTGGCCGCCCGCCACGACGATGTCGAATTCACCCGCGCGGATCAGCTGGTCGGCGAGGGCGATGGCGTCGAGGCCGGAGAGGCACACCTTGTTGACGGTGAGCGCCGGCACGTTCATCGGGATGCCGGCCTTGACGGCGGCCTGGCGGGCCGGGATCTGGCCGGCGCCGGCCTGCAGGACCTGGCCCATGATCACGTACTGCACCTGGTCGCCGCCGATCCCCGCACGGTCGAGGGCGGCCTTGATCGCGAAGCCGCCCAGGTCGGCTCCGGAGAAGGACTTCAGCGAGCCCAGCAGCCGCCCCATGGGCGTCCGGGCGCCCGCGACGATCACCGAGCTGGTCGTTCCAGAAGATCCAGAAGACATGAGGTGCGATCCCCTTCCAGCTGCACACAGCCGAGGAGTGAACGAGGGTTTACTTCGAATGTACTGAGCGGTTGGACACGGCGTCATCGGCCCGTCGGTGTGATCGCGCGCACGTTGCGTAACCATCCCGGGAGCGCTGCACTGAATCCATGCTGACGCGAATCGACCACATCGGGATCGCCTGCCACGACCTCGACGCGACCGTCGAGTTCTACCGGGCCACGTACGGCTTCGAGGTGTTCCACACCGAGGTCAACGAGGAGCAGGGCGTGCGGGAGGCCATGCTCAGGATCAACGGCACCTCGGACGGCGGTGCCTCCTACCTCCAGCTGCTGGAACCGGTCCGCGAGGACTCCACCGTCGCCAAGTGGCTCGCGAAGAACGGGGAGGGCGTCCACCACATCGCCTTCGGTACGGCGGACGTCGACGGGGACGCCGCGGACATCCGCGCCAAGGGCGTCCGGGTGCTGTACGACGAGCCACGACGCGGCTCCATGGGGTCGCGGATCACCTTCCTGCACCCCAAGGATTGCCATGGCGTCCTGACAGAACTCGTCACTTCGGCCCCTGTTGAGTCACCTGAGCACTGACCCCCGTACATAAGGGCCGGTAGGGTTGGGGGCGGTCGTCCCTGAAACGGGGGCGGCCGCATGCCGGGGTCCGGGTTTCGGGGGACGAGCGTCGGGGCAGCAGCCCGTGCTCCGCCGTCTGTCTGACACCATTCCCCGGGGGCCCCGTTCGGCGGATGGACGGAGCTCGTTGCAGAAGCTGACCAGGGGACGGATGGGACCGCGCAGTGCGGGGCTACGAGAGCCAGGAGCGAGAGCCGGCGGCTGACGTCGACCACCTCTCTCGGTTCGAGGCCGAGATGAAGCGGCTGAGGACCGAGCGCGAGAAGGCGATCCAGCACGCCGAGGACCTCGGCTACCAGGTCGAGGTGCTGCGCGCCAAGCTGCACGAGGCGCGGCGCACCCTGATGACCCGGCCCGCCTACGACGCGGGTGACATCGGGTACCAGGCCGAACAGTTGCTCCGCAACGCCCAGATGCAGGCCGAGCAGCTGCGCCAGGACGCCGAGCGGGAGCTGAGCCAGGCCCGCGCGCAGACCCAGCGCATCCTCCAGGAGCACGCCGAGCAGGCCGCGCGCCTCCAGGCCGAGCTGCACCAGGAGGCGGTGACCCGGCGCCAGCAGCTCGACCAGGAGCTGGCCGAGCGCAGGGCCACCGTCGAGTCGCACGTCAACGAGAACGTGGCCTGGGCCGAGCAGCTGCGCGCCCGTACCGAGCAGCAGGCCCGCCGGCTGCTCGACGAGTCCCGCGCGGAGGCCGAGCAGGCGATGGCCGCCGCCCGCGCGGAGGCCGAACGGCTGACCCGGGAGGCCCGGGAGCGGCTCCAGAGCGAGGCCGAGTCGGCGCGCGCCGAGGCCGAGCAGATCCTGCGCCGGGCCCGCGCGGACGCCGAGCGGCTGCTGAACGCGGCCTCCACGCAGGCGCAGGAGGCCACCGAGCACGCCGAGCAGCTGCGCACGGCCACGGCCACCGAGTCGGACACGGCCCGCCGGCAGGCCGCCGAGCTGAGCCGGGCCGCCGAGGAGCGGATGACGGCGGCCGAGGAGGCGCTGCGCAAGGCGCAGGCCGAGGCCGAGAAGGTGGTCACGGAGGCGAAGGAGGCCGCCGCCAAGGCCCTCGCCACCGCGGAGGCCGCCAACGAGACGCGGACGCGCACCGCCAAGGAGCAGGTCGCCCGGCTGGTCGAGGAGGCCACCAAGGAGGCCGAGCACACCAAGTCCGAGGCCGAGCAGCTGGTCGCGGACGCCCGCGCCGAGGCCGAGAAGCTCGTCGCCGAGGCCGCCGAGAAGGCCCGCTCGATCACCGCCGAGGAGACGGCCACCCAGCTGTCCAAGGCGGCCAAGACCGCCGAGGACGTCCTCAACAAGGCGTCCGAGGACGCCCAGAAGACCACCAGGGCCGCCGCCGAGGAGGCCGAGCGGATCCGCTCGGAGGCCGAGGCCGAGGCGGACCGGCTGCGCGCCGAGGCGCACGACATCGCCGAGCAGCTCAAGGGCGCGGCGAAGGACGACACCAAGGAGTACCGCGCCAAGACGGTCGAGCTCCAGGAGGAGGCCCGCCGGCTGCGCGGCGAGGCCGAGCAGCTGCGCGCCGACGCGGTCGCCGAGGGCGAGTCGATCCGCGCCGAGGCCCGCCGGGAGGCGGTGGCGCAGATCGAGGCGGCGGCCAGGTCCGCCGAGGAGCTGCTGGCCAAGGCCAAGGCGGACGCCGACGAGCTGCGGCAGACCGCGACCGCCGACAGCGAGAAGGTCCGCACCGAGGCCATCGAGCGGGCCACCGGCCTGCGCCGGCAGGCCGAGGAGACCCTGGAGCGCACCCGCAAGGAGGCCGAGCGGCTGCGCGCCGAGGCCGCCGAGCAGGCCGAGACGGTCCGGTCGGACGCCGAGAAGGCCGCGCGGGAGCTGCGCGAGGAGACCGAGAAGGCCGTCGAGTCCCGTCGTGCCGAGGCCGCCCAGGAGCTGGGCCGGCTCCAGACCGAGGCGCAGGAGCGGCTGGCGTCGGCCGAGCAGGCGCTGACGGACGCCCGCGCCGAGGCGGCCCGGATCCGCCGGGAGGCCGCCGAGGAGACCGAGCGGCTGCGCGCGGAGGCCGCCGAGCGGATCCGTACGCTCCAGCAGCAGGCCGAGGCCGAGGCCGAGCGGCTGCGGGACGAGGCCGCGTCCGACGCGTCCGCCTCCCGCGCCGAGGGCGAGTCCATCGCCGTACGGCTGCGGTCGGAGGCCGCCGCCGAGGCCGAGCGGCTGAAGGCGGAGGCGCAGGACACCGCCGACCGGGTGCGCGCGGAGGCGCAGGCCGCCGCCGAGCGCCTCGGCACCGAGGCGTCCGAGACGCTGGCCGCCGCCCAGGAGGAGGCCGCCCGGCGCCGCCGCGAGGCCGAGGAGCTCCTCGGCGCCGCCCGTGAGGAGGCCGGCCAGGAGCGGCAGCGGGCCCGCGAGCAGAGCGAGGAGCTGCTGGCCTCCGCGCGCAAGCGCGTGGAGGAGGCGCAGGCCGAGGCCACCCGGCTGGTGGAGGAGGCCGACCGGCGCGCCACGGAGATGGTCGGCGCCGCCGAGCAGCACGCGCAGCAGGTGCGGGACTCCGTCGCCGGGCTGCACGAGCAGGCGCAGGAGGAGATCGCCGGGCTGCGTTCGGCCGCCGAGCACGCGGCGGACCGTACCCGCCGGGAGGCCGAGGAGGAGGCGGACCGGGTCCGCGCCGACGCCTACGCCGAGCGGGAGCGGGCGAGCGAGGACGCCTCCCGCATCCGGCGCGAGGCGAACGAGGAGTCGGAGGCCGCGAAGGCGCTGGCCGAGCGGACGATGGCGGAGGCCATCGCGGAGGCCGAGCGGCTGCGCGCGGACGCGGGCGAGTACGCCCAGCGGGTGCGCACCGAGGCGTCGGACGCGCTGGCCGAGGCCGACCAGGCGGCGGCCCGCACCCGGGCGGACGCCCGCGAGGACGCCAACCGCATCCGTTCCGACGCGGCCGCCCAGGCCGACACCCTCATCACCGAGGCCCGCAACGAGGCCGAACGCCTGCAGACCGAGACGCTCGCCGAGGCCGAGCGGCTCCAGACGGAGACCGCGGCGGAGGCCGAGCGCGTCCGCACTCAGGCGGAGGAGGCGCTCACCGAGGCCACCGAGGCGGCGACCCGTACCCGGGCCGACGCCCGCGAGGACGCCAACCGCATCCGCTCCGACGCGGCCACCCAGGCCGACACCCTCATCACCGAGGCCCGCAACGAGGCCGAACGCCTCCAGACCGAGACGCTCGCCGAGGCCGAGCGGGTGCGCGCGGAGGCGCTGGGCGAGGCGGACCGGGTCCGTGCCGAGGCGGTCGCGAGCGCCGAGCAGCTGCTCGGGGAGGCGACCGACGAGGCGGAGCGGCTGCGGGCCGAGGCGGCCGAGACCGTCGGCTCGGCGCAGGCGCACGCGGAGCGGCTGCGGGCCGAGGCCGAACGGACGACGTCGCAGGCGCGGGCGGAGGCCGAACGGCTTCTCGGCTCCGCGCGCCAGGAGGCCGAGCGGACCCTGGACGAGGCCCGCAAGGACGCCAACAAGCGGCGTTCGGAGGCGGCGGAGCAGGTCGACAAGCTCATCACGGAGACCACGGCCGAGGCCGACAAGCTGCTCACCGAGGCGCAGCAGCAGGCGCTGAAGACCACCGCGGACGCCGAGTCGCAGGCCGACACGATGGTGGGCGCGGCCCGCAGCGAGGCCGACCGGATCGTCTCCGAGGCCACCATCGAGGGCAACTCCCTGGTGGAGAAGGCCCGGACGGACGCGGACGAACTGCTGGTCGGCGCCCGCCGGGACGCCACCGCGATCCGGCAGCGCGCTGAGGAGCTGCGTGACCGCATCACGGCCGAGATCGAGGAGCTGCACGAGCGGGCCCGGCGCGAGGCCGCCGAGACGATGAAGTCCACCGGCGACCGCTGCGACGCGCTGATCAAGGCCGCCGAGGAGCAGCTGGCGAAGGCCGAGGCGAAGGCCAAGGAGCTGGTGTCGGACGCCAGCTCGGAGGCGGGCAAGGTGCGCATCGCCGCGGTCAAGAAGGCGGAGGGGCTCCTGAAGGAGGCCGAGCAGAAGAAGGCCAGGCTCGTGAAGGAGGCCGAGGAGCTGAAGGCGGAGGCGATCCGCGAGGCACGGCGCACGGTCGAGGAGGGCAAGCGGGAGCTGGACATCCTGGTGCGCCGCCGCGAGGACATCAACGCCGAGATCTCCCGGGTCCAGGACGTGCTGGAGGCGCTGGAGTCCTTCGAAGCCCCGGCGGCCGGCAAGGACGGCGGAGTCAAGGCGGGCGCCACGGTGGGTGCCCCCCGTTCGGGTGGCAAGTCGTCAGAGAGCTAGCCTAAGAGGTACGTTCGGGTGTCTTCTGGGGGCTTTGCCCGGCTCCTCGGCAAACCGTCCGACGGTCAGCCACCCAAATGGAGTGCCATTCTCCAGATCAAAACCGTATCTGCACGATGACACACCGCTTCGGCCCCTAGGATTCCCCTTATCACCTCACTCACCGGTCTCATTCGACAGGAACCCCATGAGCGACACTTCCCCCTACGGCTTCGAGCTTGTGCGGCGTGGATACGACCGCGCTCAGGTGGACGAACGTATCTCCAAGCTCGTCTCCGACCGTGACAGCGCTCTCGCCCGCATCACCGCCCTGGAGAAGCGCATCGAGGAGCTGCACCTCGAAACGCAGAACGCCCAGGCCCAGATCACGGACGCCGAGCCGTCGTACGCGGGTCTCGGCGCGCGGGTCGAGAAGATCCTGCGCCTGGCCGAGGAAGAGGCCAAGGAGCTGCGTGAGGAGGCCCGGCGGGCGGCCGAGCAGCACCGCGACCTCGCCGAGTCGGCGGCCCAGCAGGTCCGCAACGACGCCGAGTCGTACGCGGCCGAGCGCAAGTCCAAGGCCGAGGACGAGGGCGTCCGGATCGTCGAGAAGGCCAAGTCGGACGCGTCCCAGCTGCGCGCCGAGGCGCAGAAGGACGCGCAGTCCAAGCGCGAGGAGGCGGACGCCCTCTTCGAGGAGACCCGCGCCAAGGCCGCGCAGGCCGCCGCCGACTTCGAGACGAACCTGGCCAAGCGCCGCGAGCAGTCCGAGCGCGACCTGGCCTCGCGTCAGCAGAAGGCCGAGAAGCGCCTGGCCGAGATCGAGCACCGGGCCGAGCAGCTCCGCCTGGAGGCGGAGAAGCTGCGCACCGACGCCGAGCGCCGCGCCCGCCAGACGGTGGAGACCGCCCAGCGCCAGGCCGAGGACATCGTGGCCGACGCCAACGCCAAGGCCGACCGGATCCGTTCGGAATCCGAGCGCGAGCTGGCGGCGCTCACCAACCGCCGCGACAGCATCAACGCCCAGCTGACGAACGTCCGCGAGATGCTCGCCACGCTGACCGGTGCCGCGGTGGCCGCGGCCGGCACGTCGACCGACGACGAGCCGATCTCCCGGGGCGTTCCGGCGCAGCAGTCCCGGTAGTTCGGGGCAGTCGTACGACCCTGAGGGGCGGTGGGACCTGGTCCCGCCGCCCCTTCGGCGTCGCCGGCGCAGACCGTACCGGGGCGGTTCATCCGAGAACCGCGCCCGCTCAGGTGGCAGCCGCCCCACGCCCGTCTTAGCGTGGCCGCATGATCGAGCTGGAGGGGCTGACGAAGCGGTACGGCGCGAAGGTGGCGGTCGACCACCTCACCTTCGCCGTCCGGCCGGGCATCGTGACGGGGTTCCTCGGGCCCAACGGCGCCGGGAAGTCCACGACCATGCGGATGATCCTCGGGCTCGACCGCCCCACCGCCGGCGACGTCCGGATCGACGGCACGCACTACGACCGGCTCAGGGACCCGCTGACGTACATCGGCGCGCTGCTGGACGCCAAGGCCGTGCACGGCGGCCGGAGCGCCTGGAACCACCTGCTGTGCCTCGCGCAGAGCAACGGCATCCCGGAGCGCCGGGTGGCGGAGGTCCTTCGGACTGTGGGGCTGACCGCCGTGGCCCGGAAGAAGGCCAAGGGGTTCTCGTACGGCATGGGGCAGCGGCTCGGGATCGCCGCCGCGCTGCTCGGGGACCCGCGCATCCTGATGTTCGACGAGCCGGTCAACGGCCTGGACCCGGAGGGCATCCACTGGATCCGGAACCTGATGAAGTCGCTGGCCGCGGAGGGCCGGACGGTGTTCGTCTCCAGCCATCTGATGAGCGAGATGGCGCTGACGGCCGATCACCTGGTGGTGATCGGGCAGGGGCGGCTGCTCGCGGACACCTCCATGGCCGACTTCATCCGGACCAACGCGCGGTCGTACGTGCGGATCCGCTCCCCCCAGCGCGAGCGGCTGCTCGACGTGCTGCACCAGGCCGGGATCACCGTGGTGGAGGCGGACGGCGGGGCGCTGGAGGTGGCGGGCGGCAAGGCGGAGCAAATCGGTGAGCTGGCCGCGCGGTACGGGCTCGTGCTGCACGAGCTGAGCCCGCGGCAGGCCTCGCTGGAGGAGGCGTTCATGCAGCTGACGGCGGAAGCGGTGGAGTACCACGCGCAGGCCGGCCCCGGTCCCGCCGCGCAGGACCGGGGCGCCGGCTGGAAGGGGGTCTGAGACCATGGCGGCCGTTCAGGTCATCCGGTCCGAGTGGACCAAGATCCGGTCGGTGGCGTCCACGGTGTGGACACTGTCGCTGGCCGTGGTGGTCACCGTCGCGCTCGGGGTGCTCATCTGCGCGTTGTCGAACCGGCAGTTCGCGAACATGCCCGCGCGGGAGCGGCTCTCCTTCGATCCGACGGCGGTCAGTTTCGCGGGCATGACCCTGGGCCAGCTCGCGATGATCGTGTTCGGGGTGCTGGTGGTCTCCACGGAGTACAGCACCGGCATGATCCGGGCCTCGCTGGCGGCCGTGCCCCGGCGCGGCACCTTCCTGTTCGGCAAGGTCGCGGTGGCCGCCACGCTCGCGCTCGCCGTCGGCATGGTGACGAGCTTCGCCGCGTTCTTCCTCGGCCAGGCCGTGCTCGGCTCCCACCGGGCCGCCATCGGCGACCCCGGGGTGCTGCGCGCGGTCTTCGGCGGCGGGCTGTACATGACCCTGATCGCGATGTTCTCCATGGGTGTCGCCACGATGCTGCGCTCGCCGCTGCTGTCCCTCGGCATCCTGATGCCGTTCTTCTTCCTGATCTCCAACATCCTCGGCAACGTCGACGCGACCAAGAAGGCCGGCCGCTTCCTGCCCGACCAGGCCGGCAGCCGGATCCTGCGGGTGGTGCCGCGCGTGGCCGACGACACGCCCTACGGCCCCTGGGCCGGGCTCGGGATCATGGCGCTGTGGGTGGTCGCCGCGCTGGCGGGCGGCTACCTCCTCCTCAGGCGCCGGGACGCCCAGTAGGCGGCGCCGTCACGCGCGTAGCTGCTCTGGCTTTACTTTCTTTTGGGCGGAACCGTCAGCGCCTCGATATCCTCCTAACCCTTACGGGGGCGTGTGCCCCGCTGTCCTGAACCTTTCGATGGGTGCGGAGCATGATCGAGGCTGTCGGCCTGACCAAGCGCTACGGCGACAAGACCGCCGTGTACAACCTTTCCTTCCAGGTGCGGCCAGGCGCCGTGACCGGCTTCCTAGGGCCCAACGGCTCGGGCAAGTCCACGACGATGCGGATGATCCTCGGACTGGACAACCCCACGTCCGGGGCGGTCACCATCGGCGGCTACCCGTACCGCAAGCTGCCCAACGCCCCCCGGCAGGTCGGCGCGCTGCTCGACGCCAAGGCCGTGCACGGCGGCCGGAGCGCCCGCAACCACCTGCTGAGCCTCGCCCAGCTGTCCGGCATCCCGGCCCGGCGCGTGGACGAGGTGCTCGGCGTGGTCGGCCTCCAGGAAGTGGCCAGAAAGCGCTCCAAGGGCTTCTCGCTCGGCATGGGCCAGCGCCTGGGCATCGCCGCCGCCCTGCTCGGCGACCCGCAGGTGCTGCTCTTCGACGAGCCGGTCAACGGTCTCGACCCCGAGGGCATCCTCTGGGTCCGCAACCTGATGAAGGCACTCGCCGCCGAGGGCCGTACGGTCTTCGTCTCCTCCCACCTGATGAGCGAGATGGCGCTGACCGCCGACCACCTCATCGTCATCGGGCGCGGGCAGCTGCTCGCCGACATGAGCGTCAGGGACTTCATCTCGGCCAACTCGGCCGACTTCGCGCGCGTGCGCACGCCGGACACCGAGCCGCAGCTGCGCGAGAAACTGTCCTCCGCGCTCACCGAGGCGGGCGGCCACGTGCTGCCGGAGCAGGACGGCGCGCTCCGGGTCACCGGGCTGCCGCTGCCCCGGATCAGCGACCTCGCGCACGAGTCGGGCGTCCGGCTGTGGGAGCTGTCCCCGCACCAGGCCTCGCTGGAGGAGGCGTACATGCGGATGACGCAGGGCGCGGTGGACTACCGCTCGACCACCGACCAGAAGGCGGGCCTGCAGCAGCCGCTGCCTCCCGGCGTCCAGCCGCCCATGCCGGTACCGGGCCAGGGCCAGCCCGGCTGGTACGCCCCGCCGCCGCCCCAGCAGGGCAGCCAGCCCTTCGGGATGCCTCCCGCGGGCCCGTACGGCGGCGCCCCGGCGGCCGGGTACGGCGCACCGGGCACGGCGCCCGGTGGCGCGGCGGGGGCGGCGGGAGCGGCCAACCCGTACGCGCAGCCGAGCACCGCGGGGCAGCCGCCGGCACCGGCTCAGCCGGCCGGGCAGGCGCCGCAGCCTCCCGCCGCGGGCTCGGCGCCGCAGGGCCGGCCGCCCGCCGCCCTGGCCAAGGCGGCTCCCCCGGCCCCCGCCACGAGCCCGGCCGCCGACGCGGCCCCCGCCTCCGCCCCCGCCGACCCGACCCAGCCCGAGGACGCCCGATGAGCACCCACCAGCCCCCCATGCCGCAGGCCCCGGCCGCCGCGCCTGACTGGCAGGCGGCGCCCGGCGGGCCGTACCACGGCTACACCTCGCCCATCCCGGTGGTGCGCACCCACCTCGGGCACGCGCTGGCCTCCGAGTGGACGAAGATCAGGTCGGTGCGCTCCACGATGTGGACGCTGGGCGTGTTCGTGCTGCTCGTCGTCGGCATCGGCCTGCTGACCGGCGTGCTGGTCGAGGCCAACTCCGACTCCACCAGCCTGTCCGGCGAGAACCCGCTGTCCTTCGGCTTCTTCGGCCTGCTCCTCGGCAGCATCTGCGTCATCACCCTCGGTGTGCTGACCACGGCGTCGGAGTACGGCACCGGCATGATCCGCACGACGATGACCGCGTGCCCCAGCCGGGGCCGGGTGCTCGCCGCCAAGTCGATCGTGTTCTTCGCCGTCGCCTTCGTCGCCACCCTGGTCACCTCCGGCTTCGTGGCCATGGTCCACGCGTCCCTGCTGGGGGACACCGGCGCCCGCACCCCGAGCGGCGGTGACTGGTTCAAGGCCACCGTCGGCGTCAGCCTCTACATGGCGCTGCTCGGCCTGCTCTCGCTGCTCATCGGCTCGGTCATCCGGCACTCGGCGGGCGCCATCACCATCATGATCGGCGTGGTGCTCGCGCCGCTGGTGCTCGCGCTGTTCATGGCGACGGAGTCGCTGAACAAGGTGCGCGAGTGGCTCTTCGAGTACTCGATCCCGAACCAGCTCAGCGTTTTCTACACCAACTCCCTGACCGAGTCCGGCCCGTCCGGCTGGGACCCGCTGTGGGTCATGCTCGGCCTGACGGCGGCGGTGTACGCGGGCGCCTACGCGCTGCTCCAGAACCGGGACGTGTAACAGCCGGGACGGGTGAGAGCCGGGACGGGTGGCCGTACGGCTCAGAACCTCGGCGCGTTACGGGACCGCTGCACCCGCGTGGTGCGGCGGTCCTTCGCGTTCCAGCAGGCCTTGTGCCAGTGCCGGCGGTCGTCGACGCCCGCGTACTCCGGCCAGGCCACCACGTGCGGGACACCGGAGGGGATCAGTTGGTCGCAGCCCGGGCAGCGGTAGGTCTTGCCCTGCGCGCCGGCCCCGGCGACATGGCGCACGCTCCACTCCTCGCCCTGCCAGCTCTCCGTGGACTGCCAGCCGCCGTACCGGCCGGCGGGGTCGTCCTCGGCGCTCCGGCCCGACGATCCGGCTGCCTTCGGTCGGTTGTGACGCGGGGACACGGGACACCTCTCGGGGCTGTGCGGGAAGCTCGGCTCCATCCAGCCTACGCGCCGCCGAGGCGGGTACGCGTGGGGAACCAACCCGTACAAGTCCCCCTCCCGTGCGACCCATTCTGCAGACAATCCGTAAATCCCTCCGGCCAGGCCGTGTCCTGGGCACGTGTCAGACGGTTATGCCGGGTGGGGGAGCTCCGGGTCGGAGCCAAGGAAGCAGGAAATGCGATGCACGTAGGAAGTTTTGTGCTGGCGGCCCAGTTCCCGGGCCAGGGTCCGGGGGAGGCCCTGCACCGGGCCGTCCGCTCGGCGGAGGTCGCCGAGCAGTCCGGGCTGGACGCGGTCTGGCTCGCCGAACACCACTTCGTGCCCTACGGCACATGCCCGTCCGCGGTGACCCTGGCCGCGCTGCTGCTCGGCCGCACCCGCCGCATCCGGGTCGGCACGGCCGTCAGCGTACTGCCCACGGCCCACCCGGTGGCCCTCGGCGAGCAGGCCGCCCTGCTGCACCTGACCAGTGGCGGGCGGTTCACGCTGGGCGTCGGGCGCGGCGGCCCCTGGGTGGACCTGGAGGTGTTCGGCGCGGGACTGGAGGCGTACGAACACGGGTTCCCGGAGTCACTCGATCTGCTGCTGCGCTGGCTGGGCGAGCCGTCCGTGGCGGCCTCCGGGGAGCGCTACACCTTCCGCGAGGTGCCGGTCGTCCCCCGCCCGGCGGAGGCCCTGACGGACACCCCGGGCCCCGAGGTCGTCCTCGCCTGCACCTCACCGGCGAGCGTACGGCTGGCCGCCGAGCGCGGGCTGCCCATGCTGCTCGGCATGCACGTCGGGGACGAGGAGAAGGCCGAGATGGTCGCCCTGTGGCGGCGCTGCGCCCGCGCGGCGGGCCGGCCCGCCGAGGACATCGCGGGCGCCGCCCATGTCTCCGCCGGGGTCTGCCAGCTCGCCGACCGGCGCACGGACGCGGTGGAGACGCTGCTGAAGGCGATGCCCGGCTGGCTGCGGCAGGGTCTGGACGCCCATGTGACGGTGGACGGACGGGCGCGCGCGATGCGCGACCCGTACGCCTACACCGAACTGCTCTGCGGACTGCACCCGGTGGGCACCCCGCGGCTCGCCGCCGACCGGCTCGCGGCGACCTCGGAGCGCACCGGCATCTCCCGCTTCGCCCTCCTGGTGGAGGGCTCGGGCGACCTCGCGGCCACGGAGGAGAACCTACGGCGCCTGGGCGCCGAGGTGCTGCCCCGGCTGGGCTGACCGGCCCGCCCCGCGCGAGCCGCCTGGGGCGCTTGCCGTCCTGGTCCTCGATGCACCTCCCCCGCGGGTGGAGCGGCAAGCCGGCGGCCGTCCGTCCGGGCCGTACCGGAACCGCGCGTCAGCAGTCCCGGAGCTCCGACGACTGGTTGAGCAACTGGCTGCGCACCGAAGTGAAGCGGGCCAACGTCTCGTCCACCGAGGCGTCCAGCGGGAACACCGCCACGCGGTGGCAGTTCTGGAAGGCCAGTCGCACACCGAAGTGCCGCTGCAACGCGCCGCGTATCGCGTCACTCGCGAGCGCACGCAGCAGCTGACCGCGTGCCTGCTCGTCCGGCGGGGGCGTCTGGTTGTCGGCGAAGGGTCCGCCGTCCACCTTCAGCTGGGCCACCAGGGAGCTGATCATCTCCCATGCGTAGGGCAGGGAGGTCCGGACGCAGTCGACGAATGCTGCTTCGTCGACCTCGCCTCGCTCGGCCTGTTCGAGTAGGGCCGGTGAGACGTCGAGCGACATGGGTTCTCCTCTCGCACCCCCGAACAGCAGGGGTTGCCGGACAGATAAGGGAGTTCGCGATTTCGAACACGCTCGGTACAGGGTCCGCAACCTCCCGTTCCTACGGTAGGCAACCGTAGGTGACCACACCAGCAGAATGCGTATATGAACCGATCCCGTTACGCCCACAATCGGCCAGGGATGAACAAGAGTTTCAAGGGACAAATGGTGCGATCCACTGGGAGCTGGGCGGACGGATCGCGAGCACCGGCGGGCGTCGAGTAGCGTTGCCGACCATGCGTCTCGTCATTGCCCGCTGCTCGGTCGACTACGCCGGCCGGCTCACCGCCCACCTGCCCTCGGCTCCGCGACTGATCCTGGTCAAGGCGGACGGCAGCGTTTCCATCCACGCCGACGACCGGGCCTACAAGCCGCTCAACTGGATGTCGCCGCCCTGCACGCTGAAGGAGGGCACCGGCGAGGACGAGGGCGTGTGGACCGTCGTCAACAAGGCGGGCGAGAAACTGATCATCACGATGGAGGAGATCCTCCACGACTCCTCGCACGAACTGGGTGTGGACCCGGGACTGATCAAGGACGGCGTGGAGGCGCACCTCCAGGAACTGCTCGCCGACCGCATCGAGACGCTGGGCGACGGGTACACCCTCATCCGCCGCGAGTACATGACGGCGATCGGGCCCGTGGACATCCTGTGCCGGGACGCGGACGGCCAGACGGTGGCGGTCGAGATCAAGCGGCGGGGCGAGATCGACGGCGTGGAGCAACTGACGCGCTACCTCGACCTGTTGAACCGCGACCCGCACCTGGCCCCGGTCCGCGGCGTCTTCGCCGCCCAGGAGATCAAGCCGCAGGCCCGCGTCCTCGCCACCGACCGCGGCATCAACTGCCACATCCTGGACTACAACGCCCTGCGCGGCATCGAGGACGACAAGCTCCGCCTGTTCTGACCACCGGCTCCGCCCCCTGCCCGCCGCAGGGCACGGTTCTTCTCCCGCAGCGACGGCGCACGCCCACGACGGCGGAGACCGGCGGTGCCGAGCCGCCGATCCCGGCGGGCAACCCGGAAGTCACCGTCGCGGCGGACGGCGGACGCCGACCGCTCGGAAGCCCCGGCGCGCGCAGCGCATCACCCGCCCCCGCTCCGCAGCCCCTCGCCCCGCCCACCCCTCCCGCCGCGACGGCGCACGCCCACGGCGGCAGGGACCGGCGGCCCTGGGCCGGGCCAGGCGGGGACCGGCGGTGCCGAGCGGCCGGGCCCGGCGGGCGCCCCGGAAGTCACCGTCGCCGCGGACGCCGACCGCTCGGAAGCCCCGGCGCGCACAGCACATCGCCCGCCCCCGCTCCACAGCTCCTCGCCCCGCGACCGCGCTCGGCCACGACGGTGGGGGCCGGCAGTGTCGAGCGGCCGGGACCGGCGGGCAACCCGGAAGTCACCGTCGCCGCGGACGCCGACCGCTCGGAAGCCCCGGCGCGCCCAGCGCATCGCCCGCCCCCGCTCCGCAGCCCCTCCCCCGCGACCGCGCTCGGCCACGACGGCGGAGACCGGCGGTGCCGAGCGGCCGGGACCGGGGGCGCCCCAGGGGGTCACCGTCGCGGTGGAGAGTCAGGTGTTCGCCGTCACCGGGGTCACATCAGCGTGCCGGTCGTGCCCGGGGCCGTTTGCGATGCCGAGGCGCTGCTCGACGTCCCCCCGGTGGTGCCGTCCGTCGAGCCGCCGGTCGTCGTGCCGCCGGTGTCGCCGCCCGTGGTGCCCCCGGTCGTGCCGTCCGTCGAGCCGCCGCTCGTCGTGCCGCCCGGGGAGCCGCCGGTGCCCCCGGTGGTGTCGCCCGTCGTGCCGGTCGAGCCACCGGTTCCGCTCCCGCCCGTGGTCGTACCACCACCGGTCGTCGTACCGCCCGTGCCGCCGCTCGTCGAGCCACCGGTCGTCGAGCCGCCCGGGGAACCGCCCGTGGAGCCGCCGGTCGTACCGCCGCCCGTCGTGCCCCCGGTCGGGCCACCGCTCGTGCCCCCCGTCGTCCCGCCGCCCGAGCCTCCCGGCTTCGGCGACTTGGACGGTGAGCCGGAAGAGGAATGGGGGTTGGAGGGCTCGACGCTCTCCGACGGACGGGACGGCGCCACGGGCGGTGCCGGGTCGTCCGCCGTGCCGTACGTGCCGTCGGGACCCGGTGACGTGGGCCGGCTGCTGGCCGAACCGGTGCCGCCGCTGTCCGTCGGCCCCGAGCCCGGGCCGCCGTCGCCGACGTCCTGACCGGCGGACGGGTTGGCGTCGACCTTGCCGGCCGGGTTGCGGCCCGCGTCGTCGGGGGAGGTCACGCCGAGCGCGACGACCGTGCCGAGCACGGCGGCGAGCAGCGCGCCGGAACCGGCCGCCACCAGGTTGCGCCGGGCCAGGCCCCGGATGCCGCCCCGCGGCCGGGGCACGGGGACCCGCTGGGTGACCGCGGTCTCGTACGGCGCCGGCGTCCGCTCCTCCTGCCGCGTCTCCGCCGGCTCCTCCCCCGCTGCCACCGGCGCGAGCCCGGGCGCCTCGCCCGCGCGGTCGGCGAGCAGGGCCAGGGCGCGGCGGCCGGCGACCGCGCCCCGCTTGTCGGCGAGGGCGCCGCGCAGCCCGCTCGACGCCTCCAGTTCGGCGCGGGCCCGGTCGAGCTGGCCGGTGCAGAGCGCGAGTATGCCCAGCTCATGGTGGAAGTAGGCCTGCTCGCTCACCTCGCCGGACAGCCGGGAGGCCTCCGCGCCGGACCGCAGGGCCCGCTCCCAGGCGCTCCAGTGGAGCCCGGCGGCGAAGGCGGGCGCCGCCGTGCGGGCCAGCCGTACGGCGCTGCTCTCCTCGCCCTCGACGGGCGGGACCGTCCGCGGGACGACGGCGGCGAGCGCGGCGAGGACCGCGTCGGCCTCCGCGCACACCCGCTCCGGGGTGACGGAGGGGTGGCCGGCCCACCAGGCGTAGTGCCGGGCGGCGGTGTCGGCGTGGCCGGGAGCGTCGTCGGCGTATCCGGCGGCCTCCAGCTGGGTCTGCACGCCGGCCGCCAGGCGGTACCGGGAGCCGACCGGGGAGACCAGGCCGCAGCTCGCCAGTTCACCGAGGGCGGCGTCCGCGTGGGTGTCGCCGACCAGGGCGGGCAGGTGCGCCTGGTGCGGTACCTCACCGCCGAGGGCGACGGCGAAGCGCAGGGTGGCGCGGGCGGAGGCGCTGAGCCGGGAGGCGAGCAGCGGGGCGGGGGCCGCGGCCTCGCCGAGGGAGGGCAGCGGGACGTCGTCCTCCAGGTCCACGGGCGGGTCGGCCGGCAGACGCACGTCCTCGAAGACGCCGTACTCGTCGACCGCGCCGGTGCTGGCCCGCAGTCGGTCGCGCTGCCGGAGCAGGGCGCCGGCCTGGACGAACCGCAGGGGCAGCCCCTCGGACTCGAACCAGAGGTCGCCTGCCCAGTTGGCCTCCTCCTCGGTGAGCACCCGGCCGACGGTCCGCTCCAGGATCTCCACGCCGGCGGCGCGTTCGAGGCCGCCGAGGAAGACCTCCTCGACGTCCGCCCCGGCGGAGGGTGCGGGTACGTCGGGGGTGGCGGCGAACAGGAACGCGCACTCGGGGGTGGCGTCGAGGAGTTCGTCCAGGGCGGCACCGCCGAACTCCAGGTCGTCCAGGACGACGACCGCGCCGATCTCCCGGACGCGGGCGAGGAGTTCGTCCCGGTCGGGGCGGTAGCGGGGGGCGTCGTGGACGGTGTGGAACAGGTCGTGCAGGAGGTCGCCGGCCGTGCGGTGGAAGCCGTTGAGGCGGACCACGCCGTCGGGGGCGAGGTCCAGGCAGTCCTCGGCGACCAGTTCGAGCAGGGCGGTGCGGCCGGAGCCGGCCGGGCCGGTGAGCCGGACCGAGCGGCCCCGGGCCAGGAGGCGGACGAGGCGTTCGCGTTCGTCCTGGCGTTCCAGCAGGGAGAGCGCCGGCTGGGCGGGGCCGGGCGGCACGGGCGGCAGGGCGGCGCGTTCCGTCCCGGCGCGTTCGGCGGCGGTGCGCTTGCGGGGCCTGCCGGGGAGCTCGGCCGGCGGGCAGGGCTCTATCTCGCTGCCGTCGACCGGATTGACGGTGAGTTGCAGGTCGCCGGCGACGAGCTGGGCCATGCGGGCGGGCACGGCCGGGCCGGCGGCGAAGTCGGAGCCGAGGGAGTCCCGGGGCGGGCGGCGGCCGTGTGCCTGGCCGTGTTCGTCGGAGCCCGGGTTGACCGGGTTGGCCGGGTCGACCGGCTCGATCGGGTCCATGGGTTCAAGCCCCCCAAAAGCGTTGTGTGCCCGTGTTCGCGGCCCCTCCCGGCCTTGTCGCACACCGCGCTGTCGCTTCTGGTCCGGGCCCGCTCGGTCGAGGGTTGCGAGACGGCGGGCGACCGCACCCTAAACCTTTCCCCAGTGTCTCCGACAGGGCGGGGTGCCATGCGGTCCGGGACGTCACGGTCTTGTGAGGATTGCGTACCTCACACCCGGGGCAGTGACTCCACCCCGATGCCGCCCTCGATGGCGAGGATGCGGTGCAGCCGGGTCGCCACCAGCAGACGCTGCATCTGCGCGGGCACGCCCCGTAGCACCAGCCGGCGCCCGCAACGGCCGGCCCGCCGGTGGGCACCCATGATCACCCCGAGTCCGGTGGCGTCCCAGGAGTCCAGTTCGGACAGGTCGAGCACCAGATCGCCGACTCCGGTGTCGACGGCCGAGTGCAGGGCCGTACGGGCGTCCGCCGCGCTGCGGACGTCGAGGCGGCCCCCGACGACCAGCTCGGCGTGGTCGCCCCTGATGTGCATATGCGCTCCCCGTTGAGTGCGGTTGGCGTACTCGGTGACGATGCTGTGCAACGTCTGACTGTTCGGGTGGCGGTGCGGTTGCTGCTTGTAAGCGAACCGATACCGAATTCACCCCGGGGAGTGACACTCCCGGGGTGGTCGTGCGTGATCGGGTTGACTCAGTACGTGTAGAAGCCCTGCCCGCTCTTGCGGCCGATGTCACCGGCGTCCACCATCCGGCGCATCAGCTCCGGCGGGGCGAACTTCTCGTCCTGCGACTCGGTGTAGATGTTGCTCGTGGCGTGCAGCAGGATGTCGACGCCGGTGAGGTCGGCCGTGGCGAGCGGGCCCATGGCGTGGCCGAAGCCCAGCTTGCAGGCGAGGTCGATGTCCTCGGCGGTGGCGACGCCGGACTCGTACAGCTTGGTCGCCTCGACCACGAGGGCGGAGATGAGCCGGGTGGTGACGAAGCCGGCGACGTCCCGGTTGACGACGATGCAGGTCTTGCCGACGGACTCGGCGAACTCCCGCGCGGCGGCGAGGGTTTCGTCGCTGGTCTTGTAGCCGCGGACGAGCTCGACGAGCTGCATCATCGGCACCGGCGAGAAGAAGTGCACGCCGACGACCCGCTCGGGGCGCTCGGTGGCCGCCGCGATCTTGGTGATCGGGATGGCGGAGGTGTTGGAGGCGAGCACGGCGTCCTCGCGCACGAGCTTGTCGAGCGCGCGGAAGATCTCGTGCTTGACCTCCAGCTTCTCGAAGACGGCCTCCACCACGATGTCGGCCTCGGCGGCGGCGTCCAGGTCGGTGGTCGGGGTGATGCGCGCGAGGGCGGCCTCGGCGTCCTCGGCGGCCAGCTTGCCCTTGCCGACGAACTTGTCGTACGAGGCCCTGATGCCGTCGGTGCCGCGCTTCAGCGCCTCGTCGGTGACGTCACGCAGAACGACGTCCCAGCCCGCCTGCGCGGCGACCTGGGCGATGCCGGAACCCATGAGACCGGCCCCGATGACGGCGAGCTTCCGTGCCACTCCGACTCCCTATGAACGCGGTGAAAGGTCTGCCTCCTCGGCGGACCATAGCGCTCCGGCGCCGCTGTGTGACCGGTAAGTAACGCGCGTCACGTCCCATTTGACGGAGATCACACCGGCAGGGGTACGGGGGCCGGCGGCGGCTGAGTGTGCGTCAACCCGTACCGGTACGGCACGGCCTCTTCCGGCGCCGCGATCGCGTACGCGCCGATACTCTCTGCGTCCGGACCGTCACACGGCGACCACGAAGGGGGTGCCCCATGCCGATGCGCAGGGCGATCACCGGACGCAGTCAGGAGCCCCGCCGGCGCTACGCGGAGGAACTTCGCCTGCTCCGCACGTCCAGGGGTCTGAGCCTGCGCGAACTGGCCAAGGCGGTCGGCTGGGACCCCTCGCTCTTCAGGAAGCTGGAGAGCGGGGAGACACTGGGCGGGCCGGAGGTGGCGGAGGCGCTGGACCAGTACTACGGCACGCCCGGACTGCTGCTGGCGATGTGGGAGATGGCGGTGGCGGACCCGACGCAGTTCAAGGAGCAGTACCGGCGGTACATGACGCTGGAGGCGGAGGCGGTGAGTCTTTGGCACTTCGGAGTGAGCATCCTGCCGGGCCTGTTGCAAACGGATGCCTACGCGCGTGAGCTGCTGGCTCTCGGCGGCTACGAGGGCAAGGAACTGGACCAGCAGGTCACCGCCCGCGCAGGACGACGGGTAGTGCTGGAGGGCGAGGGCGCCCCGCCGTTCCGTGCCATCATGGCCGAAACGGTGCTGCGCACACCGTTACGTGATGCCGGCGCGCGGCGGGAACAACTCCAGCACCTCCTGGAAGTGTCGGAGCGCCGGAATGTCACGCTCCAGGTGCTGCCGGACAGTTCGGGACCGCACGGCCTGGTGAGTACAGCCGTCATGTTCCTGCGACTGGCGAGCGGCACACCGGTGGCGTACACGGAGAACGCTTACCGCGGAGAATTGATCGAAGAAAGTGCAGCGGTTGAGCGGCTGCAACGTGCGTACGATGCGATGCGCGACCAGGCACTCGGTCCCGCCGAGTCGCGGAAGTTCATCCTGCGGATGTTGGAGGAAGTGCCGTGCGAGCCATCGACATGACCACCGTGACCTGGCGCAAGAGCAGCTACAGCAACCCCGACGGCGGCGAGTGCCTGGAAGTCTCCGACGACCTTCTCCTCGCCGTCCCCGTGCGAGCCGGCGACGCGCCCGACGTGACCTGGCGCAAGAGCAGCTACAGCAACCCCGACGGCGGGAACTGCCTCGAAGTCTCCGACGACCTCTCCCCCGCCGTCCCCGTCCGCGACAGCAAGGCCCCCGACCGGCCCGCCCTCCTCTTCGCGGCCGGGTCCTGGTCGTCGTTCGTCGCCGCCGTGCGGACCGGAGCGCTCCGCTAGCGTCCTCCCCGTCGGCCGGCAGGCTGATCCGCTGCGCCGTCCCGGCCGTGACGGCGGGCACACGGGTGTCCCGGAGGGCCGGGGCATAACTACGCTGGCCGCATGGTCAACCTGACGCGCATCTACACGAGGACCGGCGACCGGGGCACCACCAGCCTCGGTGACATGAGCCGGGTGCCCAAGACGGACCTCAGGATCTCCGCCTACGCGGACGCCAACGAGGCCAACGCGGTGATCGGCACGGCCGTCGCGCTGGGCGGTCTGGACGAGGAGATCGTCGCGGTCCTCACCCGCGTCCAGAACGACCTGTTCGACGTCGGCGCGGACCTGTCGACGCCGGTGGTGGAGAACCCCGAGTTCCCGCCACTGAGGGTGGAGCAGTTCTACATCGACCGGCTGGAGGCGGACTGCGACCGCTTCAACGAGCGGCTGGAGAAGCTGCGCTCCTTCATCCTGCCGGGCGGTACCCCGGGTGCCGCCCTGCTGCACCAGGCGTGCACGGTCGTACGGCGGGCCGAGCGCTCCACCTGGGCAGCCCTGGAGGTGCACGGCGAGACGATGAACCCGCTCACCGCGACCTACCTGAACCGCCTCTCCGACCTGCTGTTCATCCTGGCCCGCAGCGCCAACCGGGAGACCGGCGACGTGCTGTGGGTGCCGGGCGGAGAGCGCTGAGGCCCGCCGGTCTAGTCGCCGGTCACCCCGTCGATCTGTTCGCGCAGGATGTCGAGGTGGCCGTTGTGGCGGGCGGTCTCCTCGATGAGGTGGAGCAGGATCCAGCGCAGGTTCACCGTGCTGCCGTCCCTCCGCTTCCTGCGCGCCCTGGTGTCCAGGTCGTGGGCGGCGACGAGCGCGTCGTGCCGGGCGGCCTCCTCGGCGTACTCGGCGAGCAGCCGCGACAGCGGGATGTCGACGGCGATCCGCATCTCGCGGTCGGGGTCCTTGTCGGTCCAGGGGCCCTCGTCCGGCTCCCCCAGGAAGACGATCCGGAACCACTGGTACTCGACCCAGCGCAGATGGCTGATCAGTCCGCTGACGGTCATCAGCGGTGAGCCGGGGAGGATCGCCTTCACGGCGTCCTCGTCGGAGAGTCCCTCGCACTTGGCGCGCGCGGTGGCGCGGACGTAGGTGAGGAAGGTGGTCAGCTGGGTGCGCTCGTCCCAGGCGGGAGGCGTGTCGGTACGTGTCATCGCGGCGATCATGTCCCGGCGCCCGGCCCGGTGTCGACCGGGTTTCCGCCGGCCCCGCGGTTGCGCTCCCGCTCGGGGAACAGCGTGTAGCCCGCGGCGACGACCACGTGGACGCCGATCACCCACGGCATGCGCTGCCGCCGGGCCCGCAGCGAACCGGCGTCGCCGGAACCGCCGACGTACCGGACCGCCGGTGCGCGGCATCCGGAGCACGTACCGGAAGGCCAGTCCGGCCGCCGGCGGCACCCAGAACGCCACCTCGCGGGCGATGACCAGTCCGACGATCACGGTTCGTTCCCCTCGTCCACCCTGACAGGCTCCCGGCCGGGGGCGCGGGAGGCGCCGCGCCGTATCGGCGAGGGGCCGTCGAACGCGGAGATCGCGGCCCGGCCGGACATGGCGGAGGGCACGGTGAAGACGCACGTCAGCCGGTTGCCGGCCGAGCCGGGGCGGCGCAGCCGGGTGCAAGCGGCGGTTCTGGCCCGCGAGTTGGGCGTCCAGCGAGGCTCGTCCAGGAATGGTCCAGACCTATTGACGGGTGGTCCAGACCTTTCTACCCTCGCAGCACCGTGGACATGAAGGCTCAGTCATGTCCCTGACACCCCCGACGACGAGGGAGGCGCAGCATGCGCTTCAGAAGCAGAGCCGCGGCAGGGTTCGCGACCCTGTTGCTCCCCCTGGCCGGTCTGGTCGGACTCGCCGCCCCCGCCCAGGCGGCGACGAACGCGACGGCCGGTTTCACCAAGACGAGCGACTGGGGCACCGGCTTCGGTGGCCAGTGGACCATCAAGAACACCGGCACCAGCAGCATCAGTTCCTGGACCGTCGAGTGGGACTTCCCCTCCGGCACGTCCGTCACCTCCGCCTGGGACGCGGACGTCACGGGCTCCGGCGCCCACTGGACCGCGAAGAACAAGTCCTACAACGGCACCCTCGCCCCGGGCGCCTCCGTCTCCTTCGGCTTCAACGGCGCGGGCTCCGGCTCCCCGTCCAACTGCAAGCTGAACGGGGACAGTTGCGACGGCACGACGGTCCCCGGCGACGCGGCCCCCTCCGCACCCGGCACCCCGACCGCCTCCTCGGTCACCGACACCTCGGTGAAGCTGAGCTGGAGCGCGGCCACCGACGACAAGGGCGTCAAGAACTACGACGTCCTGCGCGACGGCTCCAAGGTCGCCACGGTCACCACCACCTCGTACACCGACACGGGCCTGACCGCCGGCACCGACTACTCCTACACCGTGCAGGCCCGTGACACCGCCGACCAGACCGGCCCGGTCAGCGGCGCGGTCAAGGTGCACACCACCGGCGGCGGCACCACTCCCCCGCCCACCGGCGACAAGGTGAAGCTCGGCTACTTCACCGAGTGGGGCATCTACGGCCGCAACTACAACGTCAAGAACCTGGTGACGTCCGGCTCCGCCGCCAAGATCACGCACATCAACTACGCCTTCGGCAACGTCACCGGCGGCAAGTGCGCGATCGGCGACTCCTACGCCGACTACGACAAGGCCTTCACCGCCGACCAGTCGGTCAGCGGCGTCGCCGACACCTGGGACCAGCCGCTGCGCGGCAACTTCAACCAGCTGCGCCAGCTGAAGGCCAAGTACCCGAACATCAAGGTGCTGTGGTCCTTCGGCGGCTGGACCTGGTCCGGCGGGTTCGCGGACGCGGCAAAGAACCCGGCCGCCTTCGCCCAGTCCTGCTACGACCTGGTCGAGGACCCGCGCTGGGCCGATGTCTTCGACGGCATCGACATCGACTGGGAGTACCCGAACGCCTGCGGTCTGACCTGCGACACCAGCGGCGCGGCGGCCTTCAAGAACGTGATGTCCGCGCTGCGCGCCAAGTTCGGCTCGAACAACCTGGTCACCGCCGCCACCACCGCCGACGGCTCGGCCGGCGGCAAGATCGAGGCCGCTGACTACGCGGGCGCCGCCCAGTACGTCGACTGGTACAACGTGATGACGTACGACTTCTTCGGCGCGTGGGACGCCAAGGGCCCGACCGCCCCGCACTCCCCGCTCACCTCGTACGACGGCATCCCGAAGGCGGGCTTCACCACCGCCGACGCGCTGGCCAAGTTCAAGGCGATCGGCGTGCCCGCGAAGAAGCTGCTCATCGGCATCGGCTTCTACGGCCGCGGCTGGACCGGCGTCACCCAGGACGCTCCGGGCGGCACGGCCACCGGCCCGGCGACCGGCACCTACGAGCAGGGCATCGAGGACTACAAGGTCCTCAAGACGTCCTGCCCGGCCACCGGCACCGTCGCCGGCACCGCCTACGCGCACTGCGGCAGCAACTGGTGGTCGTACGACACCCCCGCCACCATCGCCGCCAAGATGGCGTGGGCCAAGAACCAGGGCCTCGGCGGCGCGTTCTTCTGGGAGTTCAGCGGTGACACCGCGAACGGCGAACTGGTGAACGCGATCAGCAGCAACCTGTAGAAGAGCGCCTGAGCACCGTCCATACCCAGAGGGTGAACGTGGTTACGCCACGTTCACCCTCTGACCGGGTGGGGCCGCCTCCAGCCACGCGAGGAAACCGGTCAGCGCGTCGTCGCTCATGGCGAGTTCCAGACGCGTGCCCCGGTGCGCGCAGGCCAGGACCACCGCGTCGGACAGCAGCGCCAGTTCCTCCTCGCCCTCGGGCAGCCGGCGCCCGGCCACCTCGATCTGCCCGCGCTCCAGGACGCGGCGGGGGCGGGGGGCGTAGGAGAAGACCCGGTACCACTCGATCCGGTCGCCGTTGTAGCGGGCGACGCCGTAGGACCAGCCCTTGCCGCCCGTGTCCGGTTTCTCGGGCAGGTCCCAGCGCAGCGAACAGTCGAAGGTGCCGCCGGAACGCTGGATGAGCCGGCGGCGCAGCCCGAACAGGAACAGTCCCACCACCACGAGTGCGACCACGATCCCGCACACAGTCAGAGCGAGGACCATCGGCACCGACCTCCTCGTCTCCTAGGTAGAACTGCTTCTACGACTGAGTAATGAAACGGAAAAAACACCCACATCTGCCTCAGCCGCGACCGGCACCGGATTGCTCCGGGCCGGCCGCGGCTGAGTGACGTCAACGTACGGCGCGGCTGGTTCAGCGCGCCGTCGCAGCACGCAGTCGGACGTCCGCGCGGCGCTCGGCGACGGCGTCGCCCTCCGCCTTCGCACGCTCCAGTTCCCGCTCCGTGCGCTGGACATCGATCTCGTCCGACAGCTCGGCGATCTCGGCCAGCAGGGACAGCTTGTTGTCCGCGAACGAGATGAAACCGCCGTGCACCGCGGCGACGACCGTTCCGCCCTCACTCGTACGGATGGTCACCGGGCCCGACTCCAGCACACCGAGCAGCGGCTGGTGACCGGGCATGACGCCGATGTCGCCGGACGTGGTGCGCGCGACGACCAGGGTGGCCTCGCCGGACCAGACCTGGCGGTCGGCGGCGACCAGCTCGACGTGCAGCTCAGCAGCCAAGGGTGGCTCCTCGGGTCACCACCCGGCAGGGGCGCCGGGTGTTGGGGTCAATTCTAGTGGGCGTGAGTGAGGGGGCGGGACGCACCCCGCCCCCTCACGACTCAGGCGAGTGCCCGAAGTCAGGAGACGCCCAGCTCCTTCGCGTTCTTCTTGAGGTCCTCAAGACCACCGCACATGAAGAACGCCTGCTCGGGGAAGTGGTCGTACTCGCCGTCGCAGATCGCGTTGAACGCGGCGATCGACTCGTCGAGCGGCACGTCCGAGCCGTCCACGCCGGTGAACTGCTTGGCGACGTGGGTGTTCTGGGACAGGAAGCGCTCCACACGACGGGCACGGTGGACGACGAGCTTGTCCTCCTCGCCGAGCTCGTCGATACCGAGGATCG
Source organism: Streptomyces sp. NPDC047841 (assembly GCF_040704085.1). Classification (NCBI taxonomy): domain Bacteria; kingdom Bacillati; phylum Actinomycetota; class Actinomycetes; order Kitasatosporales; family Streptomycetaceae; genus Streptomyces; species Streptomyces sp. NPDC047841. Next base: position 73,276 of record NZ_JBEYRP010000012.1, read on the forward strand.
CGATGATGTCCTGGAGGTCCTTGTACTTCTGCAGGATCGTCTTCACGCGCATGGCCGCGTTGTAGTGGTCCTGCGTGATGTAGCGCGGGTCCAGGATCCGGGACGTGGAGTCCAGCGGGTCCACGGCCGGGTAGATGCCCTTCTCGGAGATCGGACGGGACAGAACCGTCGTCGCGTCGAGGTGGGCGAAGGTGGTGGCCGGGGCCGGGTCGGTCAGGTCGTCGGCGGGGACGTAGATCGCCTGCATCGAGGTGATCGAGTGACCGCGGGTCGAGGTGATGCGCTCCTGGAGGAGGCCCATCTCGTCGGCCAGGTTCGGCTGGTAACCCACCGCGGACGGCATACGGCCGAGCAGCGTGGAGACCTCGGAACCGGCCTGCGTGAAGCGGAAGATGTTGTCGATGAAGAACAGCACGTCCTGCTTCTGGACGTCACGGAAGTACTCGGCCATGGTGAGGCCGGCCAGCGCGACGCGCAGACGGGTGCCCGGGGGCTCGTCCATCTGACCGAAGACCAGCGCGGTCTTGTCGATGACGCCCGAGTCGGACATCTCCTCGATCAGGTCGTTGCCCTCACGGGTGCGCTCACCGACACCGGCGAACACGGAGACACCGTCGTGGTTGTTGGCGACACGGTAGATCATCTCCTGGATGAGCACCGTCTTGCCGACGCCGGCGCCGCCGAACAGACCGATCTTGCCGCCCTTGACGTACGGGGTCAGCAGGTCGATGACCTTGACGCCGGTCTCGAACATCTCGGTCTTCGACTCGAGCTCGTCGAAGTTCGGGGCCTTGCGGTGGATGGACCAGCGCTCGCCCTCGTACTGCTCGTCGACGTTCAGCACCTCACCGAGGGTGTTGAACACCTTGCCCTTGGTGAAGTCGCCGACCGGGACGGTGATGCCGTCGCCGGTGTCGACGACCGGGGCCTGGCGGACCAGGCCGTCGGTCGGCTGCATGGAGATGGTGCGGACCAGGCCGTCACCCAGGTGCTGGGCGACCTCCAGGGTCAGCGTCTTCCTCTCGCCCGCGTTGGCCGGGTCGGCGACCTCGACGTGGAGGGCGTTGTAGATGTCCGGCATCGCGTCGACGGGGAACTCCACGTCGACGACCGGGCCGATGACCCGGGCGACGCGGCCCGTAGCCGTCGCGGTCTCAACAGTGGTGGTCATTTATCGGTCACTCCCCGCGGTCGCGTCGGCCAGGGCGCTCGCGCCACCGACGATCTCGCTGATTTCCTGGGTGATTTCGGCCTGGCGGGCCGCGTTGGCAAGACGGGAGAGCGTGTTGATCAGCTCGCCCGCGTTGTCGGTGGCCGACTTCATCGCGCGCCGCGTGGCGGCGTGCTTCGAAGCGGCCGACTGAAGCAGCGCGTTGTAGATGCGGCTCTCCACGTAGCGCGGCAGCAAGGCGTCGAGGACGTCCTCCGCCGACGGCTCGAAGTCGTACAGCGGGAGGATCTCGCCCTTGGGGTGAGCCTCCTCCGCGACCTCTTCGAGGCGCAGCGGCAGCAGCCGGGCGTCGAGCGCCGTCTGCGTCATCATCGAGACGAACTCGGTGAAGACGATGTGGAGTTCGTCCACGCCGCCCTCGGCCGTCTCCTTCTCGATGGCCTCGATCAGCGGCGCCGCCACCTTCTTGGCGTCCGCGTACGTCGGCTCGTCGGTGAAGCCGCTCCACGACTCCGCGATCTTGCGCTCACGGAAGTTGTAGTGCGCCACGCCGCGCCGGCCGACGATGTACGTGTCGACCTGCTTGCCCTCGCGCTCCAGGCGCTCGGTGAGCTGCTCCGCCGCCTTGATGGCGTTGGAGTTGAAGGCGCCGGCCAGACCGCGGTCGCTCGTGAGGAGCAGGACCGCGGCACGGGTCGGGTTCTCCGCCTCCGTGGTGAGCGGGTGCCTGGTGTTCGAACCCGTACCGACCGCCGTGACCGCGCGCGTGAGCTCCTGCGCGTACGGCGTGGAGGCCGCCACCTTGCGCTGCGCCTTGACGACGCGCGAGGCGGCGATCATCTCCATCGCCTTGGTGATCTTCTTGGTCGCGCTGACGGATCGGATGCGACGCTTGTAGACCCGGAGCTGGGCTCCCATGAGTCAGGTCCCTTCCTTACGTCACTTGGCGGCAGCGGCAGGAACGTCCTCGCCGAGCAGCTTGCCGTCGCTCGTCTCGAACTGCTTCTTGAACTCCGCCACGGCGTCGTCGATCGCCTGGATCGTGTCGTCCGACATCTTGGCGCCCTCGCGGATGGAGGTGAGCAGGCCCTGGTGCTTCCGGTGCAGGAACTCCAGCAGCTCCCTCTCGAAGCGGCGGACGTCGGCGACCGGCACGTCGTCCATGCGGCCGTTGGTGCCGGCCCAGACGGAGACGACCTGGTCCTCGGTGGCCATCGGCTGGTACTGGTCCTGCTTCAGCAGCTCGACCATGCGCTGACCGCGCTCCAGCTGGGCCTTCGAGGCCGCGTCCAGGTCGGAACCGAAGGCGGCGAACGCCTCCAGCTCACGGAACTGGGCGAGGTCCACACGGAGGCGGCCGGAAACCTGGCGCATCGCCTTGTGCTGCGCGGAACCACCGACTCGGGAGACGGAGATACCGACGTTCAGCGCGGGACGCTGACCGGCGTTGAACAGGTCCGACTCCAGGAAGCACTGGCCGTCGGTGATGGAGATGACGTTGGTCGGGATGAACGCCGAGACGTCGTTGGCCTTGGTCTCGACGATCGGCAGACCGGTCATCGAACCGGCACCCATGTCGTCGGAGAGCTTGGCGCAGCGCTCCAGCAGACGGGAGTGCAGGTAGAAGACGTCACCCGGGTAGGCCTCACGGCCCGGCGGGCGGCGCAGCAGCAGCGACACGGCGCGGTAGGCGTCGGCCTGCTTCGACAGGTCGTCGAAGATGATCAGGACGTGCTTGCCCTGGTACATCCAGTGCTGGCCGATGGCCGAACCGGTGTACGGCGCAAGGTACTTGAAGCCGGCCGGGTCGGACGCCGGGGCGGCGACGATGGTCGTGTACTCCAGCGCGCCGTTCTCCTCCAGCGCGCGGCGCACGCCGGCGATGGTGGAGCCCTTCTGGCCGATGGCGACGTAGATGCAGCGGACCTGCTTCTTCGGGTCGCCCGAGCGCCAGTTGTCGCGCTGGTTGATGATCGTGTCGACGGCCAGGGCGGTCTTGCCGGTCTGGCGGTCGCCGATGATCAGCTGACGCTGACCACGGCCGATCGGGGTCATCGCGTCGACGGCCTTGTAGCCCGTCTCCATCGGCTCGTGCACCGACTTGCGCTGCATGACCGTGGGGGCCTGCAGCTCGAGGGCGCGGCGGCCGTCGGTGTCGATCTCGCCGAGGCCGTCGATCGGGTTGCCGAGCGGGTCGACGACACGGCCGAGGTAGCCCTCGCCGACCGCCACGGAGAGGACCTCGCCGGTGCGCGTGACCGGCTGACCCTCCTCGATGCCGCTGAACTCACCGAGGACGATGGCACCGATCTCGCGCTCTTCCAGGTTCAGCGCGAGGCCGAGGGTGCCGTCCTCGAACTTCAGCAGTTCGTTGGCCATGGCCGAGGGCAGGCCCTCGACCTTCGCGATGCCGTCGCCGGCAAGGGTGACCGTACCGACCTCCTCGCGCGAGGCCGCGTCCGGCTTGTACGACTGGACGAAGTTCTCCAGCGCGTCCCGGATCTCCTCCGGCCGGATCGTGAGCTCCGCCATCTGGGTTCCCTGCTCTCCTTGTTGGGCCCGAAGTTTCACTTTGGGGGTCTGGGGGCGACCCCCAGGAATCCTCTGCACGGCCCAACCAGGGCCGTAAGTACGTACTGCTCTTCTCGGAATATCGAGTTACTGCTAGCTCGCCATGCGGCGGGCGGCCTCGTCCAGCCGGTCCGCGACGGAGCCATTGATGACCTCGTCACCGACCTGCACCCGGATTCCGCCGACGACCTCGGGGTCGACGTCGAGGTTGAGGTGCATCCGGCGCCCGTAGAGCTTGGTCAGTGCGGCGCCGAGGCGCTCGCGCTGCCCGTCGCTCAGCGGCACCGCGGAGGTGACGACGGCGACCATGCGGTTCCGGCGTTCGGCGGCGAGCTTGGACAGGGACTCCAGTCCCGTCTCCAGGCTACGTCCACGCGGCGCGGTCGCGAGGCGCGTCACCAGCCGCTCGGTGGCCGGCTTGGCCCGCCCGCCCAGCAGCCGGTGCAGCAGCTCGGTCTTGGCCGAGGCGCCGGCGGCACGGTCGGTGAGCGCGGCGCGCAGCCCGGTGCTGGAGGAGACGATCCGGCCGAACCGGAACAGCTCGTCCTCGACGTCGTCGAGGGTGCCCGTCTTCTCCGCGGCCGTGAGGTCGGCGATGCTCGCCAGCTCCTCCAGCGCGTCCACCAGGTCGCGGGGCTGCGACCAGCGGGACCGGGCCATTCCGGACACCAGGTCGGCGGCGGTGCCGCTGACCTGGCCGCCGATCAGGCGCTGGACCAGCTGCGCCTTCGCCTCCCCGGGCTGCGCCGGGTCGGTGAGGACCCGGCGCAGGCCGCCCTCGCGGTCGAGCAGCGCGGTGACGGCCGCCAGCTCGTCCGCGAGCTTCGCGGCGTCGACGGACGTGGAGTCCGTCAGCGCGTCGAGACGCTCACGTGCGGCCGCCAGGGCCTCGCGGCTCGCTCCGTTCATCGCGTGGCCTCGGCCTTCTCCTCAAGCTCGTCGAGGAAGCGGTCGATCACACGGCTCTGGCGGGCGTGGTCCTCGAGGGACTCGCCGACGAGCTTGCCGGCCAGTTCGGTGGCGAGCTTGCCGACGTCCTGACGCAGCGCGGACGCGGCGGCCTTGCGGTCTGCGTCGATCTGGGCGTGGCCGGCGGCGACGATCTCCTCGCGCTGCCGCTGGCCCTCGGCCCGCATCTCGGCGATGAGCGCGGCACCCTGCTCCTGCGCCTCCTGGCGCAGGCGCGCGGCCTCGTGCCGGGCCTCGGCGAGCTGGGCCTTGTACTGCTCAAGGACGCTCTGGGCCTCGACCTTCATGGCGTCGGCCTCTTCGATGCCGCCTTCGATCGCCGCGCGACGCTCCTCCAGAACCTTGTTGATGTTCGGAAGCAGCTTCTTCCAGAAGAAGAAGAACACGATGGCGAAGGCGATGGTGCCGACGAGCAGCTCAGGACCAGCCGGGACGAGCGGGTTCTGCTCCGTCTCCTCGGCCGCCAGCTGTGCCAGGTTGGCGATCACATCAGTGCCTTTCGTCGATTCGTGTCAGGTAAGGGGTGATTACTTACCGAACACGAACGGCATAACGATGCCGATGAGGGCGAGCGCCTCACAGAAGGCGAAGCCCAGGATCTGGTTGGCGCGGATCAGACCCGCGGCCTCGGGCTGGCGGGCCAGGGCCTGGGTGCCGTTACCGAAGATGATGCCGACGCCGATGCCCGGGCCGATGGCCGCGAGGCCGTAGCCGATGGAGCCGAGGGAACCGGAGACGCCGGCGGCGAGGTCGATGGCAGCGGACATGCCGTTTCTTCCTTCTCTTTTACGGACCGGTGGGGGTTGGCCACCGGACGACTGGGGATAGGGGCGGGTGGATCGGCTCAGTGGTGCTCGGCGAGAGCACCCTGAATGTAGGAGCAGGCCAGCAGTACGAAGACGTACGCCTGGACGGCCTGCACGAAGAGCTCGAAGCAGATCATGGCCATCGTCATCACGAAGGAGACGCCGGCGCCGACGACCAGCCAGCTGTTCAGCAGGTACCAGGAGGCGACGGTGAACATCACCAGCATCAGGTGACCGGCGAACATGTTGGCGAAGAGTCGCACCGCGTGCGTGAACGGGCGGACGATCAGGTTCGAGAGGAACTCGATGACCATGACCAGCGGAAGGACCGCGCCCAGCGACTTGTCATAGCCCGTGACGTTCTTGAAGAAGCCGACGAAGCCGTGGCGCTTGAAGGTCAGGCCGACCCAGAGGAGCCACACGATGGCGGCCAGGACGACCGGGAAGGCGAAGACCGACGAGACCGGGAACTGGGCCAGCGGGATCACGGACCAGATGTTCATGAGCCAGATGAAGAAGAAGAGGGAGACCATGAACGGCACCCACTTCTCGCCCTCGCGCTTGCCGAGGGTCTCGTAGACGATGCCGCGGCGGACGAAGTCGTAGCCGGCCTCGCCGATCATCTGGAGCTTGCCCGGGACGACCTTGGCCTTGCCGAAGGCGGCCGAGAAGAACACGACGACCAGCAGCGTGGTGACGAGCGCGAGCAGCATCACCTTGTTGAACTCGAAGCCCCCCACCGTGGCGAGCGGCTTGAAGAGGAAGGAGTGCAGGCCCGGAGCCGGGAAGCCACACCCGTTGTCGGACATGATCCGACAACTCCAGTCGAAGGCGAGCTGGGTCTGGTCAGCACTCACCGCGGGCTCCTTCGGCGTGACGCATGGGTTCGGCAACCTCGTTGTGTCGGCGCGGCGCACGGCCGCGGTTCGGCACCGGACTGGTGTTACGGATGTGGGGGCGGCTGGGGGGCATCGAGCCTCGCGATCGAGCAGGCGTCAGCTCGGATGCCCGCGCCCGCGATGCCGCAGTTGGCACCGGACGATAGCAGGAGATCTCACAAGCCTTTATCCCGCCCCTACCCCTCACGGCTTCGGCCCTGTCTTCTCCGGCTTCTCACTCTTCGCGGAGTCCGGGTCGATGTAGAAGATCTTGGCCTTCATGTGCGCGCGTGCCTGGGCGGCCATCCACACGACGGTCGCGACGACGAGCGACGCGGCGAACGTCTTCGCGTTGAAGAGGGAGGTGTCCTTGAAGACGGCGACGAAGATCAGGAGGAGGAGCAGCTGGGCGACGTAGAGCAGCAGCCCCATCGCCTGGAAGAGCTGCGGGAGCGTTTTCGCCGTCCACTGCAGCACGTAGAGGCCGAGTCCCATGAACAGGATGGCCAGCACCGTGCCGACGACCGCGCCGAGCGCGCCCTTGCCCCCCGCGACCGCGGCGCTCACGGCGACGGCGATCACGCCGGCGGCCGCTGTGGGCACAGCGATCTGCGCAAGGTTCCGGACGTCATTGGACGGCATGGCGGCAACTCCGCTTTTCACAGGGGGCAGGGTGTCGTCATGGACGAGCGTAGTCCCGGGCTGAGTGATCGAGACCTCACACCAATGGACCGTCGCACTCGGGTCCTTCGGTTCTATCCGGGGTTCTCGTGAACCGTATCACAAACTATTTGATGAGGTCTTTACCTGATGGGTGTGCTGGCTGTCACACATGAGAGTGACAGTGCCCGTCTGTGCAAAAACCGCGCCCACTTGTCTGGTATTAGGGGTCTTTGCTCCCCCACGAGATGGCAATGCTCTAGTCAGATTCTTACCTTGCGCGTCAACGGCGATCGGGGATTCGCGACCTGGCACCGAGCGCGGTCGCCCCGTTGACACCCGAGACACCGGCCGTGACCGGGGTCCGCTCCTCGCCGCCCGGAGCCTCCGCTTCCGCGGCCCCGGCGGCCTCCGCCGCCGCGACGGCCTCCGGAGCCCGGCGCCGCCTGCGGTACCGCGGCGGCACGAACCGCTGGGCCCACACCGGCACGCGCGGGGTGAAACGCGGGAGCAGCAGCAGGACCAGGCCGACCGCGCTGAGGAACACCACGCCCAGCACGATCCACATCGACGCCGAGTTGACCGAGTACGCCAGCGCCCCGAAGCCGATCAGCGCCGACCAGAAGTACATGATCAGCACGGCCCGGCTGTGCGAGTGGCCGATCTCCAGCAGACGGTGGTGCAGATGGCCGCGGTCGGCGGCGAACGGCGACTGGCCGCGCCAGGTGCGGCGCACGATCGCCAGCACCAGGTCGGCGGCCGGCACGGCGATGATCGTCAGCGGCAGCAGCAGCGGGATGTACACCGGGACCGTCTGGTGGACCGCCGCCTTCTCCGAACCCGCGTACAGGTTCAGCGCGTCCGGGTCCACCTGGCCGGTGATCGAGATCGCGCCGGCCGACAGCACCAGGCCGATGAGCATCGACCCCGAGTCGCCCATGAAGATCCGCGCGGGGTGCATGTTGTGCGGCAGGAAGCCCAGGCACATGCCCATCAGGATCGCCGCGAACAGCGTGCCGGGGGCGGCGGCCTCGATGCCGTACGAGTACCAGATCCGGTAGGCGTACAGGAAGAACGCGGCCGCCGCGATGCACACCATGCCGGCCGCGAGACCGTCTAGGCCGTCCACGAAGTTCACCGCGTTGATCGTGATGACCACCAGCGCGACCGTCAGCAGCGTGCCCTGCCACTGGGTCAGCGCCACGTTGCCGACGCCCGGGATGGGCAGCCACAGGATCGTCAGGCCCTGCATGACCATCACGCCCGCGGCGATCATCTGACCGCCCAGCTTGATCAGCGCGTCGATCTCGAACTTGTCGTCCAGGACACCGATCAGCCAGATCAGGGCCGCGCCGGAGAGCAGCGCCCGCGGCTCGTTGGACTTCGCGAAGACCTCGTTGAGGTTGGTCAGGTGGTCGGCGACCAGCAGCCCCGCGCACAGCCCGAAGAACATCGCGATACCGCCGAGGCGCGGGGTGGGTTCCCGGTGCACGTCCCGGGCACGGATCTCCGGCATCGCCCCGGCCACGATCGCGAACTTCCGTACCGGTCCGGTCAGGAGGTACGTCACCGCAGCCGTGATGCAGAGCGTCAGGAGGTATTCACGCACGGGCTTCCCCACAGGTCTCGCTGGCCATCACAGCCCCACACCCTAGCGACGGACGCATATGGATGAGGACTTCCGGGTAGCGACGATGGTTGCACGAGTGGCTGTGCACCTCCGACGGCTGCCCCGGTTCAGCCCGGATACGGCGGAAACCGGCCGGTGAGCACGCGGACCTCCTCCCGCGCCGCGACCGGCTCCGTCTCACCGCGCAGCACGGCCGCGAGCAGCGCCGCGATCCGCACCATCTCCGGCTCGCCCATGCCCTGGGTGGTCACCGCGGCCGTGCCCAGGCGCAGCCCGCGGCCGTCGCCGTGCGGCAGCGCGCAGCAGTCCAGCACCAGGCCGGCCGCCAGCAGCCGGCCGCGCGCGGTACGGCCGTCCACCCCGAGCGGGGCGGTGTCGGCGGTGATCAGGTGGGTGTCCGTGCCGCCGGTGGTGACGGCCAGGCCCTCCGCGGCCAGATGACCGGCCAGCACGCGCGCGTTGGCGACCACCTGGTGGGCGTACACGGCGAACGCCGGGGTCGCCGCCTCGCCGAACGCGACGGCCTTGGCGGCGATGGTGTGCATCTGGGCGCCGCTCTGGGTGAAGGGGAAGACGGCCCGGTCCACGCGCTCGGCCAGCTCGGCGCCGCACAGGATCATCCCGCCGCGCGGGCCGCGCAGCACCTTGTGGGTGGTCGCGCACACGATGTCCGCGTACGGCACCGGGTTCGGCGCCGCTCCCCCGGCGACCAGGCCGATCGGATGCGCCGCGTCGGCGATCAGATACGCCCCGACCTCGTCGGCGACCTCGCGGAAGAAGGCGTAGTCCAGGTGCCGGGGGTAGGCGATGGAGCCGCACACGATCGCCTTGGGCCGGTGGTTGCGGGCGAGGTGGCGCACCTGGTCGTGGTCGATCAGCCCGGTCTCGGCGTCGACGCCGTAGCCGACGAAGTCGAACCAGCGGCCCGAGAAGTTCGCGGGCGAGCCGTGGGTGAGGTGGCCGCCGTAGGGCAGGCCGAGGGCGAGGACGGTGTCGCCGGGGCGCAGCAGGGCCGCGTAGGCGGCCAGGACGGCCGAGGAGCCGGAGTGGGACTGGACGTTGGCGTGCTCGGCGCCGAACAGGGCCTTGGCCCGGTCGACGGCCGCGCGTTCGGCGACGTCGACGAGCTCGCAGCCGCCGTGGTGCCGGGCGCCGGGATAGCCCTCGGCGTACTTGTTGGCGAGCGCGGAGCCGAGGGCGGCGAGCACGGCCGGGGAGCAGAAGTTCTCGGCCGCGATCAGCTGGAGCGTGGTCGACTGCCTGTCCAGCTCGGCCAGGAGGATCTCGGCCATGGCCGGGTCCTGCCGGCGCAGGACGTCGGTCTCGAGGGAATGGGTGACCGACATGGCGGGCTCCCGGGGCGGTCGGCGGTGACGTATCCCCAATGTAGGCCGGGGAGGTGCGGGACGCCCGGTATTGCGGCCAGGCGCCCTACGTCCGTGCCGGAACCCCGGTCAGCGCCGTCACCACCGGGTCCAGGGCGTCCCGTATCTCGTCGCCGATCGAGCGGAAGAAGGTGAGCGGGGCGCCGTACGGGTCGTACACCTCGTCGGCCTCGGCGGTCGGGGCGAGCAGCCAGCCGCGCAGTGCCGCCGCCGCGCGCACCAGCGCCCGCGCCCGCATGACCACGCCGTCCTCCAGGGGCGGCAGGGTGGCCGGATCTATCGCCCGGACCAGGCGGGTGAACTCCTTCAGGGTGAAGGTGCGCAGGCCCGCCGAATGGCCCATGGAGATGACCTGGGCGCGGTGGTCGCGGGTCGCGGTCAGCACCAGGTCCGCCCTGATCACGTGCTCGTCCAGCAGCTCCCGGCCGACGAAGCCGGAGGCGTCCGCCCCGAACTCGGCCAGCACGGTCTCCGCGTGGGACTCCATGGGCGCGCCCTCGTGGCCCCAGGTGCCGGCGCTCTCCACGATCAGCCCGCCGCCGAGTACGCCGAGCCGCTCCGCGACGAAGTGGCGGGTCAGCCGCTCGGTGATGGGCGAGCGGCACACGTTGCCGGTGCTGACGTGGAGGATGCGGAAGGTGTCGCGGGGGAACCCGAACGTGGTCGTCTCCTCCGCGCTGTAGCCCCCGCCGCCTATGCCACGCCCCGCTTCAGGGGCCGTCAATTCGCCACCTCGAGGTCGGGTACGACCTTGCGCAGCTCCTCAGCGGAGAGCGCGCCCGCCCGCAGCAGCACCGGCACCTCGCGCGAGACGTCCACGATGGACGACGGCACGTTGCCCGGGGTGGGGCCGCCGTCGAGGTAGACGGAGACGGAGTCGCCGAGCATCTCCTGCGCGGCGTCGCAGTTCTCCGGCGCCGGGTGGCCGGTGAGGTTCGCCGAGGAGACGGCCATCGGGCCGACCTCGGTGAGCAGTTCGATGGCGACCGGGTGCAGCGGCATGCGCACGGCGACCGTGCCGCGGGTGTCGCCGAGGTCCCACTGGAGGGACGGCTGGTGCTTGGCGACGAGCGTCAGCGCGCCCGGCCAGAACGCGTCGACCAGCTCCCAGGCCAGCTCGGAGAAGTCCGTGACGAGGCCGTGCAGGGTGTTCGGGGAGCCGATGAGGACGGGGGTGGGCATGTTGCGGCCCCGGCCCTTGGCGGCGAGCAGGTCGGCGACGGCCTCCGAGGAGAACGCGTCGGCGCCGATGCCGTACACCGTGTCGGTCGGCAGGACCACCAGCTCGCCCCGGCGGACGGCGGACGCGGCCTCGCGCAGACCCGTCACACGGTCGGTCGCGTCGTTGGTGTCGTATCGCCGTGCCATGTCTAGCTGGCCTCCTCGTACACGTACTGCGGGGTTGAGAACTGGGGGGTGCTCACGGCAGCGCCTTGCGGGCGGTGGCGAACCGCGGGCGGTTGTTGAGGTCGGGGTGATCGGCCGCGTCGGCCCAGCCCCGCTCCTCGGTGAAGATCCACGGCACCTGGCCGCCCTGGGTGTCGGCGTGCTCGATCACGACGACGCCGCCCGGGCGCAGCAGCCGGTGCGCGGTGCGTTCGATGCCCCGGATGAGGTCCAGGCCGTCCTCGCCGGAGAACAGCGCCAGCTCCGGGTCGTAGTCGCGGGCCTCCGGGGCGACGTACTCCCACTCGGTGAGCGGGATGTACGGCGGGTTGGAGATGACCAGGTCGACCTGGCCGTCGAGGTCCGGGAAGGCGGTCAGCGCATCGCCCTGGCGCAGGTCGACGCGGGAGCCGGCCATGTTCTTGCGGGTCCACACCAGGGCGTCCTCGGACAGCTCCACGGCGTGCACGCGCGAACGCGGGACCTCCTGGGCGAGGGCGAGCGCGATGGCGCCGGAGCCGGTGCACAGGTCGACGATGCAGGGCTCGACCACGTCCATGGCGCGCACGGCGTCTATGGCCCAGCCGACCACGGACTCGGTCTCCGGGCGGGGCACGAACACCCCCGGGCCGACCTGGAGCTCCAGGTACCGGAAGTAGGCCCGCCCGGTGATGTGCTGGAGCGGCTCGCGCTGCTCGCGCCGGGCGATGACCTCCCAGTACCGGGCGTCGAAGTCGGCGTCCTTCACGGAGTGCAGTTCGCCGCGCTTCACACCGTGCACGAACGCGGCCAGCTCCTCCGCGTCGGTGCGCGGCGAGGGCACGCCGGCGTCGGCCAGCCGCTGGGTGGCCTGGGCCACCTCCGCAAGCAGCAGGTTCACGCGAGTCCTCCGTGTCGTACTCGTGCTCGTGCGTGCGTACGGCTCTCAGGCGGCGGCGAGCTTCGCCGCCGAGTCCGCGTCGACACAGGCCTGGATGACGGCGTCGAGGTCGCCGTCCAGGACCTGGTCCAGGTTGTACGCCTTGAAGCCGACGCGGTGGTCCGAGAGGCGGTTCTCCGGGAAGTTGTAGGTGCGGATCTTCTCGGAGCGGTCGACGGTGCGGACCTGGCTGCGGCGGGCGTCGGCGGCCTCCCTCTCCGCCTCCTCCTGCGCCATGGCGAGCAGCCTGGAGCGCAGGATACGCATCGCCTGCTCCTTGTTCTGCAACTGGCTCTTCTCGTTCTGGCAGGAGGCGACGACTCCGGTCGGGATGTGCGTGATGCGCACGGCGGAGTCGGTGGTGTTGACGGACTGGCCGCCCGGGCCGGAGGAGCGGTAGACGTCGATGCGGAGGTCGTTGGGGTTGATCTCCACGTCCACCTCCTCGGCCTCGGGGGTCACGAGGACACCGGCGGCGGAGGTGTGGATACGGCCCTGGGACTCGGTGGCCGGGACCCGCTGCACGCGGTGCACCCCGCCCTCGTACTTCAGCCGGGCCCACACGCCCTGGCCGGGCTCGGTCTGCCCGCGGGTCTTCACCGCGACCTGGACGTCCTTGTAGCCGCCCAGCTCGGACTCGGTCGCGTCGATGATCTCGGTCTTCCAGCCGACGCGCTCGGCGTAGCGCAGGTACATGCGCAGCAGGTCGCCCGCGAACAGCGCCGACTCGTCGCCGCCGGCGCCCGCCTTGATCTCCAGGATGACGTCCTTGTCGTCACTGGGGTCGCGCGGGACGAGCAGCAGGCGCAGCTTCTCGGTCAGCTCCTCGCGCTGCTTGTCCAGGTCCTTGACCTCGGCGGCGAAGTCGGGGTCGTCGGCGGCCAGCTCGCGCGCGGTCTCGATGTCGTCGCCGTTCTGCTTCCAGGAGCGGTACGTGGCGACGATCGGGGTCAGCTCGGCGTAGCGCTTGTTCAGCTTGCGCGCGTTCGCCTGGTCGGCGTGGACCGACGGGTCGGCGAGCTTCTTCTCCAGGTCGGCGTGCTCGGCGACGAGTTCCTCGACGGCCTCGAACATCTTGGGCTCCTGTACTGCGGTGAAGGGAAGGGCGGGCGACCAAAAACGCCGGTCCCGGGCACGCCCCCGTGAGGGGCGTGACCGTGGACCGGCGAAATGGGGCTCGCTACTTCTTGGAGCCGGCCGCAGCCTTGCCGAAGCGGGCCTCGAAGCGGGCCACACGGCCACCGGTGTCGAGGATCTTCTGCTTGCCCGTGTAGAACGGGTGGCACTCGGAGCAGACCTCGGCCCGGATGGTGCCGGACTCGATGGTGCTGCGGGTGGTGAACGACGCACCGCAGGTGCAGCTGACCTGCGTCTCGACGTACTCGGGGTGGATGTCGCGCTTCAAGGTGTCTCCTAGGTTCCGGGAGGGCGCCGGGTCGCTGCCGCGGGATGCGGAGGCGTGAACCGGAGCCGACGTACCAGTCTGCCAGGACTGGGGCCATCCCCCAAAACCGGGGGTGCGGCTGTTCTATTCCGGCTCGCGGTTCCCCGCGCTCCGGCTCGCGGTTCCCCGCGTCCTAACCGGCGCTGACGACGCCCTTGGCCTCGCCCGTGGCCGTGCCCCGCGTGGCCGACTTCGGGATCGGCCTGTCGTCCTTCAGCGCGTTCCACACCAGTTGGGCCTTGGGCTTGGCGACGAGGACGCGGTTGGGGTTGGCCGGGTCGTACTGGACCGGCATCGTCACCATCGTCATGTGGGACGAGCCGATGCCCTTCAGACCGCCGGCGAAGTCGATCAGGGAGTTGACCGAGCCCAGGTCGGAGTCGGTGGTGACGGCCTTGGTGGCGGTGTCGGCGAGGTCGTAGAGCTTCTTCGGGTTCGTGAGGACGCCGACGTGCTTGACCTGGTCGGTCAGGGCCTTGATGAACGCCTGCTGGAGCTGGATGCGGCCCAGGTCGGAGCCGTCGCCCACGCCGTGCCGGGTGCGGACCAGGCCGAGGGCCTGCTCGCCGTTCAGGGTGTGGGTGCCGGCCTGGAGCTTCAGGTGGCTCTGCGGGTCGTCGATGTCCTTGGTGGTGGTGACCCGGACCCCGCCGAGGTCGTCGATGAGCTTCTGGAAGCCCTGGAAGTCGACCTCCAGGTAGTGGTCCATGCGGAGGCCGGTGAGGGACTCGACGGTCTTGACCGCGCAGGCCGCGCCGCCGGTGGAGTAGGCCTCGTTGAACATCACGCCGGACGCGGCGGGATGGGCGGCGCCCTTGGTGTCGGTGCACTGCGGGCGGTCCACCAGGGTGTCCCGGGGGATGGAGACGACGCTGGCGCGCTGGTGGCCCCGGTACACGTGGACGATCATCGCCGTGTCGGAGCGGGCGCTGCCGTCATCGCTGCCGCCGCCGAGCTTCTTGTTCGTGCCGGAGCGGGTGTCCGAGCCGAGGACCAGTATGTTCTCGGAGCCGTTGCCGGCCTTCGAGGGCCGGTCGGTGCCGAGGGCCTGGTTGATGTCGACGCTGTGCAGGTTGCCGTTGAGCTTGAAGTACAGGTACCCGGCGCCGGACCCGCCCAGCACCACCACGCCGGCCGCCGTCCAGGCGGCCGCGTGCAGGGCCTTGCGCCCCGTGCTGGGCGCCTTGCGGCGGCGGCCCTTGCCCCCGCGGCGCGAGCCCGTGCCCGGCTCGGGTATGGCGGGCTGAGGCGTACTCTCGGCGGCCACGTCGCTCCTAGGTCTCGTCGTTCGGTTACCCCCTGCGGTCAGGGTCAGGCGCGGTCGTCACCGCTCCATCCTCGCTCCGCCAGGTCAGACGGGGAAACCCGGAAAAGGGTTGCACGACGCACAGTGCCCACCCCCGTACGGCGACCGGCACGCTGCGTAGTCACCCGCTGCGGGAGCACGGCGCTCACCTGCGGATTCGGCGCCCGTGCTCGCAGACCCCGGAGCCGGCGCCCACCGTGCCGGCTGTGGCAAAGATCTCGCTTGCGGCCTTTATGCCGAAAGCCCGCCCCCGTCGCTGCGGACGGGGGCGGGCTTCCTCGGTAACGAGCCGTCGGGCGGAGCCGTCAGTCGCCGTTGCCGGGCGTCGGCGTCGTCTTCTGGATCTGCATCAGGAACTCGACGTTCGACTTCGTCTGCTTCATCTTGTCGAGGAGCAGCTCGATCGCCTGCTGCTGGTCCAGCGCGTGCAGGACGCGGCGGAGCTTCCAGACGACGGCCAGTTCCTCGTTGCCGAGCAGGATCTCCTCCTTGCGGGTGCCGGACGCGTCCACGTCCACCGCCGGGAAGATGCGCTTGTCGGCGAGCTTCCGGTCGAGCTTGAGCTCCATGTTGCCGGTGCCCTTGAACTCCTCGAAGATCACCTCGTCCATGCGGGACCCGGTGTCCACGAGAGCCGTGGCCAGGATGGTCAGCGAACCGCCGTCCTCGATGTTGCGCGCCGCGCCGAAGAACCGCTTCGGCGGGTACAGCGCGGTGGAGTCGACACCACCGGACAGGATGCGGCCGGAGGCGGGCGCGGCCAGGTTGTAGGCACGGCCCAGACGCGTGATCGAGTCGAGCAGCACGACCACGTCGTGACCCAGCTCGACCAGGCGCTTGGCGCGCTCGATGGCCAGCTCGGCGACGGTCGTGTGGTCCTCGGCCGGACGGTCGAAGGTCGAGGAGATGACCTCGCCCTTGACCGACCGCTGCATGTCGGTGACCTCTTCCGGACGCTCGTCGACGAGGACGACCATCAGGTGGCACTCGGGGTTGTTGTGCGTGATCGCGTTGGCGATCGCCTGCATGATCATGGTCTTACCGGTCTTCGGCGGGGCCACGATCAGACCGCGCTGGCCCTTGCCGATCGGCGAGACCAGGTCGATGATGCGGGTGGTGAGCACGCCCGGGTCGGTCTCCAGACGGAGCCGGTCCTGCGGGTAGAGCGGGGTCAGCTTGTTGAACTCCGGGCGGCCGCGGCCGTGTTCGGGCGCCATGCCGTTGACGGAGTCCAGGCGGACCAGCGCGTTGAACTTCTCGCGGCGCTCGCCCTCCTTCGGCTGGCGGACGGCACCGGTGACGTGGTCGCCCTTGCGCAGGCCGTTCTTGCGGACCTGGGCGAGGGAGACGTACACGTCGTTCGGGCCGGGCAGGTAGCCGGAGGTCCGGATGAAGGCGTAGTTGTCGAGGATGTCCAGGATGCCCGCGACCGGGATCAGGACGTCGTCCTCGGCGAGCTGCGGCTCGGCGATCTCGTCGCGGCCACGACGGCCCCGGCGGTCGCGGTAGCGGCCGCGACGGCCACGGCGGCCGCCCTCGAAGTCGTCGTCGTCCTGCGGACCGGTGTTGCGGTCCTGACGGCCGCCGCCCTGCTGCTGGCCCTGCTGCTGCCGGTCCTGACGGTCCTGGCGGTCCTGCTGCCGGTCCTGGCGTCCGCCGCCCTGGCCCTGCTGGTCGTCGCCCTTGTTGCGGCGGTCGCGGTCCCGGCCGCGCTCGCGGCGGTCCCGGCGGCCACGGCCCTCGCCGTCGGCGTCGCCCCTGGCCTCGCCCTGCGGCTGCGACTGCTGGTGCGCGGGCGCCTCGGTCCTGGACTCGCCCTTGGCCTCGGCGGCGACGGTCTCGGCGCCGCCCGCGGCCGGGCTGCCCGCCTCGGCGGTGGCGCGGCGGCGACGGCGCTCGGCCGGGGCGTCGTCGGACGCCGGCTGGCCGGGAATCTCGATCTGCTGCTGGGCCACGGCCTTCTCGGCGGGGGCCTCGGTCTTGGCCTCCGCCTTCTTGTCGGCCTCCTCGCCGGTGCGGGCCTTGGAGGTGGCCCGGCGCTTCGGCTTGGTCTCGGCGGCGGTGTCGGCCTTGGCGGCGGGGGCACCCCCGGCGGCCTGCGCCTCCTTGATGACCTCGATCAGCTGGCTCTTGCGCATCCGCGCGGTGCCCCTGATCCCGAGGCCCGAGGCGACCTGCTGCAGCTCGGCCAGCACCATGCCCTCGAGGCCGGTACCGCGGCGCCGCCGGGAGCCGGCACCGGTGGCAGGCGCGGAGGCGTCCGTGGCGGGCGCGGCAGCGGTCTCCTCGACACGTGCGCCCATCAGATCGGTGGTGTCGCTCACGAAGGGTCCTTCCCTGGAGCGGACGTCGGCCTGTCTGGCTCGGCGACCGGTTGTGCTGTCCGGCTACGGTCCTGTCTTGTGAACCGTGCCGGGGCGGTGGTCCGCCAAAGCGGCGGAAGAAATGTGCGGTGATGGCGCTTCCGCGAGCCGTGGCACCCAGTGTCACGTGGCGTGGTAGCACCGATTCCGGAGCTCCCCCAGAGGGGATACCCCCACCGGCGGCCCGCTCAGTGCTCGCATACGACGTACTGCCCAGGTACGACGCGAGGAACACGGAGTGGCGCGGGAGGCTCCCGGAAGAATGTCTGTCCCGGACGGGGACACGAGGCACCTCGCCATGGTGGGGTCGGGTGCAGACTTGAGATTAACACTACCGGATCCAACAAACATTCCCCCTCTCCAAATCCGGCAACCGTGTGTCAGGTCGCAAGCGGCAGCACGCTCGCTCCCTGTACGTCCAGGTCCAGCCGGTTGGCGGCCCATCCCTCACCCGCGAGGTGGGACACCTTGTCCGCGCTGTCGGCGTCGGCGAGCGCCATGACGGTGGGCCCGGCGCCCGAGATCACGGCCGGGATGCCGTCGGCGCGCAGCCGCTCCACCAGCGCGGCGCTCTCCGGCATGGCCGGGGCGCGGTACTCCTGGTGCAGACGGTCCTCGGTGGCGGGCAGCAGCAGCTCGGGGCGCCTGGTCAGGGCCTCGACGAGCAGGGCGGCGCGGCCCGCGTTGGCGGCGGCGTCGACGTGCGGCACGGAGCGCGGGAGCAGACCGCGCGCGGCCTCGGTCAGGACCGGCTTCCCCGGTACGAAAACCACCGGAACGATGGAATCGTGCGGCTCCATCCTGATGGCCCGGGCGGCGCCGGCCTCCATCCAGGACAGGGTGAAGCCGCCGAGCAGACAGGCGGCCACGTTGTCCGGGTGGCCCTCGATCTCGGTGGCCAGCTCCAGCAGCGCGTGATCGTCCAGGCGAGCCTCGCCGCCTATGGTCACCGCGCGGGCGGCGACGATGCCGGCGCAGATGGCGGCCGAGGAGGAGCCGAGGCCCCGGCCGTGCGGGATGCGGTTGGCGCAGACGATCTCCAGGCCCCGGGGCTGTCCGCCCAGCAGGTCGAAGGCGGTGCGCAGGGAACGGACGAGGAGGTGGCGCTCGTCCCGCGGCAGGGTCTCGCTGCCCTCGCCCGCGATGTCGATGTGCAGCCCGGAGTCGGCCACCCGGACGACCACGTCGTCGTACAGCCCCAGCGCGAGGCCCAGGGCGTCGAAGCCCGGACCGAGGTTGGCGCTGGTGGCGGGAACGCGCACCCGGACGGCGGCGGCGCGGAACGCTGGACCGGCCATCGCTCGTTGACTCTCCTTGAGCTGCGTGACTGTCGAAGACATTCGATACGTACGGGAGACCCCCGGGGCCGCGCGGCGGGCGCGGCGTCGCCCGTGTGCGGGGGGCATGTGCCACGGGCGGGGTTCAGTACAGCCTATCGAAGGAAGGTTCTGTGGCGACATAGGGCGCACAGGAGGCGCACGATGCGTGTCGTAAGCCCCTTGTGCACCCTGTCAGGGGGAAGTCCCGGGCGTGGAACGCACGGGGCCGGCACCTGGGGTGCCGCACGGGCGGGTGGGGTCGGTGCGGGTGGGCTCGGGCGCCGGTGCGGTGGGGCTCGGGGACCGGGGGCCGACACCCGAGCTGCCGCACGGGCAGGTGGGCTCGGGCGCCCGGGCCCTCAAGCTCCGGCTCCCGTTCGGGCTCAGGCTCCCGTTCGGATGCCGGCTCCCGTTCGGACTCCGGCCCCGATTCAGACCCCGGCTGGCCCCGGCTGCCGTTCAGCTCCGGCCCCTATCGGCCCCGGCTCCCTATCAGCCCCGGCGCCCTTTCGGTCTAGCCCCCGTTCGGCCCCGACCACCCCCGTCGGCCCCGCCCCCCGCTCCCGGGGTTCAGGCCAGGCCGAGGCGCTCGGCGGCGGTGGCCGCGTCGACCGGGACGGTGACCGGCTGCGGGGCGCCGGCGACGGCCCAGTCGGGGTCCTTCAGGCCGTTGCCGGTGACGGTGCACACGATGCGCTGGCCCGGGTCCACCTTGCCCTGCTCGGCGGCCTTGAGCAGACCGGCCACGGAGGCGGCGGAGGCGGGCTCCACGAAGACACCCTCCTGCGCGGCCAACAGGCGGTAGGCGCGCAGGATCTCACGGTCCGTCACCTCGTCGATGGCACCGCCGGACTCGTCGCGGGCGGCCAGCGCGTAACTCCAGGACGCCGGGTTGCCGATGCGGATGGCGGTGGCGATGGTCGACGGGTCCTTGACGACCTCGCCCCGCACGATCGGGGCGCTGCCGGACGCCTGGAAGCCCCACATACGGGGGGTCCCGCCGGAGACGCCGTCGGCGGCGTACTCCTTGTAACCCTTCCAGTAGGCCGTGATGTTGCCCGCGTTGCCGACCGGCAGGACGTGGATGTCGGGTGCGTCGCCGAGCATGTCCACGATCTCGAAGGCCGCCGTCTTCTGGCCCTCGATGCGCACCGGGTTGACCGAATTCACCAGCGCCACGGGGTAGTTGTCGCTCAGCGCCCGCGCCAGGGTGAGGCAGTCGTCGAAGTTGCCGTCGACCTGGAGGATCTTCGCGCCGTGCACGAGGGCCTGGCCCATCTTGCCGAGGGCGATCTTGCCCTGCGGCACGAGCACGGCGGAGACCATCCCGGCCCGCACGGCGTACGCGGCGGCGGAGGCGGACGTGTTGCCCGTGGAGGCGCAGATGACGGCCTTCGCCCCCTCCTCCTTGGCCTTGCTGATGGCCATGGTCATACCGCGGTCCTTGAAGGACCCGGTGGGGTTGGCCCCCTCCACCTTCAGGTGGACCTCACAGCCCGTGCGCTCGGAGAGCACCTGCGCGGGCACGAGGGGCGTGCCGCCCTCGCGGAGCGTCACGACCGGCGTGGTGTCGGATACCGGCAGCCTGTCCCGGTACTCCTCGATGATTCCGCGCCACTGGTGGGTCATTGCTGGTTACTCTCCTTCAACCCGCATGATGCTGGCGACACCCCGCACGGTGTCGAGCTTGCGCAGTGCCTCGACGGTCCCGGAGAGGGAGGCGTCGAAGGCCCGGTGGGTGACGACGACGAGGGAGGCCTCGCCGCCCTCCCGTCGCCCGCCGCCACCCTGTTCGATGGCGACTGCGTCGCCGCTGCTTGGATTCCTGCCCTGCTGCCGGACGGTGTCGATCGACACGCCGTGCTCGGCGAAGACGGTGGCGACCTGGGCGAGCACGCCCGGTTTGTCGGCCACGTCGAGACTGATGTGGTACCGGGTGGCGACCTCGCCCATCGGGGAGACGGTCAGGTCGGCGTACGCCGACTCGCCCGGCCCGGTGGCGCCGTTCAGCCGGTTGCGGCAGACGGCGACCAGGTCACCGAGCACGGCCGAGGCGGTGGGCGAACCGCCGGCGCCCGGGCCGTAGAACATCAGCTGCCCAGCGGCGTCGCTCTCCACGAAGACGGCGTTGTACGCGCCGCGCACCGAGGCGAGCGGGTGGCTGAGCGGGATCATGGCGGGGTGCACGCGCGCGGTGACGGCCGTACCGTCCGCGGACCGCTCGCAGATGGCGAGCAGCTTGATGGTGCAGCCCATCTCCTTGGCGGAGCGGAAGTCGGCGGCCGTGACCTCGGTCATGCCCTCGCGGTGGACGTCGTCGAGGCGTACGCGCGTGTGGAAGGCGATCCCGGCGAGGATGGCGGCCTTGGCGGCGGCGTCGAAGCCCTCGACGTCCGCGGTCGGGTCGGCCTCGGCGTATCCCAGTGCGGTGGCCTCGTCGAGGGCCTCCTGGTAACCGGCGCCGGTCGAGTCCATCTTGTCGAGGATGAAGTTGGTGGTGCCGTTGACGATGCCGAGCACGCGGTTGACCTTGTCGCCGGCGAGCGATTCGCGCAGCGGCCGGATCAGCGGGATGGCACCGGCGACGGCGGCCTCGTAGTAGAGGTCGCGGCCGTGCTCCTCGGCGGCGGCGTGCAGGGCGGCCCCGTCCTGGGCGAGCAGGGCCTTGTTGGCGGAGACGACGGAGGCGCCGTGCTCGAAGGCGGCGGTGATGAGGGACCGGGCGGGCTCGATCCCGCCGATGACCTCGACCACGACGTCGATGTCGCCGCGTTTGACGAGGGCGGTGGCGTCGGTGGTGACCAGGGAGGGGTCGATGCCCTCGCGCACCTTGGCGGGCCGCCGTACGGCCACGCCCGCGAGCTCCACGGGCGCCCCGATCCGCGCGGCGAGGTCGTCGGCGTGCGTCGTCATGATGCGCGCCACCTCTGAGCCGACCACTCCACAGCCCAGCAGCGCCACCTTCAGCGGACGCGTACGCATCATCCGACCTCGTTTCCCTCTTACCGTCTACGGTTGGACCAGTCTCACTCACCGGACGGGAGTTTCTACCCTTCGTCCGGATCGTGAGACATCTATTTCATTTGTACGGGACCGGCAGACCGCAGATCTTCCGGCCCCTTCCCCGGGGCGGCCGGCCCTGTCACCCGACGTCGAGACGCAGGAGGTCCTCCTCCGTCTCCCGGCGGACGATCACCCGCGCCTCGCCGTCCCGCACGGCGACCACGGGCGGCCGCAGCACGTGGTTGTAGTTGCTGGCCATGGACCGGCAGTACGCGCCCGTGGCCGGTACGGCGATCAGGTCGCCCGGCGCCAGGTCCGAGGGCAGGAACGCGTCCTTGACCACGATGTCCCCGCTCTCGCAGTGCTTGCCGACGACCCGGGCGAGCATCGGCTCGGCGTCGGACGCGCGGGACACGAGGGCGACGCTGTACTCGGCGTCGTACAGCGCGGTGCGGATGTTGTCCGACATCCCGCCGTCGACGGAGACGTACGTGCGCAGCCCGTCGAGCGGCTTGACCGTGCCGACCTCGTACAGCGTGAAGGCCGTGGGGCCGACGATGGCCCGCCCGGGCTCGACGGAGATCCGGGGCGTGCGCAGCCGGGCGGCCTCGCACTCACGCGTGACGATCTCGGTGAGCGCCTTGGCGATCTCGTGCGGCTCGCGGGGGTCGTCGTCACTTGTGTAGGCGATCCCGAGCCCGCCCCCCAGGTCGATCTCCGGCAGCTCGACCCCGTGCTCGTCCCGGATGTCCTTCAGCAGCCCGACGACCCGGTGGGCGGCGACCTCGAAGCCCGACATGTCGAAGATCTGCGACCCGATGTGCGAGTGGATCCCGATCAGCTCCAGCCCGTCGAGCTGAAGGGCCCGCCGCACGGCCTCGGCGGCCTGCCCCCCGGCCAGCGGGATCCCGAACTTCTGGTCCTCGTGGGCGGTGGCGATGAACTCGTGGGTGTGCGCCTCCACGCCCACGGTGATCCGGATCTGGACGCGCTGGCGGGTGCCCAGCTCCTGGGCGATGTGGGCGACCCGCACGATCTCCTGGAAGGAGTCGAGCACGATCCGCCCCACGCCGGCCTCGACGGCCCGGGTGATCTCCGCGGTGGACTTGTTGTTGCCGTGGAAGGCGATGCGCTCGGCGGGCATCCCGGCGGACAGTGCGGTGGCCAGCTCGCCGCCGGAGCAGACGTCCAGGTTGAGGCCCTCCTCGTTCAGCCACCGCACGACGGCCCGGGAGAGGAAGGCCTTGCCGGCGTAGAAGACGTCGGCGTCCGGCCCGAACGCGGTGCGCCAGGCACGCGCGCGGGACCGGAAGTCGGCCTCGTCGAGGACGTAGGCGGGGGTGCCGAACTCCTCGGCGAGCCGGCTGACCGGAATCCCGCCGACGCTGACCACGCCGTCGTCGCCGCGCGCGACGGTCTGGGCCCACACCTTCTGGTCCAGGCCGTTGAGGTCGGCGGGCGGCGCGGAGTAGTGCCCCTCGGGCAGGACGTCGGCGTGGCGGGGCCCGGCGGGATGGGCGGAACGGCTCATGACGTGACTCTCAGACTCTCTGTCTCTCTTGAAGACGCATGCAGTCGCGCGCCTCAGAGGTGTTCGGGTGCGTCGATGCCGAGCAGGGACAGGCCACCGGCCAGCACCGTCCCGGCAGCTTCGGCGAGGGCCAGCCGGGCGCGGTGGGCGGCCGAGGGTTTCTCCTCGCCGACGGGAAGCACACAGGGCAGCAGGGGCAGCACGGCATCGGCGACGGTGACGAGATGCCGGGCAAGCCGGTCCGGGGCACGACGGGTGGCGGCCACGGCGAGGATGCGGGGGTGGGCGGCGAGGGGGGTGAGGAGGGGGGCGCCTTCGGCGATCACGGCGGCGGGGGTGCCGGCGTCGGTGTTCGCGGGGTGGGTCAGCGGGGCGGCGTCGGCATGCGCGAGGCAGGTCCCGTGGAGGCTGCGGCCACCGGAGCCGGCGGAGGCGGCGAAGGGGTCGACGGCAGCCTGAGCGGAAGCCCCCGGAGGGTCCATGGCACCCAGTGCACGGATGCCGGACGGCCCGGCACCGGAACGGTCGACGAGTCCGAGCGGGCCGGGCTCGGCGGAGAAGCCGAGGCGGGCGGCGTTGCGGCTGAGGGCACGGATGCGGGCGTGGGCGTACCGCACGCGGAACAGCGGATTGCTCTCCCGCTGGATCAGGTGATCGGCGGTGATCCGGGGCCGGTCGTGCGGGGCGGGGTGGAGGAGGGCCCACCGGGCGGCGTCGGGCCCGAGCGGGGCGGGGTCCTCCGGCGCGGGAACGGGCCGCAGGTTGACGGGCTCGCCGTGCTCGACGGTGGCGCGCCCGCCCTGCGTGGCGACGAGCCGTACGACGGCGTCGGCGACGACCTCGGCCCGCACCTCGTACGGCACGCGGAGCGCGACGATCTGTCCGGCGAGGGCGTCCCCGTAGCCGTACCGGGTGCCCTTCTCCCGGATCTCCCGGACCAGCCCCGCGACGGGATCGACCTGCTCGGCGAGGCTGATGTTGAGGAACCCGGGCCCGGTGACGACGACGTCCTGGACGCCCTCGGCCTCGGCGAGCCGGGTGCGCAGGATCTCGGCGACCCGCAGCGCCGGCTGCCCGGCCGGCCGGGCGAGCTGGAGCGCGATGGTGGTGGCGAAGTCTCCGCACCCCCCGGGCCCCGGCTCGGTCACCACGGCCCGCTCGGGCACGGTCACGCTCAGCTCCCCGTCATCGACAGCACGACGCACCGCGTGCAGCACGGTGCGGGAGAGCTCGACGGGGGTCACGGGACAAGCGTAGGGGAGGAGGGGGGTGGGTAGGCGAGGCGGTTATCACTACGCGCCCGCGCCGGCCGGCCTAGGAGAGACCGCCGCCCAGTGAGCCACGCCCGTCGAGCACCCCGGAACCCTCGGACGATCCGGAGGGAGGGGTGACGGGGTGGGCGGGGATGCCTCGGTAGAGGTAGGAGGCTCCGCGAGCGGAGGGTGCGTGGGGAGGGCAGGGGGGTGCGGGTGGCTGGGGGGAGGGGACGTCGAGAGGGTCGGGAACGGCAGGGGCTCCCTGGGCTGAGGGGGCGCCGGAAGCGGAAGGAGTTCCCTGAGCAGGGGGGCGGTCAGGAACGGAAGCGGAGGCAGCTCCCTGAACGGAGGAAACGTCGGGAACGGAAGCGGCCTCATGAGCAGGAGAGCCCCCATCACGATCGACCTCTCCTTCACCACCCCCTCCCTGCTCTCCGCCCCCGGGATGTCCGCCATTGGCGCCTCCCCCACTGGGGCCTACACCTCCGCGATCTCCCCCGGAGCCCCCAGTCATCCCATGGAACCCAGGCATCCCGGACCCCCCAAGCCCCTCACGGCCCTCCTGGCCCTCACGGCCCTCGTGACCTTCATGCCCCCTAGGCCCGATCCGCCGCTCCATGAGCTGCTTCACGAGCCGTACCAGCTCGGCCGGCTCGAAGGGCTTGGCGAGGAAGGCGTCCACGCCCACATCGAGGCCGGTCTCCACCTCGTACTGCGAACACGCACTGATGATGGCGAGGGGCAGGTGGTGCGTACGGGGATCGGCCCGAAGGCGGGCGGCGGTGCGGAGCCCGTCAAGCCGGGGCATGACGACATCGAGCGTCACGACGTCGGGCCGCACCTCGTGCACCACGTCCAGACACTCGGCACCATCGGCCGCGGTCACGACCTCTAGCCCTTCCAGTTCGAGGTTGACCCTGATCAGCTGCCGGATGACCTTGTTGTCGTCCACAACAAGCACCCGGCCCGAAGCGCCTGGCACACGTCGAGAGTAGGTCGGGACCGGCCACCGCGTCCGGGTTTTCCCCACTTCCACCCCGTACAGGGGACCCGCCGACCCCGACCCGGGGAACGGGTTCCTGATCACCCCGCCGGACCTGCTAATGTTCTACCCGTCGCCGCAAGCGAGAGCTCAGCGCCCGACACGCCCCCGTAGCTCAGGGGATAGAGCAACGGCCTCCGGAGCCGTGTGCGCAGGTTCGAATCCTGCCGGGGGCACCTCGAAGAAGGTGCCGAAAGACCCCGTGACCAGCGGAAACGCTGAGTGCGGGGTCTTTGTGTTTGTGCAGGCGTGTGCCGCTCGGAGCGGGCGTATGTCGGGGTCTGTGGACGAGGCGTGGACGGGATCTTGGAACATCGTCGCAGGTGACGAGGCTCGCTAGAGTCGAGCGGGCGATTGGCGACGGGCTGTCCCTCAGCCCCCGCCTCGCACGGCCGGCGAATTGACGAGTTGGGGGACCTCGTGGACATGACGACGCTTGCCGTCACGCTCATTAGCGTCACAGGCACGCTTGGCGGGACTCTGGGCGGCGCAGTGCTCAGCCAGCGCGCCAGTCGGGCCGAAGCAGCGGAACAGAACCGGCGCGTCGACCGCGAGCAGGAGCTGGCGCGCGCAGAGCAGGCGTTGCAGGGAAAACGCGATCTTTATGCCCGTTTGAACACCGCGGCTCGCGCTTACCGAATCGCCGGCCAGGACTCCATCCGCGCATCCGAGCGGGGTGAACGCCTGGACCCGGCGCTACTCGACGCCACCAAGGAGGCCTGGGCCGAGCAGTATTCCCAAGCACAGATGGCATTGACAAAGGGGGTCCTGGAGGTGGCCTCGGCTGTCAACAGGTCCCTCCAGGTTGGTTACTCAGTCGTCAAGCAGTTGGCAAGCACCCCCGACGGGGCATACGAGTGGGCAAAGGCGTGGTTCAGCGGCCCGCTCTCAGATGGCGTGTACCTGCTACGGGTCACGCTGCGCCATGACCTCGGCGTCGAGATGGAACCCCATTTCGAACAAACCCGCACACAGATGCTTGCTGCGCTCGACAGCGCGCGCAGCAACCTCGAACGCCTACTCGCCACAGAACGCGCCCCTCGCCGCCGAACCTAGCTAGCACAAAGGCCAGTTGATTTCAACGAGAGTTGACAGCTCGTATTTCTGAGCTGATGCTCCTCGACTATGGGACATGCCTTCTCGAACCGAGTGACGGAACTGCACAAGCGGGGAAAGACCTACCAGCGGATGGCTGCGGACTGTAGCTTCAAGCGGTCGATCACCTGGTGGAACAAGATGTACTGGCTGGAGATCAAAGACCCGCCTGAGCCCGCGCTCTTCCCGCACCTCGCCAAGGCCCTGGAAGTGTCAGAACGTCGCGTAGCCGAGATGGTCGCCGAGCAGTGGTGCGGTGTCCGTCCCGACGACGAGGTCCCCGAGCATCTGCGGAATATCGTCCAGCTGCTACGGGGCATCGCTCCGGAGGACGTACCCGCGGTCGAAGCGGTTGTGGATCTACTCGTCTCTAAGCACGTGGCCGAGACCACTCGTGACCGGAGGGTCGTCAAGGTCAAGGCCAAGAACTCGTGAGCGGGCTCTGCTTGGTAGTCCACTGCCCGCGCTCGTGCCACGCCAGCGCGAGTGGGTGGACCGTACGGTGGCGATCAAGTGGAGCGAGGAGGAGCAGGAGATGCTGGCGCGCAGCTAGCACGGTGGCGCTCCTCCTCTCAAGCGCTGGTGTTGGGGCCAAGGAACCTGCTAGTCATCGCCGACCGGGACACGGGCGCGGAGATCGCTACTGACCTGGGACTGTCCCACTCGGCGGTGACGAAGTTGCAGTCACCGGTTCGCCGCCGCCCGGCAAAAGGCTTGGGTGGTGCTCCGCGCCCAGGTGGGACTGGCCAGAAGGATCCACGCTGCGCGGCAGGGAACAGCACGAATTCGAGGAGGTTGCAAGATGGGGAACCTAGGTAAGTATCAGGACATCGTGGAAGCAGCAAAACGAGCAGGCGGCGTCGACGCCTTGATCAAGATCATCCAAGATGCCGCCGTGGCAAAGGCATACCCAGGAGTATTTAGGAAAGGTGCCGCAGTAGGTGCAGGAGCAGGGGTGGTAGGCACACTAGTAGTAGGCGGAGTTGCAGTCACCGTGAGACGCTTCCTGGATGACAAAAGAGCTCGCGAAGCACTGGCTAACGAGGCTGAAAAGCAGCTGAAGGCTGAAGTTGAGAAATCCATGAGCTCGGATGGTGACAATCTAAATAATGGCGAGATCGATAACGATTCCGACGGAGTTTGAGCACTGGTCGGCAGGCCTTGCTCACTCTCAGCCAGTGCTAATGCCGTACCGCTTTCAGCGCGTGATGTGCAGCTCGCAAGGGCTTCCGCGCTCCCGCATTGACCTTGCTGACATGCCAGTGGGAAGCGAGATCCAGCCTCCACACCGCAGTACAGGCAGTGCAACTCAACTCACTCTTTGCTAACTAACATCAGCACAGGTAGAGCACAAAGCGAGGGAGGCCCCAGGCGGCATGCCTGGGGCCTCAGTGTGAGTGCAGGGTGTCTCACTCGTACTCGCGGAGCAGGTCCTCGATACGCCGGTTGGCGACGTCCTGACGTCCGTCGAGGCACTTCGCGTAGCGCGTCAGCAGGACCTCAACACTGTTGCCGGCGCGCTCGGCAACCTCGGTGGGATCGACTCCGGCATTGAGCCACGTCGACAGCGCCGAGTGCCGAAGGTCGTACGGCCTACTCGCGAGCGGCGAGGACGCGACGGCCGGTGGGAGCGCCAAGAGCCGGGCCTCCTGCCACACTCGGTAGTAGGTCGAGGACGGGACGACCGAGCCCTTCTCACTGAAGAAGAGCCGTCCGTCTTCCGCCGTGCCGAACGTCGCCAGGTGATCGCGCAGCACTGCGACGAGCTGGGGCGGAATGGGCACGCGCCGAACGTCCTCGGTCGGCCGATTCTTGAGTCCGCGGTCGTCGTGGGTCTCCCCCGAGTCCGTCCACTGCTTGCCGACCGAAGGACGGGGCCGGTGGAGCAGCGCCGATCCCCAGCCCTGCTCGGGGAGAACGAGGTCCGTCTCGACCAGGCCTCCGTCCCGCCTCGGCGGGACGGAGGCCGCCGAAGTACATCGCCGCGAACAGCCCGACGAGGCGCCGGCCGCGAGCACGCCGGTAGCCGCCCACGTAGGACACGGCCGCCAGGAGATTGCGAGCCTGCTCCGGGTTGGCGACAACGCGCGGATCGACCTGGTTCGAAACCTTGGGCTTCTGCCAGCGAACCGCCGTAATCGGATTCTCTCGCAGCTCCCCCAAGTCGACCGCGTAGTTCGCAGCGTTGACGAGGGTCCGCCGCTTCCGCCGCACGGTCTCGGCAGCTGCCGCGGTGCCGTCGAGCTTGAGCTTCAGCCCGTCGAGCACCGCGCGGGCCGTTGCCGGTTCAGCGAGGTCTGCGAGCGGCCTGGAAGCCTTCGCCACCCAGTGCAGAACGTTCCGAACGTTGCCCGGGACTTCCCGGTCGTCGGGCCCTGGCAGTACGAAGGCCCAGTTGCGTAAGGCCTTGCGGATCTCCTCGTCGGACGGTCGCCCTGCGCGCTCCGCTAGCAGTTCCATGGTCACGCTGGTCAGAGATTCGTTGATGCCGTCTCGCGTATTGGGTGCAGCGTGCGGCCACTTCATTGCGAGATACCTGAGGGCGAAGTCGTACCAGGACAATGGCGACTTCTTCTCTTCCGTCGAGGCCGGAAGACCAGTCTCCGTGTCGAACTCTTCGCCACCCCGCATGGCACTCATGAGCTTCGCTCGGTAGTGATCAGCGAGCGCCTTGGTGCGGAACGAGTCCGAAACGAGTCCGAGAAGACGTTGCCTGCAACGGACCAGCGGACGCCGTACGAGGGCGTCTTGGTGTCCCGCTTGCGTACGCCCCAGACCTTGACGTCGAGAGACTTCACGCCGCCTCCTCCAATTGTCGGAGCCACGAGGTGAAATCACTGCGCCAGACCCGAAGCTCACCGTTGGGGAGCTTGAATGCGGCCGGCCCTTGCCCCAGCTCACGCCAGCGGTAGAACGTCCGGCGAGAGATGCCGCCCAGTTCGTCCAGGACTTGGCGAACAGTCATCAGTTCGTCGCGCCGGGTGTCCATGTCGGCTCTCCTTCCGTTCCGGGAGCGGGTTCGAGGGATGCGGCAAGCCAGGCTTCGGCGCGGGCCAGGCCGGTACCGGCGAAGACCCAGTGCGCGAGGACGAGCGTGGTTTCGCCGTCCTGCGGGACGGGCGGAGCCGCTTGGGCACGGCGCCAGTCGGCGCGCGCGTCACGGAGGGCGCCGAGGGTCGTGGAGTAGCGGCGGGACTTGGTGGAGAAGTGGCCGCGGAAGCCGAGCATGTGGGCCCAGGCCCGCAGGCGGAGGTCCACCAGCTCGGGGCGTGCGCCCAGGGTCCAGGCGGTGCGGATCATGCGCCGGGCGTGTTCAGTGATCCGCGCTTGCGCCAGCTCAGCGAGGAAGCGCAGCGGCCGGTCAAGGGTGCCGGTCGCCGTCTCGGCGCCTTTGGTGGCGTACTTGGCGACGTACGACGCCACGGCCCGTTCGGTCAGGTCCTGGCCGTCACCGAAGTCGGCCGAGCGGATCGGGCGGACGTCGAGTTGGCGGCCGAAGACGAAGGCGTGCGACCGGCCGTCGACCGCCGGGCCGTCGACCCGGGCGGCAGCGGCGGTAGCGCGGATGGCGTCGGTCAGCAGCTCGGCCGTCGCCCAGGCCGGGGGTGCCGTCTCTCCGCCCTCCGGACCGTCGAGGCGGATGACCGCGTGGAAATGGACGGCGCCACGCTTCTGGTACTCGGCCACCTTCGCGAAGGAGACGCGCGCATGGTCGCGGAAGGCCCGTTGGGTCAGGCCGGCTCGCTTGGCGACCTCCCGGCGGAGGTAGACCGAAAAGCGCTGCCAGAGGGCACCGGCGTGCGCGTTCCAGAGCACGGCCGCCTCGTAGTCGTAGGCGTCCGGGTCGAGTGGCGTGCCCAGCGCAGGGTCCTGGTCGTCATGGCGGATGCCGCAGCGGCAGGGGCGTCCGCTGGAGGGCCGGTTGTGGACCGGTCCGAAGCTGGGAGCGGTGAAGGTGGCGAAGACGCGCGGGTGTGTGGCGACCCGTTCCGGAGTGCCCTTGCCGCCGCGCAGGCCAGCGGTGATCAGGTGGTAGGTGTCGCGTCGGTAGGTCTCGGCGCAGGCCTCGCACCGGGTGGCCCGGCGGTTGTTGCAGCGGACGAGGAGCTGGCCGGCGGGAAGAGCGGCGGAGTCAAGGTGGTGCAGGGTGCGGCCGATCTCGCCGGTCGTGGTGTCGATCTCGTATTCCGTGCGGTGGCCGTCGAGGCGTACGGGGCGGGTGCAGCCGCCCAGGCCGGACAGTTGCCGGGCCAGCTCGGGCAGGGTGCCCAGCGAGGCCAGCATGGAGAGTTCCGCCAGCGGTGGCGGAGTCTGCCGGGTGATGATGGGAGTTCCTTTCGGCTGTTTCAGTGGTCGGGAGGGACAGCCCCGGGGCGGCGGGATGCTTGGCGGCTTGTTGCCGCCCCGGCGGCCGGTCAGCGCTTGTGCGCGCCGTTGACGAGGGAGCGCAGCACCACGGCGGCGATGGACACGGACACGGCCGAGACGGCCACCGCCGCCAGGAGCGCGGTGAGCACGACGCCGACAACGGCCACCGCGGCGACCGCGCCCACCCAGGGGACGGGGGTGCGGCCGGCCGAGGGCGCCGGGGCGTGGGTGTGCTGGGGGCTGACGGTGTTCGACGTGGGCAGGGTCGGAACGTCGGGCAGCTTGGGGCGGAGCACGGCGTATCTCCTTGTCAGTGGTGAGTGCCGTTGACGACGTCGACGCCGGAGCGGGTGCCGGAGTCGATGGCCGGGGCGAGGAAGGTCCGGGAGAGCAGGAAGCCGAACAGCGCGATCACGACGACGATCCAGAGGCGGACGCCGAGGAACTTGATCGCGCCCCAGGCGATGAGGCCCAGGACCAGGACGAGCGGCAGCGAGACGGTCACGGAAGCTCCCTCAGCGGACGCGACAGCGGTGGGTACGGGCGGCGAGTTCAGCGGCGCTGCGGCTGTCGTAGTCGGAGGAGAAGCCACAGCGCGGGGCGGTGCAGGCCGCGGTGTGCTTCTCGCGGCCCCGGCCGTCGTAGTACGTGGCGACCTGCACGGGGCCGATGCGGACGACGCGGCGAAAGCGCGGGTTCGCGGGCATCAGGGCAGCTCCTTGACGTTCTGGTGGTTCTCGCCGGTGAAGTCGGCGACGTGGTCGAGCAGCCACCGCCGGATCTCCTCGCCCTCGTACTCGTCCGCGGTGAGGATCACGGGTTCGGCGATGAGCATGGCTTCGGTGAGGCGGTTCTGACGGGTCAGCTCGGCGGCGCGGTTGAGCGTGCGGAGCGTGGACGGACGCACGGTGGGATGTCCTCCGGGTCAGGTGAGGTGGTGGGTGGTGATGGCTTCGGCGAGCGGCAGCGGGACGCCGAGGCGGGCCCGCAAGGTCGAGGTGTCGATGGCTGTTCCGGTCCGGGCCCGGTGTTCGTCGGCCACCTTGCGAGCGAGAGCGACGAGTGCAGGGGGAACGGGCGCAGGAGCAGGGACGGGGACGGAGGCCGGGGGCAACTCGGGAGCCGGATCCGAAGCCTCGGGATCGCCGTTGTCCGCCGGGACCGGTTCCCGTGACGGCTCGGGTGCCTGTGTGCGTGAGCCGTGAGCGAGCAGGGTTCCGCCAAGGAAGGCGACCGCGGGCCATCCGGCGACGAGGATGCGCAGCCAGGTCGGTACGTCGTCCAGGTCGAGGAGGCCGGCGGTCGCGACGTTCGCGCCGAGGGAGGCAATCAGGGCGATGACGAACCAGCACCAGGCGGCCGACTTCGATCCGCCGTTGCGGAGTCGGTGCCAGGCGGCGACGAGGAGCAGGTCGACGGAGACGGGGTAGGCCCACGCCTTCCACCCGGACTGTCCCGCAGCGGCGGCGAGGTCGTGCAGGTGGGCGAAGGACAGGGCCCCGGCGATGACGGCTTGGACCAGGACCGCGTCCACGCGGAGAGCGGGCCGAGCCATCAGGACGACTCGCTGGGGTAGTTCGGGCCGCCGTCGGGGTCATAGCCGAGCGGGAAGACGCCAGGCGGCGGCTCCGGAAGGGACACGGCCAGGGACGGAGCCACGGCTTCGACGAACTCCTCGTCGACACCCGACGTTTCGGCGTAGAGGGCGAGTTGGCCCAGTAAGAAGACGGTCCGGGTGAAGTCCTCGCAGTCGGGACACATGGCGGTGCTTCCTTCCGTTGGGCATGACGGGGTAAGGACTTGACGCGTGACGGCCGCGCCGGCCGTGGAGGTGGAAGTGTGGTTACTCGGTGACCGGATGAGGGCAACTCGGCGATTCGGCGGACTTCCCCAGTTGCACGGGCGGTGAGGAGGGCCGGAAGGGCGAGAGGGCCGGTACGTCGGGGGCGCAGTGTGCTGCAGCGCGGCAGGTGGCCGCAGCGTCGGCGAGGGAAAGGTTCGGGGTGCGGATGCGGGACCAGCCGCCTGAGGTGTCGCCGACGACGGCCAGGCCGGGCCGCTCGGAGGCGATCGAGCACGCGGCCCAGACGGCTTCCGGCGCGATGTCCCCGAGCGCCATCTTGGCCGACGCCTCATCATTGACCCGGTGGCAGACGCGGCCGGTGAGCTGTGCGCGGAGCATGGTCGCGCCCTTGCCCAGCTCGGCGCCGAAGCGCTGTCCGCAGACCTCCAGGTAGATGCCGGCCGCGCGGCCGAGTTGGGCGAGACGGATGAGGTGGGTCACCATCTCGTCGCGCCGTTCCTCTTCCTTCCGCGTGGCGACGAGGAAGAGTTCTGCCACCTCGTCGACGAACAGCACGATGGGCGCCGGACGGTCGGTGTCTGGCAGTCCCCAGATGTCGGAGGTGATCAGTTCGTCCGGGGTGCCCGGGGCGATGCCCTGCCGGGCCTTGATCAGGTCGTATCGTTCCTCCATTTCCTTCACGAGCACCGGCAGCAGCTCGGCCGCCTGGTCAGGGTCGGTCGCCAGCGCCGACAGTCGGGCGGCGAACGGCGCCAGTTCGACACCGCGCTTGCAGTCGATGCCGACCAGGACGACCGGCTGAGTGGCCAGTCCGGCGAGCAGGTTCCGCAGGTACATGGACTTGCCCGAGAGCGTGGCGCCGAGGACCAGTTCATGCGGTACGGCGCGGTAGTCACGGACGTACGGAGTCGCGTCCTCCCGCAGGGCCACCGGCACTTGGAGCAGTCCTGGGCCCGTACGGCCGCGGGGCATCCGCACCTTCCGGAGGACGTCGAAGCCGACGAGCCGCAGTTCGACGACTCCGGGCTTGATGTCCCGGACGTGCACGGCGTGGACGCCCCAGGCGTGCCGAAGCCGTTCGGCCGAGGCCGCCACGTCCGCCGGCTCCTGTCCGGGAGCCAGGCGCAGTCGCATGCGCAGGCCGGTCGATGTGGGCCGGATGAGCCCCCGGCGGGGCGGGACCGGCCGGACCTCCCGCCGGGTGGTGGCCCGGACGGCCAGGGCCCGCCACCGCGGCGGCTCGACGGTCAGGCCGCAGGCATTCATGGTCGAGGAGTACGAGGCCAGCAGGCGGGCCACCGACAGCGGCAGCCCGACCGTGGACCAGTACGCCGCAGGGTGAGCGTGCCGGACGTAGGCCGCACCGCCTATCGCGGCGAGCGACCCACCCAGCTCGGCCACCGTCACCACGTCCGTCACGACGATCAGCCCGCCTGAGCCATCGGGAAGGCACCGGGGGCAACGGCAGTGGCCCGGTAGGCGATGCCGTGCCGCTGCTGCCCGTTGAACACGCTTTCCCAGGGCCGGGCCACCAACCCCGCCAGGGCGACCGGAGCGCCGACGGTCAGCCCCTCCGACACCCCGCTTGCGGGGATGGTGACCTGGATCAGCGACGACTCGCCCTCGTCGATGTAGACGACGCCGACGGTCATCAGGGCCTCACCACTAACGGCGTCCTTGGCGATTTCACCGGTCTGCCGGTCACGCACCTTCGGTGCCGGCGCTTCGGTCAGCAGGATCGTTGCGGTCGAGGCGTCAACGCGGATCACACGCACAGAGGTGTCTCCTTCTGAGTCGGTCAACTGCCACCTGACAAGTTGACTTAGCAAGCTCGAAGTTAGGGATGCCAAGTTGACTTGTCAAGCTGATTGTGAGGGCGAATTGAGGGGACGTCAGGCAGCTCAGTTCAAGCGGTAGGTGTCTTCCAGTTCCTGCCCATCGGCAGGCAGGAGCACGTCAGAGACCTGCAGCGCCTGGCCGGAGGCATCGCAGGCGATGACAAGGACGCTCAGGACGGGGACGCCGTCCGGGAGTCCCAGCAACTCAGCTTCGGCAGCGTCGGGCAGCCGGGCGGACACCCGCTCCGTGACATGGTCGAAGCGAACCTTCTTACGCGTCTCCAGGTGCTCCCGCACGCCGGACGCCAACGTGTCACCGCTGGCCAGATCGGTCCCGTCGACCAGGCCGGCGGGGAAATACGACGAGACCAGCTCGACCGCTTCGCCGCCCTCTTCGACCAGGAGCCGACGACGGAGCACCTTGGCACTCTTGGGCAGCCCAAGAGCCGAGGCCACACGCGGCGGGACTGCCACTTCCCCGACGTCGACCAGGCGCCCATGGGTCTGCGACTCGTCGCGTGTCAGGGCGTCGAGACCGCGCCGATCCTTACTCTCGACGACCGCGGGACGTCCGCGCACGATCGTCCCGTACCCCTGCCGGGACTCCAGCCAGCCGTCCCGCTTCAGCAGCTCCAGCGCTCGCACGACCGTGGGACGAGACATCCCGAACGCCTGCACCAACTGATTCTCACTGGGAACCCGTGTGCCAGGCGCGTACGTGCCGTCCTCGATACGACGTTGGATCGTCTGCGCGAGGCGCACGTACTTGGGTGCCTCCACTTCATACGCCATGAACGCCGCCGCCTGTCGAAATTGGCCAAGTCAACCAGTCAACCAGACTAGCGACTATGCCCGTGCGGCAGTAGAAGTGGGGCAGGTCTGGCTCATGAGGGCCAGGCATCGGCCATCACGAAGGAGACGACCGTTCCTCCGAAGCGGCTCGGTCCGGAGTGCCAGGACTCGGCGATGGAGTCGACCAGGAGCAGGCCGCGCCCGTGCGCGTCGTCCGCGTCCGGCCGGCGGAGACGCACATTCGCCGGGAATCCGGGGTTGTGCACCTCCACCCGCAGCGAGGCCCCCTGCCGGAACCACTCCACACGTACGAGCCACTCCTCGTCCGACCGTCCGTAGCGGATCGCGTTGGTCACCAGCTCCGAGATCATCAGCGTGCAGTCGTCCACCGAGCAGAGCGGGTTGTACGGGGCGATGAACTTGCGGAACCAGCGCCGAGCCCTGGGTACGGACTCCGGAGTCGGCTGCAAGGTCATCGCCCCCAGCCGCGGCGAGTCCTCGCAGGGATAGCGGTCGATCATGTAGGTCATCCGCGCTCACTCCTTGCCGCTACCATCGCAGTCGAGGCAGCGCCGCTTCGATGTGGCACGAGTCCGGTCATCGGCCGTGGCCACAGCCACCGCCGTGCGTGAACCGACGCGTTTCCAGCCGCGCCCCCGGCATCCCCGGCAAGCTAAGCGCGTGCCCTGATCGGGCCGCCGACTCGTCACGCCGTGCCCCCTTCTCGTAAGTGGCCTTAGCCACTTACTGGATGGCGGCATTAGCCACTTTGGCCGCGCAAGCCGTTCGCGCGAAGTGACCTGCAATCAGGTGAGGGGGTAGCCCTGCTCGAACGCCCAGCGGCGCGGCGGATAGGTGGCCTCGGCGAACTCCAGCGGCCGGTCCTGGAGGTCATAGACCACGTGGTGGACGACCAACACGGCCGAACTAGCGTCCAGTTGTAGGTCCGATGCCTCCTCGTCGGTGGCACTCCGAGCGCACATACGGTCCTCGGCGTAACTGCCCTTGCGCCCTGTCATCGTCTCGACGTACATCAGCGTCCCCTCCTGGATGCGCTCAGGCTCCATGAGCTTGGGCGCACGCTGACCGACGTCAGGCGCGAACCAGGAAGTGGACAGGGTGATCGGACCGTCCTGGTTGTTGGTCACTCGTCGGCGGTGCACTGCCCGACGGTCCTTCGTCAGCCCCAGGGCCTCGGCGACGTGATCGGGCGCGTCCATCCAGCCGGCGGACGTGATGACCGCGTACTCGCCGGGGGTGTAGATCTTCCCGGTCTGGCGAGCACGGCCGTACAACTCTCGCGCCCGCCGGTTCACTTCGAGACTGCGTACGTAAGTACCCGAACCCTGGCGCTTCTCGACAAGCCCCTGATGGCTCAACGCCTCCAGCGACCGAGCCGCGGTGGGCCGGGACACCTTCCAGTCGGCAGCCAGCTGCCGTTCCGAGGGAACCTCGTCCCCTGCCCGTAGGTCGCCTCGAAGGATCTGATCGCGAATGTAGTGGGCGATCTGGAGATACTTCGGTTGAGCCTCCTCGATCTGCGGCATGTGCCCTCCTCGTCCAAGTGGCTATGGCCTCTGGCCACTATAGGGTGAGTGGCTAGGCCCTCAACCCGTAATGTTGAGCACATGACGCGGTTGATCGTCGCAGCAGGAGGAGGTGGCGACGCAGTCGCCGCCGCAATGCTTCACGCCGCCCTGTACGGCGACGACGACCAGGCGGTGATCCTCACCTACGCCTGGGACCGTCTCCTGATCGACCCGATCCCGGGCCCGCGAGGAGCGGACAACTTCACGGGGCTCGAGCCGGTCACTCGCTCCGTCTGGTCGGTGCCGGCCACGGCCGAGCCGATCGCACCGGCAGGCTCCACACTCCCCCGACTCGCGGCGGAGCTCCCGCACAACATCGCCCTGCTCGACCCGCACCATGGCGCCGAGGGCGTCACACGCCAGCTCGAAGAGCTGATCGACCACCTGGTCCCCGTCTCGATCGATCTGCTGGACGTGGGCGGCGACATCCTCGCCCAGGGCGACGAGCCCACCCTCAAGAGCCCGCTCGCCGACGCCCTCACCCTCGCTGCGTGCTGCCAGGTCAACGCCCCGATTCGCTTGCTGGTCGCAGGCCCGGGACTGGATGGGGAAGTCTCACCCGACGACTTGCGCCCCCTTTTCGGCCCCCTCGTCCACAGCTTCACAGCACAGGACGTGGAGTCGGTCGGCAGCGTCCTGGAGTGGCACCCCTCAGAGGCCACAGCGATGCTCGCGGCGACGGCCCGAGGAGCCCGCGGCATCTGCGAGATCCGGCACGCCGGTTTCGCCGTACCCCTCACCAACGAGGGGCCTACTGTTCACGAAGTCGACTTGGACGAAGCCATCAGCCGCAACACCCTGGCTCGCGCCATCATGACGACGGCCACCCTGGACGAGGCCGAGGCGTACAGCCGCGAGATCTGTGGCTTCTCAGAAATCGACTACGAGCGCAACAAGGCGGCATGGCTCACCGACCAACCACCGACGAAGCTCGACCCTGACGACGTACTGTCCCGGCTCGACCAGTTCCAGCGTGAGGCCCAAGCCCGCGGAGTCACCCACACGACCTTCCGCCACATCACCGAAGCCCTGAACCTCAGCGGCTCTCACCGCAGCGAGCTGCGCCAACTCCTCATCAGCAGCCGCCCAGATCAGTACGCGGCGCCCTTGTGGGGCATCCCTGCCGACGACTGAGTTACAACCTTCTTTACGGGTTCAAGGCGGCTCGCTCCGCTCCCCGCGCGCAGGCCCGGCCCCCGGCCGGGCCTGCGCTCCTGTCTCCGCCCCGCTCCAGCCCGGCCGGCGCCCGGGCCGCGCGCACAGCAATCAGCCGCGTGACATCAGAGAAGGGGTACTTCCTGGCTGGGACGGTCGGCTCCACAGCTTACGGAGCCACTTTTGCGCGAGCCTCGGAGATCACGGCCCTAACGTCGTGCTTTACCGGGCAGGTCCACTACCTGCACGACGTGCCCCAACCTTACGGGCCGTGATCACTCACCCCAAAGCAGCTCCGTAAGTTGTTCGGTGGCCCTGGAGGGCCGGATGCCAGACGTGACTTTGCAGCACCTTGCCGACCATGGCTTGGCCGGAATGGCCGACCCATCATTCGGGGCGCCCTGGTCGCTGACTGACATACCCTGAAAGTATCGCTGTTTACGGAGCTGGCGACGGGGTGTCCCGCGGCGACGGCGGGAATTCACGCCGCACCGGAAGTACTACCTAAAGAACGTGGCGACCTGCACGCACGTCGAGGGCGTCACCGTCCTCGCACGACGCCTCACCAGCGTGTTGTGGGCCCTCCTGCGCAACGGCCGAGCCTTCGCTCCTCTCCGCCCATCGCACAGCCAACTTGACTCAGCCCGAGACCACAAAGCTAGCAGCCCGATTGAGGACAGTGGGGCTGCAGCGAGACACACGCACACCTGATCGGTCGGCGTACCCGCCGCCGTGGTTGACTTTCGTTGGCTGAGGCACAGACGGGCTCTGGGACCAGATGCCGCCCCCACTGGTGGAAGGCCAGCCACAGCATTGACTCGGTCGTTGCATCACCAACCAAACCCGCTCCGTCGACCTCGCGTGGCCAAGATTCGTAAGCTGAATCGCGACGTGGCTCGGCACCGTTCAATTCTTTTCTCGTCAGATGCTGCGCCGTTCATTAGCCCTGTATACGATGCTCGCGTGCCTGCGGAGCTTGCGACGCACCATGGTCTCCACGCAGGGGTGACTTACTATTTCCGCCCCGGTAGCAATCTTGGGCTGACGAGGCGATGTCCAGCCCACGGATCGTGTTCTCGGCAGACCACCATAAGGTTGGTGGGTGTTAGGGCACCTGCGATATTGCGTGGAGCGGCGAAGAGTTCGTGGCCGGTCAGCCGTGCACCACAACCTACTGGAGCTTCGCAGCGTGCCCGTGTAGCAACTACACGCAGTGTCCAGAAAGGTTGAGGGACCGATATAACCCCGAGTGACGGATGATCGATCACGCCGATCGACCACGCTTTGGCGTCGTAGACGCTCCACAAACTGCTCTTAACATTGTTGCACCAGCCGCACGCTAGCTTGAGATTGTCCTCATCTGTGGTCCCGCCCTCGGCTACCGGGATGACGTGGTCCAATTCGACTCTAAGGTGTCTGGATTTAACACCACGCGGCCGCGTGAAGTCGACTAGTTTGTGCGGTTCGACCTGGTCTTTCGTTCGACGCAGGAAAAGATCTCGTGCTTGCGGGCAAAACTTGTATCCGCACAAGTAACAACGTTGCACGGGATCGTTCTTGAACCAAACAGCATTGCGCAAAGCGTCATCAATACGCTCGCGACCCGCACCTCTCCTTGCTTTGATATCACGCCACGCGAAAGATGTGAGCCGGCGAGCTATCTGGTTAAGTTCATCCCGTGGAGCCTGCGGGTCCATTTCCTGCAAGCGTTGCGATATTTCACGAAACAGATACCCAATGTTTTGTGTGTTGCGAGCATATCTTCCGAGATCGACGAGCCCTTCTATAAACCAGCGGCCGACTGTCATCGAGTAGTCAGCGCGCAGAATCCATTCGTTCTTTCCCAGGAGCCCCGAAGGGGCGTTCAGTTCGGCGACTTCCCTGAGGTGGCTCTCCGACCACCTGCTACTGAGCGCCCCGTCTAGCGTCCTGTAGAAATTTTCGATCGGTTGAGTATCCATCGGCTACGGCTTAAACTTCCTAGGAAGACCATTGGCCGGAACTTTTCGATACTCATGCCAGTTTTGAGACCAGAGTTTCTTCACGATTACTTGGTCTTTTTTGACTTTTTCGAGACGCCAGTCGCGAGCGAAGTAGGAGCGGCTTACACGGCCGTCCTTCAGCCACTGCTGCAAGGTGCGATCGAATTCATCCATGGTCTCCAGGGCTTCACCTTGAGTATAAATAAAGTCGAAATAGTCGCACGCAAGGATAGTAAGCGAGATTTTGTTAAAGAGGTTACTGGCCGTGGTGCTCCCCCACGCATTGTAGGTGTCCAGATCCTGCATGTCCCCAAAATAGTCACGCACGTGGGTGTAGAAACGAACAAAAATCTCTCTCCAGGGTCCATCTGGGCGTGACCAGTCGGCCAATTTCTCGTCCAGTGTGTCTCCCGAGGCCAGTCCGCAGTTAGGGAAGTACTCCAACCGCCAAGCACGAGCGTAGTCCGTCCTTTCATGGTAGGGACGGCCGCCCTGCAGTTTGCGGAAAATAGTGACCAGGCTTTGCAACACGCTCCACTTGAGTAGGTCCGGCCGGTCCCCGCCGACACCGGTCTGTACAAGCCCGCAAAACGGACTGTCCTCGGCACGAGTTAGATAAGCAATGGCCTGGGAGTCCTCGAGTCGGATCCCTGCTCCCTTGAGTCGCTCCCGGACTGATTGCAACTCTTCCCGACCGAGACTAGTCGAGATGATCGTTCCCAGCAGGGCCGGCCCCATGAGTACTGCTTTCTGGTTGACGACCACGAACTGAAACACATGCTCGCTTGGACTGCTGTCCATGAGAAGTGAGATGGGAAGGTGGCGACTCCTTTCCAGCAGCACCTGCCTCACCGCCTCGTCAGGATCCAGACCCGCTTCGACCGATTCCATAACCGCTTCCTCGGCCGCCGGGGTCTCCGCCAGTTGTTGAGCAGACAGGACGGCTCCTCTGAGCCTGTGTTGCCCATCGACGAGGACGACGGGCTTAAGATATCCCAACAGCGCAGCCTTACTGAAGCCCTAATTCTCATCGGCATCGTCAACCCCTAGATGCTGCAGAACACGCATCCGCGCCTTAAGCTCTACGTAGAAGTCGACTAGATGCGTTTCTTCGGCGAGCAATGCCGCGTTTACATCACCGCCTTCATTGTCCGCAATTATCTCGTTCATATCGTCGCTAGACACGTCTTCCGACTGTTCGTCATCTGCGACAGTCGACGGCTCTGCTCGCTGAGATTCCCGCTCGAGCAGCAGAGCCACTTTTTCCTCGTCAACGAGGGTTTCATTGAGTGCGCTGACACGCTCTTCAAGTTTTTTAGTCAGTCTCTGCAGCAAGTTAAGGAGTGTGACTTTCGAGTAGTCTTCGTACTCGATCTCGAGCTGTCCAAAAGGGGAGCCCGGGGTCTTCTCTTTAAAATTCACCTTCGTTTCATCTTGCAAGGCTCCAAGCAGCGGATTTTGAGCTACGTTACGGTCATTAAAAAACGTTGCTAGTTCTCGGACCCGACTAGCGTCCTGTTCACGTTG
Organism: Streptomyces sp. NPDC047841; assembly: GCF_040704085.1. NCBI lineage: Bacteria > Bacillati > Actinomycetota > Actinomycetes > Kitasatosporales > Streptomycetaceae > Streptomyces > Streptomyces sp. NPDC047841. The sequence goes on from NZ_JBEYRP010000012.1 coordinate 115,065, forward strand.
GAATCCTGCGGTCTCCTCTCCGGCGAGGCGTCGCCGTTCGGGAACACCTGACCACTTCTCGATCTCCACGGCGGGAGCAGAGAAGAGAATCAGTGGCTTACTGTCTGAAGTCTGAAATGTACGAAAAGCGTCGTACGAACGACGAATCGTCACCACGGTGTTTTCCTCCCCCTTGCAGATCAGCAGCTGTAAAACGCTAAGTGCATCACCTGGAAGCGAGGTTCGCTTCCAGCTACTTGATAGCAGTCCCTGGTGATGCGGCTTGTGCTAGAGCGGCTGTCGACCATATGTGTTCCGTTCCCTGACGGAACGTCATTCTATCCGTACAGCAATCCCGCCGGAACTCCCTCAACACAGGGTTCAGGGAAATTTGGCATAGGTAGGACTCGGCTGGTGGACAAGCCCGGCACAGCAGCTGCAGCGCTGTGCCGGGCGCCTATGTGGCTGTTACCAGTCCAGGTCTACGGCTTGCATCAGCTCGGAGGAGACGTCGTTTTGCCGCTCGTCGGGCGCGGTGAGCGCAGCCATGACCAGGCTGCTGATGACGGAAACGTAGTCGTGCCCACCACTGGCGTTGATCTCGCCTTGGATATAGTTCAGCCCGCCGTTGGCATACTCTTCGAAGATCTTGACCCGATCTGGCTGGCGCTCGTCGGCGAGGATCTTCGGGTCGTCCGGTTCCTCGGCCACTGCGATCATGTCTATGAGTACATCGCCGTATTGGCGGCCTTCGATCAGCGCCAGGCGGATGGGCTCGCCAGCTTTGTCGAAGGGCTTGCGCTTCTCCTTGTTGCGACCCAGCACAGCGGCGAACATGAGCACGTCCACCATTGCGTTAAAGGGGCCTTCTTTGCCGGCCAGTGCCGAGATGAGCTCCTCGTGGGCAGCTGGCCTGCGGAAGCGGTCTTCGAATGCCATCAGAAGGCTACCTCTTCCAAGACAGTGTGCTCGAATTCGCCGTGCGTGACGTAGGGGACGGCCCGGTTGTTGATTTCGATGGTCTCTTGCGCGGCATCGGTGTTGGGGGTCACTGTGCGCAGAACATACATGCGGGTGGCCGCTCCTTGGAGGTTATCCATAACTTTGCCGCTTGCCTGGGAGTTCGACAGGAGTGTGACGATCTGAGACGTGAGCTTCGGCAGTGCTCGGGAAATTTCTTCCTGGTAGGTGAAGTCCAGGCTGCCGAAGGGGGCATCCATGACGACCGGGTAGATGCCTCCCTCGCCGATGATGTCTTTTCTGTCTTTGGCCCTGCGTTGATGGATCTTCTTGGCGATCTCCGAGACAGCACCGACAAAGGACAGGCCTAGGACCTGGTTTTCGCCCGTGCTGCGGATAGCGATGCCCGCGGGCGACTTCAGCAACAGCTCGAACGAGTCGGTCAGTTCAGGCTCGTAGGACTTGATGAAGATCCGTGAGAAGACCTCCTTGAGCTTCGCATCGAGCTGTTCGCGAACTTCTTCGGTCTTAAGTTCCAGTGCCTCGCGGAAGGTGTCCAGCACCTCGTTGACAAGATTGACCTGCCGCTGCACCTTGCGAGACGCCTCGTCCGCCGCCTGCGCGGACCTAAAGAGCCGCTTCAGCTTCTCGATTTCGGCTTCGAACTCAACCCGGCGCTCTTCCAACCTCCGGTGCTCAGCGAGCCCATCGATCCGCTTTTCGTCGTACTCCTTGCGCCGTTGTTCAAGACGCTGTACGTCTTCGATATTCACGCCCTGAAGTTGGCGGTCGATCTCACTCTTCTCTTCCTCCAGGCGCTTGATCTCCTCCTGGCACTTTTCAATCTCGAATGTTGCCTGCTTCAGGTCATCGAGAAGCTTTTGGCGTGCCTCGCTCAGGTGCTTCATCTGTCCACTGACATACATCCACCGGGCTTCCACATCAGCGAGACCGGCGTTGTAACGGCGTTTGTCCAGCTCTCGATATGCCGCGCTCCCCTGTGGGACGGGGGTGCCGCACATGCACGTCCCTTCGTCGAGGAGACCGTCGATAAAGTCGCGTTGGATGCCGGCGGGTAGTTGGCGGCGCTCCCGCATGGCTTCTGCTAGCCCAATGACGGTTTCGTCGACGTGCGAGGTGAAGGCGAGGAAACCTGCCTTTGAAAGAACTTCCCGTTTGCGCGCATATCGGTCCTGCAGCTGCCCGCCCATTTCGTTGATTTTCCATTCGAGCTTCTTGCGGGCATTTTGCAGAGGTTTGGACTCCGAGTGGCTGCGCAGCGCGCGTTCCATCTCTCGAACTTCGCTCTCGTAGCTGCTGATATCAGCGGAGACTTTCCTTGCGCGGCGGCCAGCATCATCGCGCTGCTGCTCGAGGCTTTCCTGTTGATCACGCAGCTGCTGGAGGCGCTTGTCGCCACCCTTGTCGATCTCCTTGGCGAGGCGTCGTGCAGCTGCGGGGAGGTGCTCGGTGATCGCCCGCTCCATCGGTTCAATATCCATCATCGTCTTGATGGCGCGTTTGACCTCGTCGTTGTTTTCTTCACCGATGAACATCTTCTCCATGCGCTCACCGTTGAAGAAGAAGAAGCGGCGCAGCCCTTCGGGGAGAATTTTTTCGATGCGGTCTTGGCCGTTGGGAACGGGTTTGCTCTCACCGTTTTTGATCTCGTTCAAGGTGAGCTTGGGCGGTACGAGGGTTTGTTCGTCAGCATTCTTGATGGTGGCCACTTCGCGCAGAGCGGTGAAAATCACTCCTGCGTGTTCGAATTTCAATTCCACCGATGCGCTGACAGGAGTGCCGTGCTGTGTCTCCGCCCATTTTTGGTCGTGGATGACCCGGTGCTGCTGCTCGACGTCGGCGGAAAACTTGCCATACAACGCCCAGCCGAAGGCGTTGAGGAGGGTAGTCTTTCCCGCACCGTTGTTACCGAATATCAGCACCGCCGGCTTACTGTCGTCGACGGCCAAATTCAGCGTCTGACGGCCATAGAACGCGCGCCAGTTATCCAGCGTCAGCCTCAGGAGCTTCACTTGATCAGTCCCTTCACGGCCGCCACAATTTCGGTGACCACGGTGGTGGAACTTCTAATGTGCAAGTTTTCACGCTCCAATTCCATGACGCGCTTCGCGAGTTTGACTCCCTGGGGCGACAGCTGATTCAACGCGTCCTGCGCAGTTTTCTTATCGTTCACGGCTACTCCCTTGGGTGATGCTGTGGATCAAATATCGAGCAGGCCATAACGCAGGCGTAGCGGACGAAGCATGTCGAGGGTTTCGGCCTCGTTGTCCGCTAGTTGTGCAAACTCCGTCACCCGGGCCAGCTCGCGGGCCACCATGCCGCGCTCGGTGCGGTCCTGCAGGTCCGGCATGTTGGCTGGGGGGACCACGATGAAGTCAACGATGTCGGCCATGGTCTTGCCTGGTGCCTGTCGCAGCACTCGGCCGCGGCGTTGGATGAACTGCCGGGGGTTGGAGGAGCTGGCCAGCAGGTATGCGGTGCGGGCGGCGGGCACGTCGACGCCTTCGTCCAGGCAGCGCATGGAGGCGATGACTTGCAGCTTGCGGTCGGCGAACCGCTGCAGAACCTCGCGACGTACGGGTCGTTTGGTCTCGGCGGTGTAGCGAGCGGCGGGCATCTGCAGCTGGTTGCCGACGAGGTCCAGTACTTGATCAATCTGCGCTGGTTCTGTCGCGGCACCGTCTTCGTAGGACAGGGGGTGGTGCCCCTCTGCGCAGTACAGCAGCTGATACCACTCCTCGCTGCGCCGGCTGATCTGCCGTCGCAGTGCCGGGAGTTTTGCGCGGGCGTGGCCGAGTAGGTTGGCCCGTTTGCGCAGCAAGTGGCCTAGGGGGCTGTTGTCGTCGGCTTGTTCGGAGAACTGCTGCATCGCAAACAGCTTGCCGATCTTTTCGGTGATCTCTACGTAGAGGTCGGTCTCGTCGGCCTCCAGTTCCACGATCACGGGCTTATAGGTGTAGCGGCACAGTGCGCCCGCTTTGATGGCGTCGCCGAGGCCAAGCTCGAAGACCACCGGACCGAAGTAATCGGTGAGTGCGGCGGTGCCTTCGTCGTCGAACCAGCGTTCCGGGGTGGCCGACAGTCCGAGGCGAAACCGTGCGCTGTCGGGCAGCTTGGAGCGGATGCGTCGGGCGCCAAGGTTGTGTGCCTCGTCGGCGATGAGGAGGAGCTGGCCGCGGTAGCGCTGGAGGATGCTTTGAAAGGCGGTCTCGCCGAAAGTCTTGTTCGTGGTGATGATGACGCCGCCACGGGTGGTGTGCAGCGCCAGCGCATCCAGCATTTGGGAGGCGTGAGGGAACCATGAAGCGGTCGACTCGTAGGCCCGCAGTGGGTGCACCCCGAACCACGTGATGTCTTTCGCCCACTGGTCGACCAGGTGCTGGTAGGGGGCGATCACGACGGTGAGCAGTGGTTCGCCGGCCCTGTGGAGCATCTTGGTCACCTGGGCGGCGGCGGACAGGGCGGTGAGGGTCTTGCCGGTGCCGGTCGCCATGCGCAGGATGCCGCGGCCCTGCTGGGCGAACCACTGGGTGACGGCCCTCTTTTGGTAGTCGCGCACTTGCAGCTGCGGAGGGATAGTCAGCATGCCGGTGCTGTCTTCGCGGGTGATAGTGATCGGTGCGCCGGACGGGGGGATTGCTGCGTCGTCGTTGGGGTCGGCTGCAGCACGGCTGCTGCGCTCGATGATCTGCTTGGCAGCGTCGGTGAAGGGCATGACACGCAGCAGGGGGGTCTTGTCATGCCACAGGTCGTCGAAGTCTTTGCTGATACGCAAAGCCCGTTCGCGGTCTCGGTCGTCCCAGCTGCGGAAGACCTCGATGGATTCGAAGTTGCCCACCAGGCCCGACAGCGTCTCATTTGCGCTGCCCTTAAACGCGACGAGGTCGTAGTCGTCTCGGAAGACGCCGATCTTTTCGTGATACATGCCGACCCGGTTGCCGGCCGTGACGTAGGCGAGCTTCATGTCCAGGTGCCCCTCGGCGATGAGCTCGCCGAGCTTGCCCAGTCCGCGCACCGCCCTGACGTCTTCCGCCGCACGCTCCAGGTCGCGAAGGGCGGCCTTCTCCATGACGGCGCGGAGCTCGTAGCCCGCTTCTATCTCAGCGATGTCTTCGGCAAGGAGATAAGGCGAGGCCACGATGCGCATTTTCCCGGCGCGCTGGGTGAATTCTTCTAGGCCCTCGCCGATGACAGCCAGGACAGAGGCGGTGAAGTAGCCGACAGCGCGGTCATAGGCGGTCGATGCCCGCAGGGCCGGCACATAGAAGTTATCGACAACGCTGCCGCGGTCGCTACGGTACTCTCCCCCAAGATCAGCTTCTCGGAGAGCTTTGAGTGCGTGCACTAGAAGTCCAATCCGAGATCCCGGGCGAGCTGAACACCCACGGCTTCATCAGTGGGCTTGTCGGTCTGATGCGTGTGTCGTTGTTCCCTCTCGCTCTCAAGGTCGGCGAGCCGTCGCACTCGTCCCCCGCGTACAGTGAAGGGCGGGGTGGACATTGCCTGCCGCACCGTTGATTCCTTAATCGAGAAGGCTTGTGTCAGCAGCTTCACCAGCTGATCGCTTTCTATGCTGCCGCCTGCCTTACCGACTTCCTCGTCTACCAATGCGGGCACACTGGTGTAGGGGCGCAATTGCCATTCTGCGAGCGCCCAGGAGTCGATATCGCTGCGTGTGAAACGTAGGTCAGCGGCAAGCTGTACCTTCAAGGACCGCTCATTTACGGCGTCGCCCATACGTGAGATGAGTTCGCCGGTCGATAGCGGATGGTCCGCTACCTGGAGTACCTCCCAAGCGCGCTGCTTAAGCGTTTTCCGTGCGGGGGCACTGTCGCCAACCTGCGGGACCTCTTCCGTGCCCACGATCCATCCATTTTCACCCAGCGTGGCGTTGAGGATGCGGCTGACAATATTCTGTGCCTGCGGCGGTAGCTCTTCTACGAATCGCAAGAGGAAGCCGAATGTCACGCCCTGCTCGTCGGGGTTCATCAGAGCTGCAAGCGTCGTGAATTCCTCGGCAAGCGCGTTATTTGTTGAACCGGAGGGATCATTACCACGGGTGAGAGACAGTGGTGGCGTCTCTTGCGAGGATGCAGCAGGCGACATGTCGCCGAGTGCCGCGGCATAGGCTTCTTGAACAGCGCGCGAAATACGTCCGCGCTCTCCTATGGCAAAGCCGTTGCTGCGTGCCCATGCTCGAATAGCGACGGCATCTGCCTGCGCTGGGATGCCGCCAACCGAAGAAGGCGACTTCGACTCCCCGGCGTGATCGTGCGTGCCGGGCTGTGATGCTCCGTCGAGATTCTTCGCAGTTGGGGGCTGATCTCCTATCGCCGACTGGGCATCCTGTCGCGGAAGATCACAGGGCTCGGGTGCGATGGACGCGCTGCCGAAGTGCAGCTGACCGGAGTGGGAAGATATTTCGCAAAATGCGAGCCAGGCATCAATGTATGCTGCAACCCATCCCTGTTGACTCAATATCCTCCGGGCAACGGAGAGCGACATCACCTCATCTTTTTCAAAATCAAGGAGGTTTAGTGTCTTTTTCACCTGCTCACGCACAGTGGGGCGGCATATCCATTTTTCTTGCACTTCGGCGTGGCGCAGGGAGGAGAGTAGCGATATGAAACTCACGTCACTGTCCGGCAAGAAGTCGCCCAGCCACGGACGGCGCTGCTGAAGCTGCACAACAGGTGTCGGCGTACAGGTGACATGGTCGAAATCTGACACGGCTGCCCGCAAAGCGTCGGATATTGCCATGGCAGCGTCGAGGCGGCTGGGTAGCTTGTCACAGAGTTCTTGCAAGCGCTCCAACGGTATGCGGTGCTGCGTTGCCAGCGTGGACAATTCTTGGGGCTCTGCGGCACATCGGTGCAGGAGCAAGATATTTTGCTCTTCGCTGTCCAGCTCACTGAACCACCGTGTTACTGCTACGGCATGTGACCTCTCGTCCGGCAGGGCGACCACACGCATCACAGCGCACAGTAGGGTGGCTACCTCAGCCTGCGTCAGGGGAAGGTGCAAACTGAGATCATGCGGTGTCTTGCTCCGCAAATCACTCAGTGTGAAAATCCCGAACTCCGCCAATGTTGCGACGTTTCCCATATCGAGGTCTTCGATGACAGTGGTGGCAGGCAAAGCCGGAAAGAGCGTGTTGCAGTCTTCGTTCACGAGGTTCCCGCTAGACAATAGGATGCCCCCGAGCAGGTCAAAGACTTCTTCCATGGAAGCCCGTCTCATCGCCGTCTGCATCGGACTTTCCTTACCCCACCACTGAGCGGGTCCCCCGAGTCGTTGGAGGTCGATAAGGTCTGAGGCACCAAGATATTCGATCCACGGGAAGACATCAATCCACGTGTCAACACGCTGCGACGACTCAGCTGGAAATGCCGCCACTTTACGCTCCCACCATGCTTACGTCACTGCCGTATCGGATGCGCAATTCACCTGTGCGACCGGTCAGCGGGCCGACAATCCGGCTTTCAATTTTGATGACTTCGCGATATTTCTCGCAGGAAGAGATCGCTCTTGTGCCTCGCATGCGGTAAATCCCCCCGACCGCCGATAGTCCGTTACATCGCCGAGCCCCTTAACGGGGCAGGAGCCGGATCCCGTCGGCCCGGATATGCTGGATGGATTGTCGCCTCCTTCGGGGCAACGGCGAGAATGCGATGGCAGTAGACCGTGCTTGCCGCACCGCACCAGCATGCGCAGGCCATGTTCGGGGCTGGGGCTGGGCCTGGGCAGCCGGGCCGCTGCACACGCGGAGGTCGGACCGCACTCGCGAGGCAGCGAACAATCTGAGGGCACACTGCTGGCCGACCGGTGCCGCCCCTACGGCGCTGCCTTCATCACCGGGTACATGGTGTGCGGAAGACGGCAAGCACGCCCCCTCGGCGGCTCGACCCGCCCGCGTGCGGCGCCGAAGGTCTTGCAGCATGGAGTCCTGCCCTTTCGCGCGTGCCAATCACCGAAGGCGACGCACCGTCGCGGTGCGACGAGCCAGTGCGAGCAACGTCACGCTCTGCCCCGCACTTTGCGTCTCGGCAAGCGGAAGGTGGCGGTGGGGCGTCCACTTTCCGCCCGGCATCGTAGCGGAACGTACTGGTGGGCGTCTCTCTTCGATATATCACGATTCAACCACTATCCCCATCAGAGGCTGAACCGGGAGATACTGCGCACCGGGCGCTGGGGAGTGCGAAGAGCGCCGCTGGGGGTTCCCCCTCGATGAGATCCCTCCCTAAGGGGGTACCGGCATGTTCTCTCTGGGGGTTGCCGCCGCTCCCACCACATGGGGGGCTCCTGTATCCCAATAGGTGGCGCGGAACGGAGGGTGATGTGCGCACAGGCCTCGCTGCCTGCGCGGAGTCGACGTCGCACTGTGAGGCCGAAAAGGAGCTAAGCGCCCGCAATCTCCGCTTCGCCATGGGGTTGCTGCGCCCGGCAGCTCACGCAGTCGCCGAAGCTTGCACGTCCTGGTGGCGTCGCCGCCCTGTCCTTGGCTCAGGCAACGTCTCCCTCAGCGGTGACTGCGCTGGCGAGGGATGGTGCTGACGTTGTAGGAAAATTGCGGTGCGTCGAGCATGAAGCTGTCGGGCATGCGAGGGGTCGCATGCCCGACAGCATGGGGCGTAGGGGCCTGTGTTCTCTTTGAGGGTGGATTTGTGTGCCAGGGCGGGGCGGATTGTGCGCCCTGGCAGGCGCGAGGGCGGGTGTTGGCGCGTCAGGCGGGCACGACGGCGCCAATCATTCCTTCGATGGTGGCCATCGCCTTGTCCGCGCCCAGATATCCGATGCCGCGGTGCAGGTGCACGGTCAGCATGCGAGCGACGTTCTCATCGGAGACTTCCTGCCCAATCGCCGCGCAGCGCTGCTTGAGCAGGGCCAGATAGACATCACCATGCTGGCCGGCGAAGGTCTTCCAGGTCATCTCCACGTTGGAGTCGGTGACGATGTCCTTGACCAGCGGAGTCGAGGGGTCTTTGAGGGACAGCAGCAGCGCCCAGCGGCACAGTACGTTCCACTGGGTGATGCCGGTGGTGCGCTTGAGGTAGATCAGCCGGTCCTTGGCTGGCTGGGACAGGCGGACGTTGTCAACCGGCATGCTGTGCTCCTGCGTTCCACCAGTAGCCTTCAACGACAGCGGTGGTGAACTCGGTGTCGTCGTGGACGAGGGTGTAGGTCTGGGCGATGGACTTCTTCAAGCGGCCCAGCAGGTACTCGTCGATCTCCTCGTCGGTGGACAGCAGGAGGACCTGGTCGCTGGCGTTGGGGAAGTAGCGGTCGACGAGGTGCTCGCGGTGACGGCTGTCGAGGCGGCCCAGGGGGGTGTCGATAACGCTGGGCAGGCGGTTGCCGGCGACCCGCATCAGGCCCCACAGCAGGGAGACGGCCAGGAGCTGGCGCTCGCCGGCGCTCAGCCGCGCGGGGTCGATGGGCTCACCATCGGCATCAGCGAGGGTGAGGGTGAACTTATCGGTGTCGATGCGCAGGTCGTGCACGAGTCCTTGCTTGCGCATGAGGACCTTGAAGCTCTGCAGGACGGCCACTTCGAGTCGGCTGATGTGCCGCTTGAGGAGGGCCGAGCCGAAGCGGTCGAGAGTGTCGCGGGCCTTTTCAGAGTATTTGATGATCCGCTCGACTTCTTCTGCTTTGACCTTGGTGCGGACGAACTCCTTGTGGGCCCGTTCGAGCAGGGTGGTGACGTGCTCGCGGCGTCGCTTGAGGTCCTCCAGCTTGGCCGTGGCGCGGTCGCAGGCGGCTTGGCTACGGGCGACTTCCACGATCTGCTCGTCCCGAGCGACTTGCAGGGCTTCGACCTTGTCCTGGGCGGGGACGCCGGCGAGCTGTCGGTCCAGTTGGTCGAGTTGTTCTGTCAGTTCTGCGGCGCTGTGCAGTAGTTGCTGTGAGCGCTCCTGGTCCCGCTGCAGGAGTTCATTCAAGACGGTGAGCTGGGCCAGTGCGTCGTGCGGCAAGCGTAGGTCCACCGGCAGCTGCGTCTTGCCGGCACGCTCGGCGCGGTCGGCGTCCAGTTGCTTGAGCACATCGGCACGGACGGTGTCGGGCACCAGATCCAGCAACCACTGGTCACGCGCTTCGAGTACCTCCAGAACCTGCGCCGATTGCTGGGCTTCCTGCTCCCTTTCGGCCTGCCGGCGCACGTCCTGCAGGAGCGGTTGGGCCATCAGCAAGGGCAGCGGGCCCGCGGCGAGCTGGATCAGCTCGCCGCGCACCTGGGCCAGGCGGGCGGCGGTCTGCTTCTTGTCGTTCTCCAGCTCGATGCGCCTAGTGAACAGATCGCCGCCCTCGTCGGCGAACGCCTTCTCCAGGCTGTCCAGCTTGCGCTGCGCCTTACCGAGCTCGGTGCGGGAGTGGGCGAGTTCCTGATGGGCGATGTCGTACTGGGAGAGCACCGCTTCGCGTTCGGCTTCCTGGGCGCGGATGTTGTCCAGCAGGTGCTGTTCCTCGTCGGACAGCTTCTGGCGACGCTGCAGGGCCAGCAGGTCGTTGCGCAGCTGCTGGACGGTGCTCACGCCCAGGAGAGAGTGGACAGCGGACTCGATGACAGAGGCGGCCCGTTCTGGGTCGGCCAGTGATTCGATCTTCTCACCGTCGAAGAAGGCCAGGGAGGCGATCTCCAGGGGGAGGAGGGATTCGACGTGGTCGGCCCAGCCCTCACTCAACAGCCGATTGAACTTACCCTCGGGCGTGACGCTGTGTTGCGTCTTTGCGCGTGCGCCGTAGGTGTCGTCGACGTAGACGTTGAGGAATTCCTTGAGGGTCTTGCCGCTGATGTGCCAGCTGCGGACGACTCGGTAGTAGTGCTCGTGCCCGCCGGTCATGACGGTGAACTCGAGAGTGATGGCAGAGCCGCGGGTGGGGTCGGCCTTGCGGTTGATGCTCTCACGCAGGTAGGCGTCGTAAGCCTTGGTGCCGCGGCCGCTGCAGCGGGCGCGGTTGCCATAGAGCGCCAGCTGGATGGCGTCGAGCAGGGTCGTCTTGCCGCACCCGTTCAACCCGCCGATCAGGATGATCGGCTTGTTCTTTTTGGGGGTGAGATCAAGAGACTGCTTGCCGCGGTAGGCCCCGAATTCTTCGAGGGTGATCTTACGCAGGAGCATCGAGTTCGTTTTCGTCGTCGAAGGTCAGGTTCTCGGCGATGTCGTCACGCCACTTTTTCTTGCGCGTTGCGAATTCCACGGCGTCTTCGTGGTTGTCGTAGTAGCCCTTTTGCACGGCTTGCTCAAGGGCCTGGAAGAGGCCGGACCGGCGAGCCATGGTGCGGTACTTCCGCTCGACGGCAAGGAGTTCGCGGACCATGTTGTAGTGCAGGTCGTCGCCGTCGCAGACCTGCTTGAGGACATCCATCTCGTCGGAGCCCATGACAAGCTGCTCATCCAGCGGGCCGCCCGGGAACGGCTCGCCGGTGGCGTCCTGATAGATCTGCGGCAGGCTGTCCTCGACCTCATGCTTGTCGAACACCCAGATCCGGCGGATCTCATGGAGTTCCTCAAGCGTGATGAGTTCGATGTTCTGCACGTGCTCGGGGGCGTGGGCACGGATCCATGTTTGCGCCTGGAGCAGCTCCTTGAGCCACTCTTCGCGGTAGGACTGCAGATAGGGGCCGTGGATGGCGCCGTCGTTGAACAGCATCACCTTGCCGTTCATCCGGCGGAAGTCACGGGCCGGCTTGTCGGGGCGCGGGAAGGGTGCCTTGCGACCGGGCGGGAGGTCGGGGTCGCCCTCCTGGTAGTGGCCGAAGGGGGCATCGAGCTTGTTGCGCAGATCCAGCAGGGGGAGCATCCACTCCTTCTCCTCGTCATTCTGGATCATGGCGGACATGGACTTGTCCTGCTCGACGAGGGTGCAGGTCCAGCAGCCGAAGCGGCTGGAGCCGCAGGAGGGGGTGGTGGAGTCGACCACGAGGGGGCATTCGCCGTCCCCGGAGGCGCCCTGGTACATGGTGAGCAGGTCCTGATTGTTGTAGCCCCAGGGGTTGGGCTTCTGCATCAGGAACTCCCACACATCGTCGTTGGTCCAGTCCTCAACGGGGCTGTAGACGAGGGAGTTGGGCAGGTTGGCGTTGGGTGAGAGGCGGTCGCGCACGCGTCGCTTCTCGTGCTTTTCCATGGCGCGGGCGCGGGCTTGGCTTTCTGCCTTGCGAATGCCCAGGACCATGATCGCTTCGCCGTGGGCAGCGACCACGCTGCGGATGAAGCTGTTCGACGGCTTGATCTTCAGTCGTTCGGTGCACCAGCGGAACTTCGGGCGTGGCGCAGGATAGCCGCGGCCGATGAGGTTCACCCAGAAGGTGTCCTTTATCTCCGGCGTGAGGCGGTGTGGTTCGATCGGCAGGCTCTGTGCCTGTGCCGCGTCCTGCATGGTGCCCAGGGAGGCGGAGACCCAGGCGGCGACGACTGGGTTCTCCACGAGGGTGTCGGTGGAGATGACGTGCACGGCCTTGGTGCGCTGCTCGGCGGGCAGGTCCGCGAGGGCCATCCACACCAGCTGCAGGACGGCGGTGGAGTCCTTGCCTCCGCTGTAGCCGATAACCCAGGGCACCTGGTCGGCAGTGTAGAGCTCGCGGATCTCCTCGGTGAGCTCGGTGACGACCTCGTCCAGCGAACGCCCGTTGAAGGGCTTGCGGCGTACGGGGGTGAGCCCGAGATTGAGGGGGATGGTGGTCATGCCTCGCCTCGCAGGTATGCGTCTTCCACGCGTTGTTCTTCCGGGCTCAGCTCCAGGCCCAGATGCTTACGCAGGTAATTCACGGTAAGTGTCACGTTTTGGTGGCTTTTGGAAACGCGACCACCGACGATGGCGCGCCCCTCCCAATCGGCGTTGGCCCGGCTCCAGTCCACGTGCTTTAGCGGAGCCAAACGCTTCTTCCACGCGGTCGCCTTGGTGGACTCCCGCAGGAGCGAGTTGCCGATACGGCCCAGCGCATGCAGGGCGATGCCGTGGCTGTGAATGAAGTCTCGGCGCATCTCTTGCGCGGAGAGTTGCTTGTCACGCACCATCGCCCATTCTGGCAGCGCCGCGTCCATGGCCTCCCAGAACGACTGCGCCAGCCCAGTCGCCTCGTCCTGCTTCAGCTCGAGGCCCTGGAGCAGGGCTTGGTTGCCGAAGTACAAGGCACTGAGGGTGAACAGCTTGCGGGAGCGGGCGGACAGGGTGCTTTTTTCCATCTCCACAAAGCCCTTGAAGATGGCCGAGCGTTCGGTGAGGGTCCGGGTGATCTGTGCGTTGACGTCCCGGTGGTCGTACAGGACGCCGATGGAGCGCGCTGGACGGACGGCGTGCCGGTTGAGGTCGGCGAACATCTGCTGAGAGCGCGCAAGTCCCGTGTCGTGGAAGAAGACCACGGCGATGGTCTCGTCCCCCAGGTCGGGGTTTTCCTTCAACGCCAGCTCGATGGCGGCGCGGCGGTGCTGCCCGTCGTTGATGAGGAAGCGTGCGTCCATGGGGATGCGCAGCTGCCCGGTACGGTGCGCGGCTCCTTCGGCTCCCTGGCTATCGAAGACCATGTCTCCGTCCACGGAGGCGGTGAGGGCACTGAAGACGTAGTCCTCGGGGTTGTCCAGGATGTAGCGGGCGAGCGCCGGCAGGCGTCCCTTGTTCAGGACGCGCTGGGCTCTCAGCTCGGCGGAGAGATCATCTTCGTCGAAGAGGAAGATCTTCGGGATGAGCCGCAGTGGGCACATCGACGCATAGAACTCCCGCCCCGCCTGCACCCCGCGGATCGCAGGAAAGGTGTACTCAAAGCCATCAGACGCTCGCGAGACAGCCCGCCCCGCAGCTTTGCTCGCCGCTTCAGTCTGCACCCGTGCACTCTAGCGTGCGCGTACGTGTCCTGAGAAACGTACGTCGCTTTCGTCTCGACGTACTCAGGTGCACAGAATGACGTACCACTCCTTCGACCATGCGTCTGCAGTCGGCGAAGCGACACAGGCACAAGCACCGCGAGGACGATGTTGACGTACTGGGGTGATGGCTTCATGCGCTGCGGTCCCAGCGTGTACGTTAACCACTTGACGTACGACTGTTATGGAAGCGTGCAAAGAGGCGGGTGAGCGCCGTGGTGGCGTATCTGGATGTGGCGGCGACGACACGGGTGGACCCGCGGGTCGCCGAGGTGGTGCTGCACTGGATGACCGAAGACTTCGGCAACGCCGGCAGCCGCACCCACGAGTACGGTGCACGCGCCAAGAAGGCGGTGCAGCAGGCGCGTTCCTTCATCGCCAGCACCGTAGGCGCCAAGACGGAAGAAGTGATCTTCACCAGCGGGGCGACGGAGTCCAACAACATCGCTCTGCTCGGGCTGGCGCCGCACGGCGAGCTCACGGGTCGCAAGCACATCATCACCTCCGCCATCGAGCACAAGGCGGTACTGGAGCCGCTGACACACCTACGCGACACCCGCGGCTTCGAGGTCGACTTCCTCTCCCCCGGCCCCAGCGGCCGCATCACCGCCGACGCCGTGCTGGAGCGGCTACGCCCGGACACCCTGGTCGTGTCGCTGATGCACGTCAACAACGAAACCGGCGTCATCCAGCCGGTCGCCGAACTCGCCGAGAAGCTGCGCGGCACGCCCACATATCTGCACGTCGACGCCGCCCAGGGCTACGGCAAAGTCCCCGCCGACCTGATGGCGCCCATCGACCTGATCAGCATCTCCGGCCACAAGATCGGCGCCCCGAAGGGCGTCGGCGCTCTTATCACCCGCCGGCGAGGATGGGACAAGGTGCCGCTGGAGCCGATCATGTTCGGCGGTGGTCAGGAGCGCAAACTGCGCCCCGGCACCCTCGCTGTTCCATTGATCATGGGCCTGTGCGAGGCCGCAAAGATCTTCACCGAGAGCCGGGAAACGTGGGAGCGGGAGGCGAAGGCGATGCGCGAGCGGATCCTTGCTGCGCTCAGCACGACGCGCTTCCGCCTCAACGGAGACCCCGAGCACAGCGTCCCCCACATCCTCAACGTCAGCTTCGATGAGCTGAATGCCGAAGCACTCATCGTCCGCCTCAAAGACCAGGTCGCCATCGCCACCGGCTCGGCCTGCACCAGCGCCTCTTACACCCCCAGTCACGTCCTTCAGGCAATGGGCCTGGACGACGCCGTGGCTGCCAACGGGCTGCGTCTTTCCTGGTTCCCTTCCCAGGCAGCCGATTTCGATCCCCTCCCGCTCGCCGAGACCATCGCCAGCATGCAGCCTCAGGAAGGTTGACCAGCCCTACGCCTCGGAGCGACGCACCAGCCGGTGCCCGCGCAGCTGCCGGCCGCACCTGACGAGCTCGGCCTCCCAGCCGTTCTCGGTCCCGATCAGATGCGGCCGTTCATACAACCCCACCCGCATCTCAGACTCGGTCAACCGGCGGTATCGCGGCACGTCCGCATCATCTGGTGCCAGAAACTCGTGCTTGCGGTGCAGCAGCGGCCGGTTGGCCGAGCTCTCGTATGAGAGGTGGGAAGCTTCAAGCGTCTGCAGGTCCACCATGTAGGAGGACCGGATCCGCGGATGCGGGTCTTTGTCAAAGTCCGGGTAGTCCAGCCACGAGACCGCTCGCCCTTGGTGCTTGAGCTTGGCCACGGTCCACTGCTCCGGGCGACCGGCAGCGATCGATGCGCAGTGCTCGTACAAGCGCAACACCGTCGGGATCCGCTCCAGCGCGCGTCGATGCACGTACAGCGCCGTTGGTGTCACCTTGCCGGCAATGGAGGCGTTCATGGCATTGCGCACATAGCCGTCGTCGCGGAGCTTCAACAACAGTCGGTCAGCCCGCTGACACGCCTCCTTGTAGGAACTGAAGAACGTGCGCACGTCCTGTTGCAAGCCCACTGGCAGACTCCCGAACGGCCCGCGACCGTTGAACAGCTCCACCGCCAGGTAGAGCAACGTGTTCAACGTCGATCGCTTAGCCCCCGCAGTGGCCCGCTCAGGATCAGCACCATCCCGCACCAGGCGCTTCACGTCGCCGGGCCGCAGGTGAGCCAAGAGCTCCGCAACGGTCCGCGGCATCTCCTCAATCCGCGGCGGACGTCCCCTACGCTCGAAGAAGTCCACCACCGCACTCACCGCTGAGGCAGTGTCCTCGGAAGCAAGCCACTCGGCATCCGGGATCACCCGCTGCGCCAGATAGCTCAGACGGGCGCCCTCGTCCCGAAACGCGTAGACGACCCCGGGCGCAGCCGCCACCACCCGCGCGCCAGTCACCTGCTCCACGTACTCCCGCAGCTCACTCGCGGCATAAAGATGCTGGAACGTCTGCCGGCTCGTGAGCAGGCCGTCACCGAACTCCTGACCGTGGACCTTTGACTTCTCCCACGTCAGCCGGGCTGAGACAACCAGCAGCGTCGAGGTCAGCTCCCACGCCTGCTCCAAGGTCTGCCGACGCTCTACCGGATCCTCGATCACGTTCAACACGTAGGTCAGCAACACCACGTCGCTGGCGACCAGCTGGGTGTCGGAGCGGTAATACGGATCCCACCCAGCCACCTGGCAGTCCAGTCGCTGCAAAGCTCTGACATCGTCACCACGGCCACAGCCGTAGTCGAGGATCGTCCGCTCAGGTACCAACTGGCGGTCCGCCAGCGCTTGACGCGCGGGCACCGACAGCGTCATCCGCCCAATCGCCGTCCGGCGACGCTCACTACCCCAGATTTGCTGCATAACAGACACCTGCGTCCAGGTAACGACACCATCAGCAGAGTAGAAGACATTGGACCGGCACACCCACGCAACGACAAAGATGCCCCCAAAGCGCCAGCAGGCGGCTGTCTGGCAGTGGACGGTTGTCACGCACGCCGGCCAGCCCTTGCGACGGTAAACGTAGCCCGGCTATGAGCAAACGCGAGGGGTGCAGCACCTGACGCTCGCCGCCGCGTTGGCCACCGCGTGTGCTATCGGGAAGCGGCAGGCCTCTTTATGTGACTGAGCCACTTCTCGACCAGTGTCGCTTGAGTAGGGGTAAGCCCCGCTAGGGATCCATCCTGGAGTTTTTTGCGTAGATCCGCCCTTGTGAGAGACCTGGACAGTTCTTCGATTTCCCGGGCACCCACGATACGACTTAGAAACAGCTCGAGGAGGAAGCTTGAATCCGGGTATTCCAGCAATTTCCGACCAGCCAGGGTCAAGTTCATGTGATCATTCTCAACATCCACTAGACCTAGGGAAACCAGGACACGCGACCGTCGACGCGCCTCATCGGAGCGCGTAATCGTAGGAAACCGCTCCTGGAATTTGGCGACGTAGTCATCCCAACTCGGCTGACCATCGGCAAGGTCGGTCATAGAGACGATGCAGTCCAAAAGATCCTTGCCTCGATCCGATGGCATCTTCTCGATGTAGTAGCGCGGCTGAGCATTTTGAGACGGTTGGGAGGGGCTTCCTTGAATAGGGCTCCCAGCCTTGCCTGTAATAGTTGCCAATGCCTCCAAGTCGAGGGAAAGGAGGGAAAGACGCGACGCCTGGACTCCAATACCGTGCTCAGTTAGCAAATCAGTCAACAACCGGCCATCGATCAGGTGAATTGGAGTGAGAGCATCATCCAGGGCCTCCTTGGGAGCATCTTTAGTGTACTTTCCGGTGGTCACGATGATCCCCTGCGTACCGGCCCTCAGCGTGCCCCTGAGTTCTCTAACCTCCTTGACGGTTACCGGTTTCGACCAGCGCTTCACTTGGATGGCGGTAGGTACTGTCATAACGCCGCCTGCTACGAGAGTGGCTCGGACGTCAACGCCACCATCCTTAGATCTTCTAGTGACCTTTACGTCTTCGTATCTCATCGCAGTGAACAAATCAGCTACAATGTGCTCGAAAACTTCCGGAGGAACTTCTCGCAACTGCTTCAGCAGCTGCTCCTTGACTTGCTCATTTTCTTGTTCAATGGCCAACTCAGCTCGGTTGCCGGGAGGGCGGAGGCGAATAGACCTCCCGGACATCGAAAAGCGCTGTCGATATCCTCGCGCCGAACGCAATCTGTCATCCCTCAACAACGCTTCAAGCAGCTGCTCTTGCGCGAGGGTGCTGCCGGCGATCTGTCCGTCACCCAATTCCGTGAGAATTCGGTCAAACTCCAGAGGGCCCCCATTGTGGTCACGGAGGACTTCGTAGACCTTGTGAGCGGTGAGCTGTCCAGGAGTGGCGAGAACTGTGAAGGCGGAGTCCATCAGAGGTTTGCGTACCTTCTGTCAGATTGTGCGCGTGTTGTCGGTGCGGCCGACGCATGAAGCGACGCGGTCATCAGAAGCAAGCATGACACTGAGGTCTGACAACCCACCGTGGGGTCAGGGCATTTAGCCCCGCACCCATCGGACAGGTGGTGGGCGAGCAGCCGCTCTCGAGACCTACCCATCCCTCTGACCAGCCCAGACGGCTGAAGCAGACGCCATCCGGAGTGGGGCGCGAATGGCTGTCGAGCGGTCAGACCTTCCGCTGGCTTTCCCAGATCGCGTGGTCCAGCTCCCACGGTGTGCACCTCAAGCGTGCCGCAGCCTCAGTGATGAGTTCGATCGCTTGGGCCGTGGTCACCGTGTGCTGCAGCACTGTTTGCAGCCATCGAAGAACCATCCGGTCCGGCTTGATGCGGCTGTCGTCCCCCAAGAGCATCCACAGGTAGGCGAGACGTGCGCCGGAGCCGTGGCCGGTAACCCCCGCGAGGTCACGCTCAACGGCCTTTAGCGTGTCCCAGTCAGCGAGCGACGCGTTGGCTTCAGCGAGGGTTGTAATGCCGTGGGATACCAGGATCTCGGCGTATTGACGGGCAGCAGCCACCTTCAGCGGAGCATCGCGGTTTGCCCGTGTGCGCTGCTTGTTCTGCAAGATCTCCGAAGAAAATGCCGCTTCGCCGTGGGTCTGGATGTGCGTAACGAAGCTTTGTAGCGGTTGTTCGTCGCGGACAGGGAGTTGCGCACTACCTGACAGCGGGTCTGAGATGCCAGCCCAGCCCGCGTAGCGGTGGCAGGTCGGGACCGTGTGCCGCTCGTAGTGAGCGTTGATAGAGAAGACGGCGTCCAGGACACACAGGGAGGCATGGGCCCACCGACGGCCTCGCGGTTTCAGTGCCAGATGCCCAGCGGCAACGACTACTTGTCCTATCTCGTCCATCGATCCCCCATTGATCAAAACCGGGAGACAGTGTTGCATACGGCACTGACAAGAGACTCAGGTTCGTTCACACACCGCGAGGGCGTCGGCAGGGTTTGGGTACGCTGTCGAATGCGTGTCGAGACTCATCGGGGAGCACTCGTGTTCCTGGCCGCTGCCATCGGTGTCGCGGCGGGAACTACTGGTTCCTGCTGTGCCCTCGTGACTGCTTCCAGCGCCAGGCCGTGGACTACCTGTGGACAGGGTGATCTCAGCAGGCGCCCCTAGGCTCTGTGACTTGCACATTTACACAAGTCAGAAGCCCCCTCCGGAGCCGTGTGCGCAGGTTCGAATCCTGCCGGGGGCACCCCTTATGAGGTGCCCAAAAAGACCCCGTCACCAGCGGAAACGCTGAGGCCGGGGTCTTCGCGTATGTGCAGGCCTGTGCAGCGCTGAGCGGCCCTGGGACGGGGACCGGGGACTATTCGTGCACAGGATCTTGGCGCATTCGCCCTGGTCAGCCGGAACAGACGAGGACGCCACCGGACGGCTTCGAGGGTCGGGAGCCTCGCCGCGACGGGTCAGCCCGCCTTTCGGGACCAGCCGTCTACGGCAGACTGCCTCCGGGCCGGCTCGGCTCTGGTGATGCTGCGCTCAGGCCGTGCTCAACTGCTTCAGAACCGCCTCTGCCACTCCCCTGGCACTACCAGGGTTCTGGCCCGTGATCAGCCGCCCGTCCTCGACCACATAAGACTCGAAGGGCTTGTCGGCCGTGCTGTAGTCGGCCCCGAGTTCCTTCAACCTCTCCTGCAAGTTGTAGGGGACGGCGTCTGCTCGGTTCGCCAGTTCCTCTTCGGGCCAGGAGAAACCCGTGACCCTCCTCCCCTTCACGAGAGGGTCGCCGTTGCTCAGGACGACGTTGAGCAGGCCGGTCCCGCCGTGGCAGACCGTAGACACAACGCGTCCCGACTCGTAGAACCGCGCCATCAGTTCTTCCAGCTCAGGGGTCTGCGGAAAGTCGAACATCACTCCGTGACCACCCGTGAGGTAGATCGCGTCGTAGTCGTCGAGGTGCACGTTGGAGATCTTCCGCGTGTCTTCCAGGAGATCCATGAACGCTCGGTCTCGGTACCGCTTTTCGGTGCCGAGTTCCGCCAGGACCTCGTGAGAAAGACTCTCAGGATCCAGCGGGATCTTGCCACCCTGAGGACTGGCGATGTCCATGGTGTAACCACCCTCTGCAGCCACGTCCCAGAAGTGAGTCAGCTCCCCCAGCCACAGCCCCGTACGCATGCCGACTTTCTCGTACTCACCGACGTTGGTGACGATCACCAGTATCTTCTTCGTCGCTGCCATGATCTCTTCTCGCTCCAGTCGTTTTCCGCGTACCGAACGATGCCTTGGCTTGGAAAATCCGTGTCATTCGACCTCCGTTCCGCGGTCAGAGCGAGGTAGCTCGCTGAGCCCCGCCTCCTCATAGACTGAGGGTGCGGACGTCAGGGAGATCCCGAAAACAACCGTAGACCGATCGATTTGGCACGGCAAAGTCACGTCACAGCGATGGTGAGGGCCCCTGGACTGTCCAGGACAACTCCTCGATCTTGCGGTTAGCGATAGCTTGGCAGCCGTCGATGCACTTCGCGTAGCGGCTCGACAGGACCTCGACGCTGTTGCCCGCACGCTCGGCGCCGGCGGCATCGGTTCGTCCTTGACTCGTCCATCTGGTGCCGTCGTTACCAGATGCCCCAAGCTGGCCCGCATGGACTGGTTGCCACTGCTCTCCACCCTGGTCGGGGCCGCGATCGGGATCGTCGCTCCTCTCGTCGCCGATCGGAATCGGTGGAAGCGTGAGGATGCCAAGGACGCCCTTCGGCTGCGGCTCGACGTCTACACGCAGTACACGACCACCGTGAAGGTCCTCGGGGAGAACCTGCGGGCCCTGGCCGAGCGAGGGCACGCGTCCGATGACGAGCGGGCGCTTGCGTTGCGCGAAGCCTTTCGGGGGTCCGGCATGGCCATCGCCTCTGAACGGATGTGGCTCATCGCGCCTCAGCCTGTCGTCAATGCCTCCAACCGCGTGTTCCACTGCCTTCGCAGCATCTGCGACGGCTACGCCGACGGCACCGCTGTCAGCAGTCCGGAGGACCGCGCCCGCTGGCAGGCCCGCGGCAAGGCAGCCGCCGAGATGCGCGCGCTCATGCGTGAGGATCTCGGCGTCGGCCCACTCACCGAACGCCACAGCCCCCTTCTCGGCGACTAGGACAACCCCGTGCGCAGCCGCCTCGGGACAGTCACCGTCCGGCGTGCCGGTCCTGTTTCGCGTCCACGGTGCCGCATACGCTGCCAAGACGTCCGATTTGGCGTCCTTGATAGTGGCTGCGCACATCTGGGAAAGGGTGTGGCATGGAGCCTCCCGGCGTGCACCTGCGAGAAGTCACCGACGACAACCGGGATGCCGTTCGTGCCCTTCGCGTCCGGCGTGATCAGAAGCAGTTCGTCGCCTCCGTGTCCAAGTCGCTCAAGCAGGCGGCACAGCACCCGGAGGCCAATCCCTGGTACCGCGCGGTGTACGTCGGTGACGAGCCGGTCGGGTTCGTGATGCTGTCGTGGAAGCCGCCGGCTGGTCCCTACAAAGGGCGCCACTTCATCTGGCGCCTCCTCGTCGACAAGCGGCACCAGAGGCGAGGGATCGGCCGGGAGACTCTCGCACAGGTCGCCGCCCTGGTGCGTGCGGATGGCGCCACCGAGCTGCTGACCAGCTACGATCCCGGCGAGGGTGAACCGTGGCCCTTCTACCAGAAGTTCGGTTTCCAGCCCACCGGGGAGATCGATGACGGGGAGGTCGTACTGCGGCTCGTCTTCCCCACCCGCTGATCACCTGTCCGAGCTCCCTCCGCCCCTGGGTGACAGGAGCCTGGCGCGGGTCTCTCTCATGAAGTCGGGTTCGGACCATGGGGTGCGTTGGTGTCGTAGGCGGCGTATGTGCCGGTGGGTGTGGGGGCGGAGCAGCCAGCCCCAGGGGGTCAGTTCTCTTCGCATCGCCAACAGGCACAGTTCCTGCTCCGGTTGGTTGTCGTAGGGGAAGTACGCCCTCCCGGACATGTCCGAGTCGGTCGCGACGGGGGGTGTGTTCCAGGCCTCCAGTCGGTGGGGGCCGGCGTGGCGGCGGGTCTGCTGGAACAGGTCGGCGTACGCCTCGCCGACTACGTAGGAATCCATCAGCAGGAGGTTCTGGTGCAGGTTGACCTTCGTGAAGACATCGCTGATCTGCTGGGCCAGCGCCGCCCTGGTCGGGGGGTCTGACGCGGGGCGGCATCTGATCAGGTAGGGGAGGTCTTCGTAGGAGTGGATGACCTGGAGCGCCTCCGCGTACATGCGGCTCTTCTGCTCACGGCGCTTGGCGTGCTGGTTGATCCAGTAGCCCATGAGCGCCACCAGCGCGGTGGTGAGCGCGGCCAGCAGAGTGGCCATCGAGGCAGCATCCATCGTCGCCGGCGCCCGGGCAGGCGCCTCCCCCCTTCGCGCGACCAAGACCCTGTGGGCAGGTTCGGCAGAGGGAGGGCTCTGCGTAAAGAGCGTGAATCGGACAGATCCTCACGCCGTGCTTTTGCGTGACGCCGTCTTCTTCGTCGCCGTCTTCTTCGCCGCCGTACTCTTCGACGCCCCCGTACCCTTCGAGGCCCCCGCGTTCCTCGCCGTCGCCGTGCTCTTCGTGGTCGTCTTCTTCGTCCCCTCCCCCGTCCTGGCCGTCGACTTGCGGGCCGGCGCCGTCTTCTTCGTCGTGGCCGGCTTCCTCGTGGACGTCGACTTCTTGCCCTCCGTCTCCTTCGGCTCGGGTCGGCCCCGGCGCAGGGGTCTGACCTCGGCCTCCTCGCCGGGGGGCGGGGTGCCGCGGGACTCGCGGGCCGCGCGGACGCTGTTCTCCAGGGCTGCCATCAGGTCCAGTACCTTGCCGCCGGCCGCGGGCTCCGGGGTTTCGGGCGGGGCCTCGCCGGAGGCCTTCGCGGCGATGACCTCCTCCAGCGCCTCCCGGTACTCGTCGTGCAGGTCCTCCAGGTCGACCTCGCCGAGGGTGTCCATCAGGGCGTCGGCGAGGTCGAGTTCCTTGTCGCGGATGGTGACGTCGGTGTCGGGGGCGACGCCCTCCGGGGAGCGGACCTCGTCGGGCCAGAGCAGGCCGTGCATGGCGATGGCGTCGCCGACCACGCGGAGCATGCCGAGGCGTTCCCGGCCGCGTAGGGCGTACTTCGCGATGGCGACCTTGTTGCTGCGTTTGAGTGCTTCGCGCAGGAGCGTGTACGGCTTGGCGGCGGGGGCTCCGCCGGCGGCCAGGTAGTAGGCCGCGCCCATCTGGAGCGGGTCGATCCGTTCGGCCGGTACAAAGGCGACGATCTCGATCGTGCGGGCGGTCGGGATCGGGAGGTGGGAGAGGTCCTCGTCGGTGATCGGGATGATCGAGCCGTCGGCGTCCTCGTACGCCTTGCCGATCTCGCCCTGGCTGACCTCGCGGTCCTCCAGTTCGCACACCTTGCGGTAGCGGATGCGGCCGTTGTCCTCGGTGTGGATCTGCCGGAAGGAGATGGCGTGGCTCTCCGTGGCGTTCACCAGCTTGATCGGGATGCTGACGAGCCCGAAGGAGATGGCGCCGTTCCATATCGATCGCACGTGCCGCACCCTTCCCGTTGCCGATTCGCCCGGTTCGTCTGGGATTGTCATCCTATGACGCCTATCACAGAGGTGGAGGGGCGCCGGATCGCGCTCAGCAACCTGGAGAAGGTGCTGTATCCGGAGACCGGCTTCACCAAAGGGGAGCTGCTGCACTACTACGCGACCACCGCCACGGCCCTGCTGCCGCACCTGCGCGACCGGGCGGTGTCCTTCCTGCGCTATCCGGACGGCCCCGAGGGGCAGCTGTTCTTCACGAAGAACGTGCCGCCGGGTACGCCCGACTGGGTCACCACGGCCGAGGTCCCGCGGTCGTCGGCGGACAGCCCGGCCCGGATGGTCGTGCTGCAGGACCTGCCGAGCCTGGTCTGGGCGGCGAACCTCGTCACCGAGTTCCACACCCACCAGTGGCTGGTGCGGTCCCCGCTGGAGGCGGACCGGCTGGTCCTCGACCTCGACCCGGGCGCGCCCGCGACGATCGTGCACTGCTGCGAGGTCGCCCTGTGGCTGCGGGAGCGGCTCGCGGCGGACGGGATCGAGGCGTACCCGAAGACGGCGGGGTCCAAGGGGCTGCATCTGCTGGCGGCGGTGCGCGGGAGCTCTTCCGAGCGGACGTCCGATTACGCGAAGGCGCTGGCGGTGGAGGCCGAGCGGGCGATGCCCCGGCTGGTGGTGCACCGGATGACGAAGAGCCTGCGGCCGGGGAAGGTGTTCGTCGACTGGAGCCAGAACGCCGCGCGCAAGACCACGGCCGCCCCCTACACCGTGCGCGCCCGCCGCCTCCCCCTGGTGTCCGCGCCGGTGACCTGGGAGGAGGTGGCCGGCTGCCGCAGTCCTGGGCAGCTGGAGATCCACGCGGAGGACATGGCTGCACGGTTGCGGGACCACGGGGACCTGATGGAGCCGTTGCTGGACCGGCGGTCGGCGGTCCAGCTGCCGTGACGGCGCACGTCAGCCGCCCGCGCGGCCCGGTTCCGCGAGCGGTCCCAGGGCATCCCGTGCAGCGCCCCCACGTCCGCCGCCCCGAACACCCCGCCCAGCCGGGGCAGCCCCGCCGGCTCCGGGTCCGTCATGATCCCGACCCTGCGCGGACCGTCTCCGCCACGACTCCCGGGCCGTCCCGTGCGGCGCCTCCATCCCCGCCGGCCCGAGCACCCCGCCCAGCCGGGGCAGCCCCGCGGGCTCCGGGTCCGTCGTGATCCCGACCCCGCGCGGACCGCCTCCGCCACGACTCCGGGGCCGTCCCGTGCAGCGCCCCTACGTCCGCCGCCCCGAACACCCTGCCCGCCCACCCGGAGCAGCCCCGCCGGCGCCGTGCCCGTCGTGATCCCGACCCCGCGCGGACCGCCTCCGCCACGACTCCGGGGCCGTCCCGTGCGGCGCCTCCATCCCCGCCGGCCCGAACACCCCGCCCAGCCGGGGCAGGCCCGTCGGCGCCGTGCCCGTCGGGGTCACCGCCTCGCACAAGCCCCCCGCTACACCCTCCCCCACGTGTTCCGGTCCCGGGCCATCCCGTGCAGGGCCTCCACGTCCGCCGGCTTGAGCACCCCGCCGAGCCGGGACAGGTTCGCCAGTTCCGTGTCCGTCATGATCCGGACCCCGCGCGGCTGCGCCGTCACCGTCACCTCGGACGGGCTGACGAGGGCCAGCAGCGGGTGGACCTCCGCGGTCAGGGCGTAGGAGGCGCGGTCCGCGTCCGCGCGCAGCCGGCGCAGCAGCGGCTCGGGCTCGTGGCGGCCCAGGGTGACCATCGGGTCGGCGACCAGGACCCGGCCCTTGCGGGCGTACAGGGCGTGGACGGCGTACAGACCGCCGGGGCCGATCACCAGGTGGTGGATGCGGTCGCCGCCGGGCAGGGGGAGGGAGTGCAGGGTGTGCCAGCCGGCCCCCTCCAGGCCGTCCAGGGCCTCGCCGACGCTCTGCTCGGCGGTCAGGGCGCGGCGGCGCGGGTCGGGGCGCAGCCGGTGGGCGGGGCCGGGGTCGCGGTCGAGGGCGACCAGCAGGGCCTCGCCGGGGCGGTTGGGGGCCAGGTCGTCGTCCGGGTGCAGGGTCAGCCGGGCGAGTTCGGCGGGGGTCGGGACCGGGGGCGGGCCCACGGTCACCGGGCCGGTCAGGAAGGGCTTCAGGGCGTGGAGCACCTCGTCCCTGCTGTCCTCGCCGAGCAGGTTGACCCGGCCCGTCTCCCGGTCGTACCAGGCGATATTGCCGCCGTCCTCGCGGCAGACGTACAGCCGTTCCCGGCCGTGCCGGAAGGCCGGCACCACGCGCAGTCCGCTCATGCGCCATCACCCCTCGACCATGGGAACAGGCGGGGTGCTCCCGGGGCAAGACCGGTTACCGTGGAGGGCGTCCCGGTGAGGGAGAGTTGGGGAGGCGCCGTTGCGGACCCGCGGAAAGCAGCCCGACGTACCGGCTCCGGACAGCCCGTGGAGCGAGATCGTGCCCGGCCTGTGGATGGGCGGGCACGAGTTCCGGGGCGGGTCCGGCCGCTTGGAGTTCGCCGTCGTCCAGGACGAGTTCGATGTGGTGCAGTCCCTGCTGCGGCTGCCCGGGTACGGTCCTGATCCGGGCGTGGAGCACCATGTGTGGCCGATCCCGGACGGTCCGCTGGACGGGACGCAGCTCGCCGGGGTGATCCGGCTGGCGCGCGCGGCGAACGAGGCGCTGGACACCGGCCGCCGGGTGCTCGTGCGCTGTTACCACGGGTACAACCGCTCGGGGCTGGTGATCGCGCACGCCCTGGTGCAGCGGGGTGACTCGGCCGACCAGGCGATCCAGCTGATCCGGGCCCGGCGCTCGTCCTGGGCGCTGCACAACGAGCTGTTCGTGGAGTACCTGCGGGCGGGTCTGTCGACCGTGCGGCTGCTGGAGGAGCTGGCCGAGTAGCCCCGCCGGACGCCGGGCACGATCAGCCTGTCCCCCTGCCCACCCCGGACCCCCGAAGCAGCACAAAGCTCACTTCCGTCAGAATGTGACCATGCCAGTCCCCCGTCCCGCGCGCACCGCCCTCGCCGTGGCCGCCGTCGCCCTGCTCGCGGCGACCGCGACGGCCTGCGGGGACACCGGCGAGCTGCGCGGCGCCGGGCCGGCCCCCACCGCCGTCAGCCCCGCCCGGCTCTGGCCCGATCTGCGTCCGGCGTCCAGCCCGGCCTACCCGTACGACGTTGCGACGCGGGCGACGGTGCGGGGCGTCACGGTCCCCGGTGACGACATCCGCCGGGTGGACCCGGTGGACGTGGTGGAGGCGGAACTGAAGGCGCACCCCGACGACTACGGGTCGAAGGGCGCCTTCCACGGGACCGTGGACCGGCTGAAGGAGTGCCGCCCGGGCGGGGAGCGGTCCCGGTGCCCGCTGCTGAAGCCGTACTACCGGGACCTCACCGGGGACGGCCGGGCCGATCTGACGCTCGGCTTCCGGCTGTACCCGACGAACCAGACGGCCGTACGGGTCTACACCGTCGAGCGGCACGGGCTGGTGCAGGTGCTGGCGGACAACGACGCGATCACCGGGGTGGAGCTGGCCGGCCGGGCGCTGATCGAACGCTCGCCGGCCGACATCTCCGGCTACGAGTACCGCACCACCTGGCTGTGGGACCCGGGGCAGCGCGCGATGGTGTTCTCCCGCGACGAGTACCTGCACGTCGGTGACGGCCGGCACGGCAAGACGCCGTCCCCGTCGCCCTCCCCCGCGCAGAGCCCGTGATGCGGCTCGCGCTGCCCCGGTGGGCCGGGACCCTCGCCGTCAAGGCCGCGGCGTTCATCACGGTGATGTGCTGCGCGCTGGCCGCGCTGCTCGGCGTGCTGGTGCACGTGTCGGTGCGGAACCAGACCGTCGGCCAGGCCCGTGACCTGGCGCTGTCACGGCTCGCGGACGCCACCGAGGCGTACGAGGCCGGGGACACCCTGCTGCCGGGCGCCGGTGTGGACCCGCGGGGGCTGCCCGCGTCACTGCGGACGCTCGCGCTGGCCGGGCAGCGGGGCACGATGGTGGCCTCGTACCGGGGGCGTCCGACCATGTGGGCGGCGGGGCCGGCGGCCGGGCACCGGGCACTGGCCGTGGAGGTCGACTACTCGCAGCAGTCCCGCACCATCGCCGGTCTCGACCAGTCGATCCTGTGGTCGTCGGGGCTGGCGATCGGCGCGACCGTCCTGGTCGGCGTGTTCGCGGTGACCCGGGTCACCCGGCGGCTGCACGGCACCGCGCGGGTGGCCCGGCGGATCAGCGCGGGCGACCTGGACGCCCGGGTGCACGACCCCCGGACGCGGGACGCGACGCGTCCGCAGGACGAGGTCGCGGCGGTGGCCGCCGCCCTGGACACGATGGCCGCGAGCCTCCAGGGCAAGCTGCTGAGCGAGCAGCGGTTCACCGCGGACGTCGCGCACGAGCTGCGCACTCCGCTGACCGGGCTGCACGCGGCGGCGGAGCTGCTGCCTCCGGGGCGGCCGACGGAGCTGGTCCGGGACCGGGTGGCGGCGCTGCGCACGCTGACCGAGGACCTGCTGGAGATCTCGCGGCTGGACACCGGGCGGGAGCGGCTGGAGGCCGACACGGAGGAACTGGGCGCGCTGGCCGGGCGGGTGGTGCGGGCGTCCGGTACGCGGACGGAGGTGCGCGTGCTGCGGGACGCGCGGGTGGACACCGACCGGCGGCGGCTGGAGCGGGTGCTGGGGAACCTGGTGGCCAACGCGCACCGGCACGGGGCGCCCCCGGTGGTGCTGACCGTGGACGGACCCGTGGTGACCGTGCGGGACCACGGGGCCGGGTATCCGGAGTACCTCCTCGCGCACGGCCCGCAGCGGTTCCGTACGGAGGGCGGGGCCACGGGGCACGGGCTGGGGCTGACCATCGCGGTGGGCCAGGCGGAGGTCTTGGGCGCCTCACTGACCTTCGCCAACGCGGTGGACGGGGGCGCGGTGGCGACGCTGACGCTGCCTGTGGCCGAGTAGAGCCCGGGGGCCGCCTGTGGTGGTCGGGCTTCCCGCCGTGTGCGGTCGCTGGCGGGCCACGCGGCGGAGCCGCATGCCGGCGCCGACACGGTCCCGCCCTTCGGGGGCGCGGCCCCGCCCTCCCCGCACAAGACGCCCCGTTTAGGTAGGTTCCGGACATGACGAAGGCCGGAACCACCCTGGCGGCGGCTCCCGCTCCCGCGCGTGCCGTGCGCCTGCCGCGGCGCCGGGGCGTCGAGCTGTCCCTGCTCGTGCTGGCCGTCCTGCTGTCCGTGTACGGCTACTGCGCGGTGGGGCTGGCGCGGGCCGGTACCGTGCCGCCCGGTGCCGTCGGGTACGGCGCCGGGCTCGGCGTGCTCGCCCTGTCCGCGCATGTCGCGGTCCGCATCCGGGCGCCGTACGCCGATCCGCTGCCGCTGCCCATCGGCGTGCTGCTCAACGGGCTCGGGCTGGTCCTGATCTACCGGCTGGACCTGGAGACACCGGGTGACCGGGCGGCCCCCGCGCAGCTGGTGTGGTCCACGCTGGGGGTGGGTCTGTTCATCGCCGTCGTGCTGGTGCTGCGCGATCACCGGGTGCTCCAGCGGTACGCGTACGTCTGTGTGGTGGCGGCCCTGGTGCTGCTGGCGCTGCCGATCCTGTTCCCGCCGGTCAACGGGGCCCGGATCTGGATCCGGATCGCCGGGTTCTCCATCCAGCCGGGCGAGTTCGCGAAGGTGCTGCTCGCGGTGTTCTTCGCCGCCTACCTGGCCGCCAACCGCAGCGCGCTCGCGTACACCGGGCGCCGGCTGTGGCGGTTGCAGTTCCCGACCGGGCGGGTGCTCGGGCCGATCCTGACGATCTGGCTGGTGAGCGTGGGCGTGCTGGTGCTGGAGCGGGACCTCGGGACCTCGCTGCTGTTCTTCGGGCTGTTCGTGGTGCTGCTGTACGTGGCGACCGGGCGCACCGGCTGGATCGCGGTCGGGCTGCTGCTGGCCGTGCTCGGCGCGTTCGCCGTGGGGCGGCTGGAACCGCATGTGGGCGCGCGGATCGAGGACTGGCTGCACCCGTTCGCCACCATCGAGGCCGGGCAGGGCCCCAACCAGCTCTCCCAGTCGCTGTTCGCCTTCGCCGCCGGCGGGTTCCTCGGCACCGGGCTCGGGCTCGGCCACTCCATCCTGATCGGCTTCGCCGCCAAGTCGGACTTCATCCTGGCCACCGCCGGTGAGGAGCTGGGCCTGACGGGGCTGGCGGGGATCGTCCTGCTGTACGCCCTGCTGGTGGAGCGGGGTTACCGGGCGGGCCTGGCGCTGCGCGAGCCGTTCGGCCGGCTGCTCGCGGTCGGGCTCGCCTCGATCGTGGCGCTCCAGGTGTTCGTGATCGCGGGCGGGGTCACCGGGCTGATCCCGCTGACCGGGATGGCGATGCCGTTCCTCGCCCAGGGCGGCTCCTCGGTGGTCACCAACTGGGCGATCGTGGCGCTGCTGGTCCGGGTGAGCGATTCGGCGCGCAGCCAGTACGACGGCCGGGAGGCACCGTGACCGAGTACGGCCTTCCCGACGGCGGGCGCCCGATGGGGAAGTACATCCGGCACGCGTGCGTGTTCTGCGCCCTGCTGCTGGCGGCGCTGCTGGCCAACGCGACGCGGGTGCAGGTGGTGCGGTCGGAGGAGTACAACGGCAGTCCGGCGAACCGCCGGGCCGCGATCGCCCGGTACCAGGTGCCGCGCGGGAACATCCTGGTGGACGGCGTGCCGGTCACCGGGTCCGTGGACACCGGCGAGCAGCTGCGCTACGAACGCACCTACGGCAACGGCCCGTTGTACGCACCGGTCACCGGCTTCTCCTCGCAGAAGTACGGCACCACGTACCTGGAGCACGCGGCGGACGGGGTGCTCTCCGGCACCGATCCGGCGCTCGCGCCGCTGCCGCTGTGGACCGACGTGACGCGGGCGCCGAACCGCGGCGGCGACGTCGTCACGACCCTGAACCGGCAGGCGCAGGAGGCCGCGTACCGGGGGCTCGCCGGGCGGAAGGGCGCGGTGGCCGCGGTCGAGCCGGCCACGGGCCGGGTCCTGGCGCTGGTGAGCAGCCCGTCGTACGACCCCTCGGAGCTGTCCGGCAACAGCGAGGCGGTGACGTCGGCGTGGGCGCGGCTCAACCAGGACCCGGAGAAGCCGATGCTCAACCGGGCGGTGCGGCAGACGTATCCGCCGGGGTCGACGTTCAAGGTGGTCACCGCGGCGGCGGCGCTGGACGCGGGCGTGGTCAGGGATCTGGACGCGCGCACCGACTCCCCCGACCCCTACCGGCTGCCCGGGACCACCACCCGGCTGACCAACGAGGGCGACGGCTGCCGGGACGCGTCGGTGCGGGACGCCTTCGAGTGGTCCTGCAACACGGTCTTCGCCAAGCTGGGCGTGGACGTGGGGGTGCGGGACATGACGACCACGGCCCAGGCGTTCGGGTTCAACGACACCGGGGTGCGCATCCCGTTCTCCGTGGCGCCCAGCACGTTCGACACGCGGGTGGACAGGGCGCAGCTGGCGCTGTCCTCGATCGGTCAGTACAACACCCGGGCCACGCCGTTGCAGATGGCGATGGTCGCGGCGGCGGTCGCGGACGGAGGCCGGCTGCGTCCGCCGTACCTGGTGGAGCGGACCACCCGGCACGGCGGCGAGACGGTCTCCGGCAGCGCGGCCCGGCCGGGGCGGCAGGTGATGCGTCCGTCCACGGCGGCCCTGATGAAGGAGCTGATGGCCGGCGTGGTGGAGGACGGCACCGGTACCAACGCGGCCATCCCCGGCGCGCTGGTCGGCGGCAAGACCGGCACCGCCCAGCACGGGCTCGGCAACGCGGGGGTGCCCTACGCCTGGTTCGTCTCCTGGGCGCAGGCCGAGAACACCCCGGAGCCGCAGGTGGCGGTCGCGGTGGTGGTGGAGGACGCCTCGGCGGACCGGGGCGAGATCAGCGGCGGCGGGGACGCGGCGCCGATCGCGCGGGAGGTGATGCGGGCGGTGCTGGGACGGTGAGACCCCGCAGCCGGCTCCGGCGCCCCCGAGCGGATCGCGGGACCGGCCGACCGGTACCGCGCCCCGGGGCGGATCGTGAGGGCCGGCCCATCGGTCCCGTGCCGCGGCGCATGGCGAGGGTCGGCGGATTGACCCGTGCCCTGGGCGGATCGCAAGGCTCAGCCCATCCACCCAGCACCCCGGGCGCATCGTGAAGCTCAGCTCCTCGCCCCCCGGCCCCCGGCCCCCGGCGCCCGGGCGGACCATGAGCGCGGGTCAGCCGATCGGTCCCCGCATCTCCGAGCGGATCGTGAGGGTCTTGTGCGCGAACGCCTCCAGGTCGACGTCCGAGGGGTCCTGGTCCATGGCCGCCGTGGCCACCTCGGCGACCGTGGCCCCGGTGTTGCCGTCGGCCCAGGCGCACACCGGCACGGTGACCTTCGTGCCGAGGTGTTCCTCGGTCATCACCTCGCAGCTGATGGTGACGCCGTCCAGCTCGAACTCCTTCGCCGGTACGGCGACGGTGGCGCCGGCGCCCTCGCCGGCGCCCTTCATCATGTTCGTGCGGGCCTCGTCGGTGTTCTTGAACCGGCCGTACATGCCGGACACCACCAGGGTGCCCTTGGTCTCGTCGCCGCCGGGGCTGTAGGTGCCGACGACGCCGTGGATGTCCTTGGCGTCCCAGGCCCCGTCGGCCTCCTCGCTGATCTTCCTGCCCTCGGACCCGGAGAGGTCGTCGACGAGCCGGTACTTCCCTTCGAGCAGCGTGCGGGGCAGGGTCAGTTTGTGCTCCGCCGCGGGGAAGCCGCTCTCGGCGACCATGCCGAGCGCGATGAGCAGCACCACGACGGCCGCGACGACACCGCCCACGATGCCGAGCACCAGACCGATCCGCCGCTTCTTGGAGGGCGGGGCCATCGGCGGCACGCCCCAGCCGGGATAGGGCTGCTGCGGGTACGGCTGCTGGGCGGGGTAGGGCTGCTGGGCCGGGTACGGCTGCTGCTGCGGGTAGGGCTGCTGGGGATACGGGGAGCCGTACGGGCCCGGGGCCTGCGGGGGCTGCCCGCCGTACGGCCCCGGCTGGTGCGGGGGCTGCTGGCCGTAGGGGCCGGGATTCTGCGGCGGCGGAGGCATGGACACGCCAGCACGCTACTGCACCCGGGTGACGGACCGGCACCGCGTGCCGCGCCGGTCAGTCCTCCGCCGCCCCCGACGCGATCGCCGTCTCCACCTCGGCCACCCGTTCCCGCTCCTCGGCGGCGAAGCGCTCGGCGTCCAGCCGCTCGGCCAGCTCCTCGTCCTGGGCCATCAGCAGGTCCAGGTCGGAGTCGCCCAGCTCCAGCACACCCATGTCCACGTAGGCCTGCTGGAGCCGCCTGCCCCACAGCCCGATGTCCTTGACGCACGGGACGATGCGGCTGAACAGCAGCTTGCGGAAGAGCTGGAGGAACTCGGAGCGCTCGCTCAGCGCCTCCGCGTCGGCCTTGGGGATGCCGAAGTTCTCCAGGACCTCGACCCCGCGCAGCCGGTCGCGCATCAGGTGGCAGCCCTCGATGACGAACTCCTCGCGCTCGCGCAGTTCGGCGTCGGTGAGCTGCTTGTAGTAGTCGCGCAGCGCCATCCGGCCGAAGGCCACGTGCCGGGCCTCGTCCTGCATGACGTACGTGAGGATCTGCTTCGGCAGCGGCTTGTCCGTGGTGTCCCGGATCATGCCGAAGGCGGCCAGTGCCAGGCCCTCGATCAGCACCTGCATGCCGAGGTAGGGCATGTCCCAGCGGCTGTCGCTCAGGGTGTCGCCGAGCAGCGACCGGAGGTTGTCGTTGATCGGGTAGACGAGGCCCATCTTCTCGTGCAGGAACCGGCCGTAGATCTCGGCGTGCCGGGCCTCGTCCATGGTCTGGGTCGCGGAGTAGAACTTGGCGTCCAGGTCGGGCACCGACTCCACGATCCGCGCCGCGCAGATCATCGCGCCCTGCTCGCCGTGCAGGAACTGGCTGAACTGCCAGGAGGCGTAGTGCCGGCGCAGCTCGCCCTTGTCCCGCTCGGAGAGCCTGTCCCAGTACGGGGTGCCGTACAGGGACATCGCCTCGTCGGGTGTGCCCAGGGCGTCGCAGGGGTCGACCTCCAAGTCCCAGTCGATCCGCGTCCGCCCGTCCCACTGCTTGTCCTTGCCCTTCTGGTACAGGGCGAGGAGGCGGTCGCGGCCGTCGTCGTACTCCCAGCTGAACCGGGCCGCGCCGGCGGCGGGCACCTGCCAGGGGGAGTCTCCCGGCTCGTTGGCGTAGAGCTCGTGGGTCGGCATACCCCGCAGGCTCACACGCGGACGCCGGCTCAACAAGTCATGCCCAAGGGATTGACGGCCTTGCTGACAGGCAGTCTCATAAGAGGCAGGACGACTACCCCCGGGTAACGAGGTGAGGGAGCCATGACGACCCTGACGGAAGCGGACGCGCTGGAGGGGCTGCGCGACGCGCTCGGCCTGCTCAAGGACCGGGAACAGGTGGCCGAACGGCTGCTCGTCTCTTCCGCCAAGCACTCCTTCGACCCGGACAAGGAGCTGGACTGGGACGCGCCCTTCGAGGAGGGCAAGTGGTACTGGCCGCCGGAGCTGGTGTCGCTGTACGGCACGCCGATGTGGAAGCGGATGAGCGAGGAGCAGCGCATCCTGCTCTCCCAGCACGAGGCCGCCGCGCTGGCCTCGCTCGGCATCTGGTTCGAGATCATCCTCATGCAGCTGCTCGTCCGGCACATCTACGACAAGGCCGCGACGAGCGCGCACGTGCGGTACGCGCTCACCGAGATCGAGGACGAGTGCCGGCACTCGAAGATGTTCGCGCGGCTCATCTCGCACGGCGGCACGCCCTGGTACCCGGTGAGCCGCGCCCACCAGAACCTGGGCCGGCTGTTCAAGACGATCTCCACGACCCCCGGTTCCTTCACCGCCACGCTGCTCGGCGAGGAGGTGCTGGACTGGATGCAGCGGCTGACGTTCCCCGACGAGCGGGTGCAGCCCCTGATCCGGGGCGTCACCCGCATCCACGTGGTCGAGGAGGCCCGGCACGTCCGGTACGCCCGTGAGGAGCTGCGGCGCCAGATGGTGACCGCGCCGAAGTGGTCGCAGGAGTTCACCCGGGTCACCTCGGGCGAGTTCGCCCGCGTCTTCTCGGTCGCCTTCGTCAACCCGGAGGTCTACACCAACATCGGCCTGGACAAGCGGGAGGCGATGGCGCAGGTGAAAGCCAGTGCGCACCGGCGGGAGGTCATGCAGACCGGTGCGAAGCGGCTGACGGACTTCCTGGACGACATCGGGGTGCTGCGGGGTGTGGGGCGGCGTCTGTGGAGGTCCTCCGGCCTGCTGGCCTAGGGAACCGCCCGGGCGGCCACCGCGGACCGGCGGCCGGAAGACGGCCGGAGCCGCGGGGAAGCCGGCCGGGGCCGCGCGGCGATTAGGCTGCGGGGCATGACCCCGTCGGCCACCCCCGCATACCGCCGGCTCAGCGTCGAGGAGCGGCGAAGCCAGCTCCTCGACGCGGCCCTGGGCCTCTTCGCGCACCGCGCGCCCGAGGACGTCTCCCTGGACGACGTGGCGGAGGCGGCCGGGGTGTCGCGGCCGCTGGTGTACCGGTACTTCCCCGGCGGCAAGCAGCAGCTCTACGAGGCCGCGCTGCGCTCCGCCGCCGAGGAGCTGCGGCAGTGCTTCGACGAGCCCCGCGAGGGCCCCCTGCTGCCCCGGCTGTCCCGCGCCCTGGACCGCTACCTGGCCTTCGTGGACGGGCACGACACCGGCTTCAGCGCGCTGCTGCAAGGCGGCAGCGTGGTGGAGACCTCCCGCACCACCGCCATCGTGGACGGGGTGCGCCGGTCCGCCGCCGAGCACATCCACCAGCACCTCGGCGTCGTGGACCCGGGTCCCCGGCTGCGCATGACCGTCCGGATGTGGATCACGGCCGTGGAGGCGGCCTCCCTGATCTGGCTGGACGAGGGCAAGCAGCCCCCGGTGGAGGAGCTGCGCGACTGGCTGGTGGAGCAGTTCCTGGCCGTCCTCACGGTCACCGCGGGCCGGGACCCGCAGACGGCCGCGCTGGTCACCGCGCTGTCGGCGGATGGCTGAGACTGGACCCGTGAAGAGCCAGGACACCCCGTTCGAGGGCGGCCCCATGGACGGGCGCGTGCTGCCCGTCCTGGTCGGCCCCACCGGGCACCCCCCGAAGACGTACCGCATCCCCGTCCCGGACCCCGGGGGCGGCCCGCCCACGGTGCTGGTCTACCGCCGCGTGCCGAGGGGGCACAGCAGGAGGCTGGGGCTGATCCAGGGGTGGAAGTACCGGTACGACCCGGACGACCGGTCGGGCGGGAAGCTCCGCTGGCCCTGGTCCCGGCCGGACGCCACGCCGTCCGTCAAGCCGGACGACGCGAACGGGTGAAACCGCTGCGCCGAACCGCGCAGGCTTCGTATCCAGCCGGCACCGACACGTCTGATTATCGGGTTGCGCCGGGAAGCGGAGATTCCGTTTCCCGCGCAGCGGAGGTGATGACGTGTCAGGAAGGCTTCTGCGTCTGGCCTGTACGACGGCGGTGGCGGCCCAGGCCGTCCTCGCGCCCGTGCCCGCCGCGGCCGCGCCGGACCCCCAGCGGTCCGTCGCCGGACTGCTGACGGACCTTCAGCGGCTGTACCGCAGGACCGAGCAGGCCACCGAGACCTACAACGCCACGACCGAGCGGCTGGAGCGGCAGCGCGCCGAGGTGGCCCGGCTCGACGGCGAACTCGCCGGTGCCCGGCTCCTCCTGCGGGACAGCCGGGCCGAGGCCGGGCGCCTGGCCCGGCAGCAGTACCAGAGCAGCGGCGGCCTCGGGCCGTACGTGCGCGTGCTCCTCGCGCCCGACCCGCAGCACGCGCTGGACGAGGGCCACGTCCTCGGCGAACTGGCACGCGAGCGGGCCCGTACGGTGGCCCGGCTGACCGCGGCGGAGCAGCGCAAGGACGCGCTGGCCCGCGCGGCCCGCAGGGCCCTGGACACCCAGCTCGGCCTGGCCGCCCGGCAGCAGCGGCAGCGCGACGACGTCCGGGGGAAGCTCGCCGACGTGGAGCGCCTGCTGGCCGGTCTCACCCCGGCCCAGCTCGCGGCCGTGGCCCGGCTGGAGCAGCAGGGGGTCGCCGCGGCCCAGCAGCGCCTGACCACCGCGGGCGCCCTGCCCGCCGACCGCGCGGCCACCCCGGCCGGCGACCGTGCCGTCCGCTACGCCATGGACCAGATCGGCAAGCCGTACCAGTGGGGCGCGCAGGGCCCCGACGCGTACGACTGCTCGGGCCTGACCTCACGGGCCTGGTCCCACGCGGGCACCCCCATCCCGCGCACCAGCCAGGAGCAGTGGAACCGGCTGGCCAGGGTCCCGCTGAACCGGCTGCGCCCGGGCGACCTGGTGGTGTACTTCCCGGAGGCGACCCACGTGGCGATGTACGTGGGCGGCGGGAAGGTCGTGCAGGCGCCCCGGCCGGGTGAGAAGGTCACGGTGTCACCGATGGCCAGCTATCCGGTCCTGGGCGCCGTACGTCCCGGTACGGCGCCCACGGCCGGTACCCACGGGGACGGACCCGTCAGGCCCCGGTGAGCGAGCCCAGGTACACGGACGTCGTCTCCGGGTCGGAGAAGCAAGCCGACGGCCCCGCAAGGCTTCTACCAGCGGTTTCCACCGAGTGGCGTACGGGACGGGAGCTGGGGACAGTGGTGGTGATGGAGGGATTGCAGGAGACAGGTCGTCTCAGCTCCTGATCAACTACCGCAGGCTCTCTCCGTGCGCGGGCTGCGGGATGCTACGCAGCCGCTCATCCAGCACGTCCAGCAGGCCGGGCAGGTCGGGGGCAATGGCGAGGTCTTCCAGAGTGGACGCGGAGAGGAAGCCGGAGTCGGCGATGCCGCGCAGAGCCCCGAGCAGCGGCGTCCAGAAGCCTCCAGCGTCGAGGAAGCCGACGGGCTTGGTGTGGAACCCCAGCTGGCGCCAGGACGACACCTCGAAGATCTCCTCCAGGGTGCCGAGGCCGCCGGGCAGGGCGACGAAGGCGTCGGCGTACTCGGCCATGAGTGCCTTGCGCTCGTGCATCGAGTCACATATGACCAGCTCCGTCACCTCCTCGTGCGCCCACTCGCGCTCGACCATGCTGCGCGGCATGACGCCAATGACCTCGCCACCCGCCTTCAGCGCGCTGTCCGCCATCACGCCCATCAGTCCCCGGCGGCCACCGCCATAGACGACTCCGATACCGCGCCGAGCCAGCTCTGTGCCGACGCTGGCGGCCAACTCGGCATGCGCCGGGTCGTGTCCGTTGGACGAAGCGAGGAAGACAGCGAGGCGACGCACGAAGATCTCCGGAACAGTCGAGACGGACCGCCCGGTCTACCACAGGCGTCTCCAGGCTGGCCAAGGCTTTTCCTGCGAGTAGCTTCGCGGGGTGATTGAAGGTGGGCAGCTCTTTCAGCCCGCCCCATCCGGGAGACGTGGCCCACATGCGTGTGGGTCGACGGCGGACGGGATGGAAGCTAGGGCAGTTCCGTGGGAAGAACAGACCGCTTCCCGGCCGCCGGACCCGACGGAGCACCCGGCGATATCCTGAAGGCCGGCAACGTGCGCGTACGCGATCTTCCGAACTAGAGACGGCCCCGGTGCTGCCGGGGCCGTCTGTGGGCCGTCCGAGGCCAACCGATGTCGGCCAGCAACGACAGACGAGGACGGCCGGACTCCAGGTCAGAGACCCCTTACGCTCCGGTGACCGAGGCCAGATAGGCGGCCGTCTTCTCCGGGTCGTAGAAGAAGTTCTCGAAGTCGGCCGGGTCGTTGAACCCGTTGGCGAATCGATCCGCCACGGGCTGCAGCTGCCCGGCCGCGCCGATCAGGTTCAGGACGTGCTCCGGCGGCGGCGCCAGCATCGCGTTCGTCCACTTGGTGACGTGCTGGGCGGTGGCCCAGTACCGGTCGAACGTCTGCCGCATCCACTCCTCGTCGAACGGCTTGTCACCGTGCTCCAGGATCGACGCGAGGTAGGCGGCGGCGCACTTGGACGCCGAGTTGGAGCCCTGGCCGGTGATCGGGTCGTTGGCGACGACCACGTCGGCCACGCCCAGCACCAGACCGCCCGAGGGCAGCCGGCCGACGGGGTTGCGGACGGTCGGGGCGTAGCGGCCGGACAAGGTGCCGCCCGCGTCCGTGAGTTCGACCTTCGTGGCCCGCGCGTACTCCCAGGGCGTGAACTTCTCCATGAGTTCCAGGGTCAGGGAGAGGTGCTCCGCCGGGTCCTTGACGCCCCGGAAGACGTCGAGCGGGCCGCCGGGTATGCCCTCCCAGAACAGGATGTCGGCGCGGCCGGACGTGGTGAACGTCGGCATGACGAACAGCTCGCCGACGCCGGGGACCAGGTTGCAGCGGACCGCGTCGAAGTCCGGGTGCTCCGGGCGCGGGCCGAGCCCGTGCACGTACGCCACCGCCAGCGCCCGCTGCGGCTCGCTGTACGGGGAGCGCTCCGGGTCGCGGGCGAACATCGAGACCAGCTCGCCCTTGCCGGCCGCGACCAGGACGAGGTCGTAGGTGCGGGAGAAGTAGTCCAGGTCGCCGACCGCCGCGCCGTGGATGACCAGCTGGCCGCCGCGCTGGGCGAACGTCTCCATCCAGCCGGCCATCTTCACCCGCTGGTCCACCGACTGCGCGTACCCGTCGAGCCTGCCCACCCAGTCGATCGCCCGCTGGGTCGGGCCCGGGTCGTGGGAACCGGGCGCGGCGACCGAGACGCCGAGTCCTTCGATCTTCGGGGCCTGGGACTCCCAGAAGTTCAGCTGGAGGTCGCGCTCGTACTGGAGGGCCGTGTCGAACATGCACTGCGTCGACATGACCCGGCCGGAGCGGATCTCGTCCGCGGTCCGGTTCGACATCAGGGTGACCTCGTAGCCGTGCGACTGCAGGCCGAGGGCGAGCTGGAGGCCGGACTGGCCGGCCCCGACGACGAGTATCTTCCGCATGCGGGTGGTGCCTCCTACGGGATGAGGACGAGGGGTGAGGACTACTCCGGGGTTTCGTCCAGCGCGTGGCCCACCAGGGCCAGGAGGACCTCGATCGCCGAGATCCGCCGCCGCGCGTCCATGATCATGACAGGGATGTGCGCCGGTATCGTCAGCGCCTCCCGCACGTCCTCCGGTTCGAACCGCTCGCTGCCGTCGAAGTGGTTGACCGCGACGACGTACGGCAGTCCGCAGCTCTCGAAGTAGTCCAGGGCCGGGAAGCAGTCCTTGAGCCGGCGGGTGTCGGCCATGACGACGGCGCCGATCGCGCCGCGCACCAGGTCGTCCCACATGAACCAGAACCGCTGCTGGCCCGGCGTGCCGAACAGGTAGAGCACCAGGTCGTCGTCGAGCGTGATGCGGCCGAAGTCCATGGCCACGGTGGTGGTGAGCTTGTCCGGCGTGGCGGACAGGTCGTCGGTGCCCTCGCTGGCCTCGGTCATCAGCGCCTCGGTCTGCAGGGGCGTGATCTCCGAGACGGAGGTGACGAGCGTGGTCTTGCCGACGCCGAAGCCGCCCGCCACCACGATCTTCGTCGCGATGGGGGCGCGCGTCCGGTCCGTCTGCCAGGACTTCAGGTCCTCGTCCGGTTCGGTGAACCCGGCGACGAGGGGGGTGCCCCCGAAGGAGGCGGTGGCGTCAGAGACGGCGGAGTCCACTCAGCACCCTTTCCAGCAGAGCGCGGTCCGGGCGGCCGGTGCCGTGACCCGTTCCGGTGCCGTACACACGGATCTTTCCCTGGTCCGCGAGATCGCTCAGGAGCACGCGGACCACGCCGAGCGGCATCTTCAGCAGCGCGGCGATCTCGGCCACCGTGCGCATACGGCGGCACAGTTCGACGATGGCCCGCATCTCCGGCATGACCCGGGTGGTGAGCGAGCCGTTCGTCAGTTCCTTGCGCTCCTCCGGGGCCTCCAGCGCCGCCACGAACGTCTCCACGAGGAGGACGTGGCCGAAGCGGGTACGGCCGCCGGTGAGCGAGTAGGGGCGGACGCGGGCGGGTTTGCGGTCGCCGCCGCGCACCGGAAGCTGCGTCCTGCCCGGTTTCTTCGGGGTGCCGGTCATCGGTCGCCCCCGGTCGACTCGGCTTCCAGGTTCTTGCGCAGTTCGCTGCGCAGCTCCGGGGTCAGGACGTGGCCGGCACGGCCGACGAAGAGCGCCATGTGGTACGCCACGACGCTCATGTCGCACTCGGCGGAGCCGTGCACGCCGAGCAGTGAGCCGTCGCTGATCGACATCACGAACAGGCTGCCCTCCTCCATCGCGACCATCGTGTGCTTGACCCCGCCGAACTCCATCAGCTTGGCGGCGCCGACGGTGAGGCTGCCGATGCCGGAGACGATGGTGGCGAGGTCCGCGGCGGAGCCCCGGGGGCCG
Organism: Streptomyces sp. NPDC047841; assembly: GCF_040704085.1. NCBI lineage: Bacteria > Bacillati > Actinomycetota > Actinomycetes > Kitasatosporales > Streptomycetaceae > Streptomyces > Streptomyces sp. NPDC047841. Next base: position 156,130 of record NZ_JBEYRP010000012.1, read on the forward strand.
GTCCGCTTGGTGTCGCGGGACTGGCGGGCGTCCTCCGTGTGACCCGGGTCGGACGACAGCAGGAGCAGCCCGTCGGAGGAGACCACGGCGACGGACTGGATGCCGGGTACTTCCTCGACCAGGTTGGTCAGCAGCCAGTGCAGGTTGCGGGCTTCACTGCTCAGTCCGTAGGTAGTGGGCGCGGTCAACTGCTTGCCTCCTCGGCTGTGCCCCCCGTGGCTTCTTGGGCGTGTGCGTGGCCGGCCGGCCGCCGGTTGTTGGCCGTCTGCTCGGCGATCTGCGCCTCTACGTCGCGGTAGCCGGCCTGGGCGCCGGTGCGGAAACCGCCGAGCCTGCGGCGCAGGGCTTCGGCGTCGACGCTGGAGCTGCGCTGGCGGGGCGGGGTGGTGGGGGCGGTGATCTTCGGTGTGCGCTTGGGGAGCCCCTTGCTGGTGAGCCGCTCCTCCTCCTCGGCTTCGGAGTCCGCGTGCCCGTCCGCACCGTCCGTGCGGGTCTCGTCGCCGGGTGCGGGGGGCTCCTGTGGGGTGTGCTCGCCGTCGGCGGCCGCCGGCGCGCTGGGGAGCAGCAGCTCCATCGTCGTCTCGGCGTACGTCTCCGCCGGGGCCTTCGGGCGGGTCTCCGTGTCCTGGGCGGGCTGGGCCGCCTGCTCGTGCGCCTCGGCCGGTGCCTCCTCGGGTGCCTCCCGCGGCGTCGTGGCCGGTGCCTCGGCGGCGGCGTCCCGTACGGCCTGCTCCGCCAGGGTGACCAGGGGGTCCTGGTGCTTGGCGCGGGCGGGCAGGACGTTGGAGTTGGCCTCGGCGTCGGCGCCGGGGAGGGAGAAGGTGCCCGTGCCGCCGGGGGCGGTGCTCTGCGGCGGGAGCGCCGTGGGCGCGGCCTCGACCAGCAGGGAGGCCGGGAGGACCACCACCGCCGCGATGCCGCCCTGCTTCTGCTCGCGCAGCTGGACGCGGACGCCGTGCCGGTGGGCGAGGCGCGCGACGACGTACAGGCCGAGGCCGAGGCCCTCCTCGCCCTCCTGGTCGTAGAGGGACTCGGGGTCGAAGTCGCCGAGGCGGCCGTTGAGGGTGTCCAGGCGGTCGGCGGTCATGCCGATGCCCTCGTCCTGGACCGACAGCATGACCTCGCCCGACTCCAGCAGCCAGCCGGAGACCTCGACGGGCAGGTCCGGCGGGGAGAACGAGGTGGCGTTCTCCATGAGTTCGGCCAGCAGGTGGGAGAGGTCGTCGGCGGCGAAGCCCGCGACGTGGGCGTGCGGCGGGAGGGCCGCGATGCGGACGCGCTCGTAGCGCTCGATCTCGCTGACCGCCGCCCGGACCACGTCGACCAGCGGCACCGGGCCCGGATGCTGCTGGACGTGCTCGGTGCCGGCGAGGACCAGGAGGTTCTCGCTGTGCCGGCGCATGACCGTGGCGAAGTGGTCCAGCTTGAACAGGGTGGCGAGACGGTCGGGGTCCTGCTCGCGGTCCTCCAGGCCCTCGATGACCGCCAGCTGGCGCTCGACCAGGCCCAGGGTGCGCAGGGCCAGGTTGACGAAGGTGGAGCCGATGCTGGTGCGCAGCCGCTCCAGCTGGGCGGTGGACTCGGCCAGCTCGGCGCGCAGTTCCTCGCGGGCGTCGGCCATCTTCTGGCGCTGGCCGACCAGGTGCTTGCGGTCGGTCTCCAGGGTGGCGACCCGCTCGTGCAGCGTCACGGCGTGCGCGTGCAGGGCGTTGACCGAGCGGACCACCTGGGCGAACTCGTCGTTGCGGCCGGTGAAGGCGATCGGCTCCTGGGCCGCCGGGTCCTCGGACGCGGCGAGGCGGGCGGAGCCGCGGCGCAGGACCGACAGCGGGCGGGTCAGGGTGCGGGCCATGGCGGTGGCGATGCCGACCGCGACCAGCATCAGCGCGCCGAGGACCGCGACGCGGATCTCCAGCGCGGTGACGTCGTCGTCGCGGAGCTTGGCCAGGTCCTTGGTGCGGTGGTCGTAGAGCGCGGACTCGGCGCCGCGCATCAGGTCGACACGGGCGGACAGGGCCGCGTCCAGCTTCTTGGTGCTGGTCGTCAGCTCGCTGTCGGCGAGGGTGGGCTGGCCGGTGAGCGAGGCGAGGTACTTGTCGGCGGAGTTGACCTCGGGGCCGGTGACCGTGGAGTCGTAGGAGTCCACGGCCGCCTTCGGCGCGGTCTCGCGGAAGCCGGCGAGGGCCGCGTCGGCGCGCAGCCGGGCCTGCTGGGCGGCGGCGGTGAGCGCGTCGCGCTGTTTGCGGTCCGCTTCGGTGCTGGTCGCGGTGGTGGTGGGCAGGCCGGTGGCGGGGTCGATCACCGTCTGGGTGCTGGACGGGATGTTCAGCGCGGCCAGCAGCAGGCCGCGGGCGGCGGCGGACTGCTGGACGGCGGAGTCCAGTTCGGCGAGGGCGTGGGCGCCGGAGCCGGCCCGCGGGGGCGTCTGCTCGGCCAGCTGCTCGGCGAGCCGGTGCAGCGCGGTGATCGTCGCCGAGTACGCCTGGTGGGTCTGGAGGGCGCCGGTCTTGCCGGTGAGGGCGCCGCGGCGGAGCGCGTCGATGCCGTCGAGGGCGGTGCGCAGGCCCGCCGGGGTGCCGGTGTCGGCGCGCAGCTCCTCGACCTGCCGGTCCACGCGGGCACTGCGGTCCTCGGAGGGCGCCTTGTCCTTGGGGCGGCCGGCCGCGACGTAGGAGGTGACCTCGTCGCGTTCGTCGGCGAGGGAGTGGGCGAGGGCGAGCGCGTCCTGGGTGCGGGCGGCCAGCGTCACCAGGTCCTGGGAGTCGCTGACGTCCTGGGAGGCCGTGAGCAGCGCGGGCGCGCCGGCTCCCGCGACGGCGGCCGCCACCACGGCGACGGCGACGATCAGCCGGGTGCGCACATGGGTGGGGCGACCGGAGCCCACGGGGGTCTGGGGGACGGTCCCCTCGGGGGCCGTCTGCCTGCCTGTGCGCCGAGGCCGCTTCTTCTGCACCGGTGCTCGCATTCCTGAACTCGTCTACCCAGGGGCCCGGGTGGCGCCCCGTCAGCTCGGTGCCAAGTGGTGCGTACACCCGGTTCGTACGGTTCCCGACCCTCCCAGCGCCGGTGGGCAGTGGTCGCGCATCACCTGACCCGCCACCCGAAGGAGTGAACATCGGAGGGGAGTTGGCGGGCAAGTTCCCGTGGCGCGTGCCACGCTCTTGCGCGGTGGGCCGGTTGGACGCGCGCGGCAGGCTTTGGCAGTATTCGCCGCCACGCCTTCCCGGAGTGGTTCATTCTTACCCAAACCAGGCGTCTGACCTGCGGGGTCGTGGGAATTCACCGGCCTGTGCCAGCCTTTGGCGCACCGTGTGAAGGGCTCGTGCAGACTGGCTGGATGCGTACTGATCTGGTCTCGGAACCCGGCGACGCGTCCCGCCCCAACGAGGACTTCGCCGGTGTCGGACTACCCGCCTCCGGACAGGGAGGTTGCGTGGTCGTCCTGGACGGAGTGACTCCGCCCAGCGGCGGGACGGGCTGTCTGCATTCCGTCCCCTGGTTCACGGCGCGGCTGGGCGGTGCGCTGACCGAACTGACCGTTTCCTGCCGAGATCTGACGCTGTCGGAGATTCTCGCGCGGGCGATCCGGCGCGTCGCGGACGCCCATGCGGACACCTGTGAGCTTTCTCACCCGCGAACCCCCCAGGCAACCGTCGCCCTGGCCCGCTGGTCCGCCACGGCGGTCGAGTACCTGGTGCTGTCCGATGCCGCGCTGCTGGTGCGGGGACCCGACGGCACGGTCACCCCGCTGCTGGACGACCGTCTCGCCCGGCTGCCCCGCTCCGCGCTCGCCACGGACGCGCTGGTCGACGCCAACCTGCGCAACAAGGAGGGCGGCTTCTTCACCGCCGCCGCCGACCCCGCGGTGGCCGCCCGGGCGGTCACCGGCACCCTGCCCCGGCGGGACGTCCGGGCACTGGCGGCGCTGACGGACGGCGCGACCCGCTGGACGGAGACGTTCCGCGAGGGCGACTGGACGGCCCTGTTCGACCTGCTCGCCAAGGAGGGCGCCCGGTCACTGGTGGAACGGGTACGGGAACTGGAAACGGCGGACCGCGAGGACCGGGCGTACCTGGGCCGCGCCAAGACACACGACGACGCGACGGCGGTGTACGTGGAACTGTGACGGAGGGACGCGGGGGCGGGACGCCGGGGGCACGGGTGGGCGACGGGGCCGCAGGTGGGTGCCGGGGGCAAGGGTGGGACGTCGCGGGGGCGCGGGCGGGCGCCGGGGGGGCACGGGTGGGACGCCGAGGCGGGGCGGGGTGCGGAGGCCAGGGCGGGGTGCGGGGGCCCGGCGGGGTGCGGAGGCCGGGCCCTGCACCAAGCCGGCCACACGCCCCAGCCAAGCCACCTCACCACACCAGGCCACACGCCCCAGCCGGCCCCTTCACCACACCGCCCCACCCCACCCGGACCCCACCCCGCACGCCCGAGCCCGTCCCCCCGGCGGAGCCGGTTCGTGTCGTTACTTCGCCATCACGCCGTTCAGCTCGTGGAGCAGTCGGGCCAGTTCGGCGACCTCGTGGCGGTCCCAGTGGGCGAGTTGGCGGACGTAGCGGCCGCGGCGGGCCTCGCGGACCGTGCCGACGCGGTGGCGGCCCTCGTCGGTGAGGGTGACGAGCCAGGCGCGGCCGTCGGCCGGGTCGGGCTCGCGCGCGATCAGGCCGAGGTCCTCCAGGGCGCGCAGCTGGCGGGACATGGTGGCCTTGCCGACCCCGATGTAGCCGGCGAGTGCCGTGGCCCGCTGGCCGCCCAGCTCGTCCAGCCGGATGAGCAGGCCGTACGCGGAGGACTCCAGGTCGGGGTGGACCTCCCGGGCCATCTCGCCCTGGTTGGCCCGGGCGCGCCGGAGCAGCACGGTCAACTCGCGTTCCAGCGCCAGGAATTCCTGGTCTGCACCACTGGGCGTCATCTGCCCGACGGCGCCGTGCGCGCCGCCGCTTTCGTCCTCGTGCACGTCAGCACCCCTGCTCGGTTTCGCGGTCCTGAAAGTTTCCGTCAAAAGTCGTCATTGCCGCAGCTCTGCCAGTATTTCGCAGGCGTAGACCAACGGCGTCGTCCGGACCCCCTTCCCTCACCGTCATCTACGTGCGTAGCTTCTTAGCACGTCGTTAATGGCATGCCCACGCCAGTGGGCCGGCGATCGGTGTCGCAGTCCCCACGTCACTCCCCCGCGCCACTCCCCCACTCCATTCCCGGAGGCACGTCATGCCCGTGCTCAGACCCGGCTCCACCCGCTCCGTCTCCACCTGCTCCGTCTCCCCCCTCGCCGTCCTCGTCTCGGCCCTGCTCGCGGCGCTCTCCCTCACGCTTCCGCTCACCTCCGCCCAGGCCGCGAGCACGCCCAGCCGCGGCTCCGCCCACATGGGCATGGGCGTCCTCGCCCACGACGGCCAGGACGGCACGCCCAGCACCGGTGACGCCACCCAGACCGAGGGCGTCGACGTCTCCGGCTACCAGGGCAACGTCGCCTGGTCGACCCTGTGGAACAGCGGGGTCCGGTGGGCGTACACGAAGGCGACGGAAGGCACGTACTACACGAACCCGTACTTCGCCCAGCAGTACAACGGCTCCTACGACGTCGGCATGATCCGCGGCTCGTACCACTTCGCCACCCCGGACACCACCAGCGGCGCCACCCAGGCCAACTACTTCGTGGACCACGGCGGCGGCTGGTCCCGGGACGGCAAGACGCTGCCCGGCGCGCTCGACATCGAGTGGAACCCGTACGGCGCGGCCTGCTACGGCAAGACCGCGAGCCAGATGGTGAGCTGGATCGCCGACTTCATCAACACGTACAAGGCGCGCACCAGCCGCTACCCGGTCATCTACACCGCCACCAGCTGGTGGACCCAGTGCACCGGCAACTACGGCGGCTTCGCCGTGAACAACCCGCTGTGGATCGCCCGCTACGCCTCCGACCCGGGGACGCTGCCGGCCGGGTGGTCGTACTACACGATGTGGCAGTACACCTCCTCCGGCCCGACGGTCGGCGACCACGACAAGTTCAACGGCGCCCTGGACCGGGTGCAGGCCCTGGCCCTCGGCTGACGGCCGGCGGCCGACGGCTCCGCGATGGCCCCTGCCGGACGGCGGGGGCCACCGTGTGCGCCGCGTCCGCGTTGGTGCTCCGCGCCGCCCGGGATCAAGCTGGACAGGAGAGCCTGCCGAGCTAGGGCGAGATGAGCGGCGATGGAGCGACAGTCGACGTACACGGCCACGGCCACCATCGATGAGCGGGGCATCGTCACCGGCTGGAGCGAGGGCGCGCGACGGCTGCTCGGCTACGACTCCCCCGCGGTGCTCGGCCGGCCCGCCACCGCGCTGCTCGCCGCCGACGGCACGGCGGTCCGGCGGGCACTGGCCGGCCGGACCCGCTGGAACGGCACCGTCCCCCTGCGCCACCGGGACGGCGGGCTGCTGGAACTGGGCGTGCTCGCCCACCGCCGGACCTCGCGCACCGGCGCCGCCGACTGGCTCGTGGTGAGCGCGGTGACGGCCCGGACGCAGCCGCCGCGCGGCGAACCGCTGGAGGAGTGGACGTTCCTCCAGTCCCCTTTTCCGCTGGCCATCTTCGACGCCGACCTGCGCCTGGTGCGCGCCAACCGCCGGATGGAACACGCCCTCGCGCTGCCCGAGGCGGCGATGCGCGGGCTGCGCCTCACCCACATCGTGCCGGGGCCGGTGAGCGAGGAGGCCGACCGGTCGATGCGGCGGGTGCTGGAGGGCGGCCGGGCGCAGGAGACGCGCGGCCGGCTCGGCCCGGAGCTCGGCCGGGCCATCGTCCTCACCCCGCTGAAGGACGCCGGCGGCCGGGTACGGGCGGTTTGCCTGTCCGTACCGGAGCCGGCCCGGGAAAGCGCGGGCGGGTCCGGCGCGCCCGTCGACACGGCGGCGGACCGGGCCCGCGCTGCGCGGGAGCTCGGCGAGGTCACGGTCCCCCGGCTGGCCGACCTCATGGCGGTGGACCTGCTGGACTCCCCGTGGACCACCGCCGAGGCCGCCGGCCGGCCGCCGGAGCGGGTGGTCCTGCGCCGCGCCGCCCTCCGCGCGGTCCCGGACGGCGGCGGGCCCGGCAGCGGCGTCCGGGCCGGCCCCGGTGCCGGTGCCGGTGAGGTGGTCGTCTGTCCGGCGGACTCGCCGCCCGCCCGGTGCCTGACGGCGGCCCGCCCGATGCTGTACGACATGGCGGACCCGGCCGTGGCCGAGTGGGCGGCGCTGGACCCGGGCGCCTCGTGGCTGCGCACGTCCGGGACGCGCTCCCTGCTGGCGGTCCCGCTGCTCGCCCAGGGCGGCACGCTCGGCGTGGCCCTGTTCGGCCGGCACGGCGGGCGGGGCCCCTTCGGACCGGAGGACCTGCGGCTCGCGGAGGAGTTCACCGCCAAGGCGGCCGCCGGCATGGAGCAGGCCCGCGGCGGCTCCCGGCCCGGCGCCACCGCCGAGGCCCCGCGACCCGGACTGTTCCCGCACACGGTGCCCGAGCAGGCGGCCCTGGAGATCGCCACCCGCTATCTGCCGGCCGCGACCCGGGCCGGCGTGGGCGGCGACTGGTTCGACGTGATCCCGCTGTCCGGGGCGCGGGTGGCGCTCGTCATGGGTGACGTGGTGGGGCACGGCATCCGGGCCTCCGCCACCATGGGCCGGCTGCGCACGGCGGTACGCACCCTGGCCGACGTCGATCTGCCCGCCGACGAACTGCTCACCCACCTGGACGACCTGGTGCTGCGGCTGGCCGCCGAGGAGGGCAGCGCGGACCCGGGCGCCGACATCGCCGGCGGCATCGGCACCACGTGTCTGTACGCCGTCTACGACCCCGTCTCGCGCCGCTGCTCGGTGGCCCGCGCCGGGCACCCGCCGCCCGCCGTGGTGACCCCGGACGGCGCCGTCCGCTTCCTCGACGTGCCCGCGGGGCCGCCGCTCGGGCTCGGTGGGCTGCCCTTCGAGGCGCTGGAGACGGAACTGCCCGAGGGCAGCCTGCTCGCGCTGTACACCGACGGGCTGCTTCAGGCCCGCGACCACGACATCGACGAGGCCCTGGACAGGATGTCCGTCGCGCTGGGCCGTCCCGCGCGGTCGCCGGAGTCGGTGTGCGACCGGGTCCTCACCGGCCTGCTCGGCCACCGCCCCGACGACGACATCGCCCTGCTGGTGGCCCGTACCCGGGCGCTGCACGAGGACCTGGTCGCCTCCTGGGAGCTGTCCGACGAGCCCGCCGTCGTCTCCCTGGCCCGCCGGTACGCCACCGACCAGCTGTCCGTGTGGGGCCTGGACGAGGCCGCGTTCACCACGGAGCTGATGGTCAGCGAGCTGGTCACCAACGCCATCCGCTACGGCAGCCCGCCCATCCGGCTCCGGCTGATCCGTCAGGGCAGGACCCTGATCAGCGAGGTCTACGACGCCAGCGACACCACCCCGCACATGCGCCGGGCCCGGATCTTCGACGAGGGCGGCCGGGGCCTGCTGATGGTCGCCCAGCTCGCCGAGCGCTGGGGCACCCGGCACGACCGGATCGGCAAGACGGTCTGGGCGGAGCAGTCGCTGAGCCCGCCCTGACCCGGACGCGCACAGGGCGAAGGCCCGGGCCTCCCTCACGGGACCCGGGCCTTCCCTCATCCGGCGGCGTCCGTCACGCCGCCACCGGAACCTCCGGCGCCGCGTCGCTCGTGGCGGGCGCGAGCGCCAGTTCCAGCACCTGGCGGACGTCGGTCACGGTGTGGACGTCGAGCTTGTCCAGCACCTCGGCCGGGACGTCGTCCAGGTCGGGCTCGTTGCGCTTGGGGATGATGACGGTGGTCACCCCGGCGCGCTGGGCGGCGAGCAGCTTCTGCTTCACGCCGCCGATGGGCAGCACCCGGCCGGTCAGCGAGACCTCGCCGGTCATGGCGACGTCCGTGCGCACCAGGCGGCCGGAGAGCAGCGAGGCGAGGGCCGTCGTCATCGTGATGCCCGCGCTCGGGCCGTCCTTCGGCACCGCGCCCGCCGGGAAGTGGATGTGCACGCCCCGGTCCCTCAGGTCGGCCACCGGCAGCTCCAGCTCGGCGCCGTGGCTGCGCAGGAAGCTCAGCGCGATCTGTGCCGACTCCTTCATCACGTCGCCCAGCTGGCCGGTCAGGGTCAGCCCCGCCCCGCCCGTCTCCGGGTCGGCCAGGGACGCCTCCACGAAGAGCACGTCGCCGCCGGCGCCGGTGACCGCGAGGCCGGTCGCCACACCGGGGACGGCCGTACGGCGCTCGGCCGGGTCCTGGGCGGACTCGGGAAGGTGGTGCGGCCGGCCGATCAGCGCGCGCAGATCGCCGTCGGTGACGGTGAACGGCAGCTCGCGCTCGCCCAGTTCGTGCTGGGCCGCGATCTTCCGCAGCAGCCGTGCGATGGACCGCTCCAGGGTCCGCACGCCCGCCTCGCGCGTGTACTCGCCGGCGAGCTTGCGCAGCGCGCTCTCGTCCAGCGTGACCTCGGCCTTGTCCAGGCCGGCCCGCTCCAGCTGGCGCGGGAGCAGGTGGTCCCGGGCGATGACGACCTTCTCGTCCTCGGTGTAGCCGTCCAGGCGGACGATCTCCATACGGTCGGCGAGCGCCTCCGGGATGGCCTCCAGGACGTTGGCGGTGGCGAGGAAGACCACGTCGGACAGGTCCAGCTCGACCTCCAGGTAGTGGTCCCGGAAGGTGTGGTTCTGCGCCGGGTCGAGCACTTCGAGGAGGGCGGCGGCCGGGTCGCCCCGGAAGTCGGAGCCCACCTTGTCGATCTCGTCCAGCAGGACCACCGGGTTCATGGACCCGGCCTCCTTGATCGCGCGCACGATCCGGCCGGGCAGCGCGCCGACGTACGTGCGGCGGTGACCGCGGACCTCGGCCTCGTCCCGGACGCCGCCGAGGGCGACGCGGACGAACTTGCGGCCCATGGCGTGCGCGACGGACTCGCCCAGCGAGGTCTTGCCGACACCGGGCGGGCCGACGAGCGCGAGCACGGCACCGCCGCGGCGGCCGCCGATGACGCCCAGGCCCCGTTCGCCGCGCCGCTTGCGCACGGCCAGGTACTCGGTGATGCGTTCCTTCACGTCCTCCAGGCCCGCGTGCTCGGCGTCCAGCACGGCCTTGGCGCCCTGGATGTCGTACGCGTCCTCGGTCCGCTCGTTCCACGGCATCTCCAGGACGGTGTCCAGCCAGGTGCGGATCCAGGAGCCCTCGGGCGACTGGTCGGAGGCGCGCTCCAGCTTGTCGACCTCCTTGAGGGCGGCCTCGCGGACCTTCTCCGGCAGGTCGGCGGCCTCGACGCGGGCGCGGTAGTCGTCGGACTCCTCGCCGTCCTTCTCGCCGTTGAGCTCGCGCAGTTCCTTGCGGACGGCCTCCAGCTGACGGCGCAGCAGGAACTCGCGCTGCTGCTTGTCGACGCCCTCCTGGACGTCCTTGGCGATGGTCTCGGCCACGTCCTGCTCCGCGAGGTGGTCGCGCAGCTGCTGCGTGGCGAGCTTGAGCCGGGCCACCGGGTCGGCGGTCTCCAGCAGTTCGACCTTCTGCTCGGTCGTCAGGAACGGCGAGTACCCGGAGTTGTCGGCCAGCGCCGGCACGTCGTCGATGGCCTGGACGCGGTCCACGACCTGCCAGGCGCCGCGCTTCTTCAGCCAGGTGGTCGCGAGCGCCTTGTACTCCTTGACCAGTTCCGCGACCTGGCCCGGCAGCGGCTCGGGAACGGTCTCCTCGACACGGGCGCCCTCGACCCAGAGCGCGGCGCCCGGGCCGGTGGTGCCGGCGCCGATGCGGACGCGGCTGCGGCCGCGGATCAGGGCCCCGGGGTCACCGTCGGCGAGCCGGCCGACCTGTTCCACCGTGCCGAGGACGCCGGTCTTGGCGTACGTGCCGTCGATGCGCGGCACCAGCAGCACCTTGGGCTTTCCGGGTTCGGAGCGGGCGGCGGCCTGGGCGGCCTCCACCGCGGCCCGCACCTCGGCGTCGCTCAGGTCCAGCGGGACCACCATGCCGGGCAGCACGACCTCGTCGTCGAGCGGCAGCACGGGCAGGTTCAGCGTGAACGCCGGTGACTCAGCAGCCATGATCTCCCCTTCGGCAGTCAACTTGAGCTATGCCGACTCAATGTTCTGGCGCGGTCTATTGTTCCCGGGGCTCTGTTCGCTCTGAGCGATCACCCGGGCCGACGGTGCCGAGCTGCGGAAACGCGTGCGGCCGCGCGCCGTTGGGGTGAGCGCGGCCCGGTCAGGCCGGCCGGTGCCACCGTCGGACCAGCGGCCAGGTCGCCACGCCGATCGCCAGGGCGATGACGTGGCCCCAGTTCGTCAGCGGGTCCGCGTACGCCAGCAGGTCGCTCAGCAGCCCGCCGGCCGCCAGGCTCAGCAACGGCCAGCGCAGCCAGGGCCGCAGCAGGCCCGTCAGGGCGCCGGTGCTCGTGGCCACGCCGAAGCTGATGCCGTAGTCGAGACGGTGCAGCGAGGTGTCGGGCAGGTGGCCCAGCAGGACGGCGAGGCCCACCGGGACCTCGGTGGCGAGGGTGGCCAGGACATGGCCGGCCAGGAAGACGCAGGCGGCCCGCGCTCCCCCTATCCGCCGCTCCAGCGCCGTGAGCACCAGCACGAACGCGACCGTGTACGGCGTGAGGACGCCGCCCGCGACCCACAGCGCGCTGGCGACCAGCACGAGCACGGGGGTGCGCACCAGGTGGGCCACGTCGGTGCTGGAGCCCTGGTGGAGCGAGTGCACGAGGCCGGGGTCGGCGTGGGCCGCGATCAGCGAGGTGACGGCCAGGAGGACCGCGTAGCCGAGGGTGAACGGGGTGCCGGCGGGGGTCGGCAGCAGGTGCCAGGGGCGGGGCGGCCGGTGGATCCGCAGGGCGGGCGGCGCGGGGGCGGAGGCCGCGGTGGCGGCGCGCTGGCGGGGCATGCCGTCCAGCAGGCCCGCGAGGACCGGGGCCGGGACGGCGGCCGTGCCGTCCGGAAGGGCCGTGCCCGGCGCGGGCGGGTACGCGTCCGGCGTGGGACCCGTCGTGCTCCGTTCCACGGTGAGCCGCTCCTTCCGTCGCGCCCCACCCTTCGTGCTCGGCGTGGCGCTGTCCATGACCGACGCCACACCGCGGCGGATTCACGGCAACCTCTCACCCGTCAGGCGGTTGCGGCCCCGGCACGGACCACCACCCGTCCGTGGGTGTCCTGCGCAATTCCCGTGAACACCGGGCCCGGTTCCAGCAGGATGGGGTCATGACTGCCGTGTACGACACTCCCGTGGTCCTGGACCGGCGCGACGGCCCGTACGGCGAGGTGGTGCTGCGCAGACACGGTGCGCTGCTGCAGATCATCGCCAACGGCTGCTTCCTGATGGACACCTCGGACGGCCGCTCGGAGCGGCTGCTGGTCGACGCGGCCCGTGCCGCGCTGGACGGGCGGCCGGCGCCCGAGGTGCTGATCGGCGGGCTGGGCGTGGGGTTCTCGCTCGCCCACGCCGCCGCCGACCCGCGGTGGGGGCGGATCACCGTGGTGGAGCGGGAACCGGCCGTCATCGGCTGGCACCGGGACGGACCGCTGGCCGAGGTGTCCGCCGGCGCGCTCGCCGATCCGCGCACCGCGATCGTGGAAGCGGATCTCGTGCGGTACGTCAATGAGACGTCGGACACGTTCGACGCGCTGTGCCTCGACATCGACAACGGGCCCGGATGGACCGTCACCGAGGACAACGACAGCCTCTACTCACCGGCCGGACTCGCCGCCTGCGCACGGGTGTTGAGGCCCGGAGGGGTGCTCGCGGTGTGGTCGGCCGAACCCTCTCCGGAATTTGAAGGAAGCTTGCGGAATGCCGGGTTCCAGCAGGTGCGTACCGAAGAGGTGCCGGTTGCCCGGGGCGTTCCGGACGCCGTCCACCTCGCCGTCCGACCTGGATAGCGACAGCACGGCCGGTCACCGTAATGTGCTGCCCTGACGCCGATCATTCAAGCGTCAAACGCAGACATGGGATCACCCCACTGATTCCGGAAAGCAACAACAGGGGCGGGCGATGGAGCAGACACACACCTCCCAGAGCGGCGCGGCGACGACCACTCCGGGCGCGCAGCGCCGGGTGCTGGTCGTCGAGGACGACCCCACGATCGTCGACGCCATCGCGGCCCGGCTACGCGCCGAGGGATTTCTCGTGCAAACGGCGGCCGACGGTCCGGCCGCGGTCGACACCGCCGAGGCATGGCAGCCCGATCTGCTGATCCTCGACATCATGCTGCCGGGCTTCGACGGCCTGGAAGTGTGCCGGCGGGTGCAGGCGCAGCGGCCGGTGCCGGTGCTGATGCTGACCGCGCGGGACGACGAGACGGACATGCTGGTCGGGCTCGGCGTGGGCGCCGACGACTACATGACCAAGCCGTTCTCGATGCGGGAGCTGGCCGCACGCGTGCACGTGCTGCTGCGCCGGGTGGAGCGGGCCGCGCTGGCCGCCACCACCCCGCGCTCCGGCATCCTGCGGCTCGGCGAGCTGGAGATCGACCACGCGCAGCGCCGGGTGCGGGTGAAGTCCGAGGACGTCCACCTGACGCCCACCGAGTTCGACCTGCTGGTGTGCCTGGCGAACACCCCGCGCGCGGTGCTCTCCCGGGAGCAGCTGCTGGCCGAGGTGTGGGACTGGGCGGACGCCTCCGGCACCCGTACGGTCGACAGCCACATCAAGGCGCTGCGGCGGAAGATCGGCGCGGAGCGCATCCGCACGGTGCACGGCGTGGGCTACGCGCTGGAGACGCCGACCCCATGAGCGGCAGCGGGCGCCAGACCGCACGGAGGAGCCCCGGGACCCTCGGCGAGGATCCCTGGGGCGGCGTGCGCCCGTTCTCGATCAAGACCAAACTGGGCGTGCTGGTCGTCATCTCGGTGCTGATCACCACGGGTCTGTCGATCGTCGCGGTGCACACCAAGACGGAGCTGCGCTTCATCACGGTCTTCTCGATGATCGCCACCCTGCTGATCACGCAGTTCGTGGCGCACTCGCTCACCATGCCGCTGGACGAGATGAACGCGGTGGCCCGCTCCATCTCCCAGGGCGACTACACCCGCCGGGTGCGCGAGAACCGCCGGGACGAGCTGGGCGACCTGGCCCAGACGATCAACGTCATGGCCGACGAGCTGGAGGCCCAGGACAACCAGCGCAAGGAACTCGTCGCGAACGTCTCGCACGAGCTGCGCACCCCGATCGCCGGGCTGCGCGCGGTGCTGGAGAACATCGTCGACGGGGTCACGCAGGCCGACCCGGAGACCATGCGGACGGCCCTGAGGCAGACCGAGCGGCTCGGCCGGCTGGTGGAGACCCTGCTGGACCTGTCCCGGCTCGACAACGGCGTCGTACCGCTGAAGCTGCGGCGGTTCGAGGTGTGGCCGTACCTGTCCGGGGTGCTGAAGGAGGCCAACATGGTCGCCTCCGCGCGCGCGGGCATGGCCACCGGCTCCGGCAGCCACACGCGCACGGACGTCCACCTGCACCTCGACGTCTCGCCGCCGGAGCTGACCGCGCACGCGGACCCCGAGCGCATCCACCAGGTCGTCGCGAACCTGATCGACAACGCGGTCAAGCACAGCCCGCCGCACGGCCGGGTGACGGTACGGGCGCGGCGCGGGGCGCAGCCGGAGTCGCTGGAGCTGGAGGTCCTGGACGAGGGCCCCGGCATCCCCCGGTCGGAGTGGCACCGGGTGTTCGAGCGGTTCAACCGCGGCGCGGTGACCCGGCCGCACGGTCCGGGCAGCGACGGCGGTACGGGGCTGGGCCTGGCGATCGCCCGGTGGGCGGTGGATCTGCACGGCGGCCGGATCGGTGTGGCCGAATCCGAGCGGGGCTGCCGGATCATCGTCACTCTTCCGGGACTGACTTCCGTTCCAAGTTGACGTAAAGTCCGAGCGGAACCTCAAGATCCACCCCGGCCGCCGCCGGTCCACGCGGCCGGACACGTGTGATCGGGGCAGGCCCGGGCACCCGTCGAACGAAGACGCGCAGGGTCCGTGCCCGCGCACCCTCCGCCCTGCGCAACCACGCTTGTTTCCCGCCATTTCAAGCCCTGAAACAAGATTCTTGATGTGACTTACGCGACGATGACCTTGCTCGACCTGACCTTCCCGGCCAGGGAGGCGTAGCCTTTATTCCCGCTGTCCATCACCTTGTGAAGCGGAAGAGGGCGGTTGCCGCCGTGTCGCCACAGTCCCCCAGTAACTCGAGCATCTCCACCGACGACCAAGCCGGGAAGAACCCCGCAGCGGCGTTCGGTGCGAACGAGTGGCTCGTCGACGAGATCTATCAGCAGTACCTCCAGGACCCGAATTCGGTAGACCGTGCCTGGTGGGACTTCTTCGCCGATTACAAGCCGGGTGCTCCTGCCACCCCGGCTCCGGCGGGTACTGCGGCCACGGGGGCCGCAGAGACCCCCACCACGGCCCCGCAGGCCCGGCCCGCGGCCCCGGCCCCCCAGGCCGCCGCCCCGGCCGCCCCAGCGGCTCCGAAGCCCGCCGCCGCTCCCGCTCAGGCCCCGGCTGCGGCCCCGGCCCCCGCGGCGAAGGCCCCCGCCCCGGCCAGGCCGGCGCAGCCCGCACAGGCGCCCGCCCAGCCGAAGGCGAAGCCCGCCGAGGCCCCCGAGGGCCCGGAGCTGATCACGCTGCGCGGCCCGGCCGCCGCCGTCGCCAAGAACATGAACGCCTCCCTGGAGCTGCCGACCGCCACCTCGGTCCGCGCCGTCCCGGTGAAGCTGCTGTTCGACAACCGCATCGTCATCAACAACCACCTCAAGCGCGCCCGGGGCGGGAAGATCTCCTTCACGCACCTGATCGGCTTCGCGATGGTGCAGGCCATCAAGGCCATGCCGTCGATGAACTGGTCGTTCGGCGAGAAGGACGGCAAGCCGACCCTCGTCAAGCCGCCGCACGTCAACCTCGGCCTGGCCATCGACCTGGTCAAGCCGAACGGTGACCGCCAGCTCGTCGTGGCCGCCATCAAGAAGGCCGAGACGCTGAACTTCTTCGAGTTCTGGCAGGCCTACGAGGACATCGTCCGCCGCGCCCGCGAGGGCAAGCTGACGATGGACGACTTCACCGGCGTCACGGTCTCCCTGACCAACCCCGGCGGCCTCGGCACCGTCCACTCCGTGCCGCGCCTCATGCCCGGCCAGTCCGTGATCATGGGCGTCGGCTCCATGGACTACCCGGCGGAGTTCCAGGGCACCAGCCAGGACACCCTGAACAAGCTCGGCATCTCGAAGGTCATGACGCTCACGTCGACCTACGACCACCGGGTCATCCAGGGCGCCGCCTCCGGCGAGTTCCTCCGCCAGGTCGCCAACCTGCTGCTCGGCGAGAACGGCTTCTACGACGACATCTTCGAGGCGCTGCGCATCCCCTACGAGCCGGTCCGCTGGCTCAAGGACATCGACGCCAGCCACGACGACGACGTCACCAAGGCCGCCCGCGTCTTCGAGCTGATCCACTCCTACCGGGTCCGCGGCCACGTCATGGCCGACACCGACCCGCTGGAGTACAAGCAGCGCAAGCACCCCGACCTGGACATCACCGAGCACGGGCTCACCCTGTGGGACCTGGAGCGCGACTTCGCGGTCGGCGGCTTCGCCGGCAAGTCGATGATGAAGCTGCGCGACATCCTCGGCGTGCTGCGCGACTCGTACTGCCGCACCACCGGCATCGAGTTCATGCACATCCAGGACCCCAAGCAGCGCAAGTGGATCCAGGACCGCGTCGAGCGCCCGCACGCCAGGATGGAGCGTGAGGAGCAGCTGCGGATCCTGCGCCGGCTGAACGCCGCAGAGGCCTTCGAGACGTTCCTGCAGACGAAGTACGTCGGCCAGAAGCGCTTCTCGCTGGAGGGCGGCGAGTCCGTCATCCCGCTGCTCGACGCGGTGATCGACTCCGCCGCCGAGTCCCGCCTGGACGAGGTCGTCATCGGCATGGCCCACCGCGGCCGCCTGAACGTCCTCGCCAACATCGTCGGCAAGTCCTACGCGCAGATCTTCCGCGAGTTCGAGGGCAACCTCGACCCGAAGTCGATGCACGGCTCCGGCGACGTCAAGTACCACCTGGGCGCCGAGGGCACCTTCACCGGCCTGGACGGCGAGCAGATCAAGGTCTCGCTGGCCGCCAACCCGTCCCACCTGGAGACGGTCGACCCGGTCATCGAGGGCATCGCCCGCGCCAAGCAGGACATCATCAACAAGGGCGGGACGGACTTCACCGTGCTGCCCGTCGCCCTGCACGGCGACGCGGCCTTCGCGGGCCAGGGCGTGGTGGCCGAGACCCTGAACATGTCGCAGCTGCGCGGTTACCGCACCGGCGGCACGGTCCACATCGTCATCAACAACCAGGTCGGCTTCACCGCGGCCCCCGAGTCCTCGCGTTCCTCCATGTACGCGACGGACGTGGCCCGCATGATCGAGGCCCCGATCTTCCACGTGAA
Organism: Streptomyces sp. NPDC047841; assembly: GCF_040704085.1. Lineage (NCBI taxonomy): Bacteria > Bacillati > Actinomycetota > Actinomycetes > Kitasatosporales > Streptomycetaceae > Streptomyces > Streptomyces sp. NPDC047841. The sequence goes on from NZ_JBEYRP010000012.1 coordinate 173,553, forward strand.
CGGCGACGACCCGGAGGCCGTGGTCCGCGTCGCGCGTCTGGCCTTCGAGTTCCGCCAGGCGTTCAACAAGGACGTGGTGATCGACCTCATCTGCTACCGCCGCCGCGGTCACAACGAGTCGGACAACCCGGCCTTCACCCAGCCGCTGATGTACGACCTGATCGACAAGAAGCGCTCGGTGCGCAAGCTGTACACCGAGTCCCTGATCGGTCGCGGCGACATCACCCTGGAAGAGGCCGAGCAGGCCCTCCAGGACTACCAGGGCCAGCTGGAGAAGGTCTTCACGGAGGTCCGCGAGGCCGTCACGACCCAGCAGGCCGCCGGCCCCGCCGCGGACCCGCAGGCGGACTTCCCGGTGGCGGTGAACACCGCGATCTCCTCGGAGGTCGTCAAGCGCATCGCCGAGTCCCAGGTCAACATCCCGGACTCCTTCCACGTCCACCCGCGTCTGCTGCCCCAGCTCCAGCGCCGGGCGGCGATGGTCGAGGACGGCACCATCGACTGGGGCATGGGCGAGACCCTCGCGGTCGGCTCCCTGCTGCTGGAGGGCACCCCGGTCCGGCTGTCCGGCCAGGACTCCCAGCGCGGCACCTTCGGCCAGCGCCACGCGGTCCTCATCGACCGCGAGACGGGCGAGGAGTACACCCCGCTCCAGTACCTCGCCGAGGACCAGGCGCGCTACAACGTCTACAACTCCCTGCTGTCCGAGTACGCGGTCATGGGCTTCGAGTACGGCTACTCGCTGGCCCGCCCCGACGCGCTCGTGATGTGGGAGGCGCAGTTCGGCGACTTCGTCAACGGCGCCCAGACGGTGGTCGACGAGTACATCTCGGCGGCGGAGCAGAAGTGGGGCCAGACCTCCGGCGTCACCCTGCTCCTGCCGCACGGCTACGAGGGCCAGGGCCCGGACCACTCCTCGGCCCGGGTCGAGCGGTTCCTCCAGCTCTGCGCGCAGAACAACATGACGGTCGCCATGCCGACCCTGCCGTCGAACTACTTCCACCTCCTGCGGTGGCAGGTGCACAACCCGCACCACAAGCCGCTGGTGGTCTTCACCCCGAAGTCGATGCTGCGCCTGAAGGCCGCCGCGTCGAAGACGGAGGAGTTCACGTCGGGTCAGTTCCGTCCCGTCATCGGGGACACGGCGGCGGACCCGGCCGCGGTCCGCAAGGTCGTGTTCGTGGCCGGCAAGCTGTACTACGACCTCGAGGCCGAGCGGCAGAAGCGGGGCGTGACGGACACCGCGATCATCCGCATCGAGCGGCTGTACCCGCTGCCGGGTGCGGAGATCCAGGCGGAGGTCAACAAGTACCCGAACGCCGAGAAGTACCTGTGGGCGCAGGAGGAGCCGGCGAACCAGGGTGCGTGGCCGTTCATCGCGCTCAACCTGATCGACCACCTGGACCTGGCGGTCGGCGCGGACGTGCCGCACGGTGAGCGCCTGCGGCGCATCTCGCGCCCGCACTCCTCGTCCCCGGCGGTCGGCTCCGCGAAGCGGCACCAGGCGGAGCAGGAGCAGCTGGTGCGGGAGGTCTTCGAGGCGTAGTGCCTCGGGCGGTCAGCCGAAGCCGGGAGCCCGGTGCCGAGTTCCGACTCGGCACCGGGCTCTTCGCCTGCCCGGCGGGGCGGTTGCGGACGGTGCGCGGCTGCGGACCGTCCTCGGTCGCCCGCGCGGTTCCCCGCGCCCCTCGCGCGGCGCTTTCAGCCCAGGTACGCCTCGAAGTCCCAGTACGGTCTGGTCCGTTGGCGGGCCGAGATCGTGTGGGGGTGTTGGGCTCCCAGCGTGCGGGTGAGGGCGAACAGGGCGTCCTCCTCCAGCTTCCCCGCCTCCTCCTGCTCGTGTGCCGCCCTCAGGTCCGCGGCGAGAGCGACCTGGCACGACAGTGTCAGCGGGTGCTCGTGACCCAATGTGTGCCGGGACCGGCGCAGGGTGTCGCGGCTCAGTTCGACGGCGTCCTCGATGCGGCCGTTGAGGTTGCGCGCGCCGGCCGCGTTCAGGGCGCAGCCCAGCACCCAGGGGTGGTCGGGGCCGAGCGTGGCGCCGAGGCCGGCGAGGGCGGACTCGAACATGGACAGGGCCTCGCCCCGCTCGCCCGCCGCCTGCATCACCAGCCCGGTGTTGGACAGCATGCCGGTGGCCACGGGGTGCGCGGGGCCGAGCAGCGACCGGTAGCCGGCCTCCGCCTCGTCGATGAGGTCGCGGGCCTGGCTGAGGTCGCCGTGCTCGCGCAGGAAGTTGCCGTAGTTGGTGAGGAACGCCAGCGTGCGGTAGTGCCCGCGGCCGTGCAGCTGGATCAGCTGGTCCAGCAGGCTGGCCATCCCGGGGCCGACGTCCGGCGCGTGCCCGCCCTCCCGGCGCCGGCACATGGCCAGCTGGGAGCGGGCTTCGAGGGTCTGCGGATGCTGCGGGCCGAGCACCTGCACATGGAGCCGTACGACGGGTTCCTGACGGGCCAGCGCCTCGCGGTAGCGGCCGAGCAGGCGGAGGCTGTGGGTGACGGCGTTGCCGGAGTGCAAGGTGTTGATGTGCCGGGCGCGCAGGACGCTCTCGCGCCGGGCCAGGGTCTCCAGGTCGAGGTCCAGCGCCTCGGCGTACCGGCCCAGCATGCGCAGGGTGACGCCGAGGTTGTGCCGGGCGACCAGGGTGGGCGGCTCGTCCGGGCCGAGGAGCCGTTCGTTGCCCTCGAGGACCTCGCGCTGGAGGTCGTACGCCTCCTGGTAGCGGCCCAGGGAGCGCAGGCCGGAGGCGATGGCGCTCCTGCTGACGAGTTCGCCGATCTCGTTGCGCCGGGGCGCGGCCCGGAGCTGTCTCAGCACGCCCCGGTGCAGCTCGTACAGCTCGCGGAACCGGCCGCTGTTGCGGAGCATGTTGCCCTCCTGGGTGGCCAGGTCGAGCATCGGCTGGTCGATCGGGTCCATGAACCGCGACCAGTGCGCGCGCACCTGCTGCGCCAGTTCCAGGCCGCCGCTGTACTCGCCGCTGCGGGTGCAGTACCGCAGGCAGTTCAGGACCAGTTCCTGCACGCGCGGCTGTCCGCTCTCCAGGGCGCCGGAGGGTTCGAGGTGGGGCAGCAGTTCGGCGTAGCGCGGCCAGTTGCGGCTGTCGGCCGGGTTGCCGGGGTCGGCCTCGGCGAGCAGGGTGCGCACCGCCCGCCGGTGCAGTTCCCGGCTGCCGTCGCTGGTCAGCTTGGAGACGATGTCGTGGACGAGCCGGTGCATGTGCACCGACTCCTGGTGCGGGCCCATCTCGGCGGCCAGCGGGCCGCGGGTCTCGCGGGTGAGCACCGAGTAGTTGACGAGGGTGTCCAGGGCCCGGGTCCAGGCGGGCAGGTCGGTGGACATCCAGCGCAGTTCCTCGGGCAGCTCGGCGCGCGGGTAGGCGCGGATGAGGCCGAGCGGGATGCGTCCGGGGGCGAAGGAGGTGCACAGGCCGAGCACCTCGATGGCCTGCGGCTGGGAGCGGCGCAGCCGGTTGAGCAGTATCGCCCAGGAGGTGAGGGAGGACTGCGGGAAGCCCTCGCCGGTGACGGGCTCGTCGACGGTGGACAGCCGCCGTTCGCGCACCATCCGCAGGTACTCGGCGGCCTCCATGCCGGACTCGCCGAGCCAGGACGCGGCCTGCACCAGCGGCAGCGGCACGTCCCCGAACTCGGCGGCCACCTCGTCGGCCTCGCGGGCGGTGATGTGCGGGGCGCGGCGCATCAGGTAGGCGGTGGACTCGGGGCGCAGGAACGCGGGGATCTCCAGGACGTCGGTGTGCTCGTTCCAGCCTCGGTTGCGGGAGGTGATCAGCACGTGCCCGGTGCCCTGCGGGAGCAGCGAGGCCACCGCGTCGATGTCGTCCCAGCCGTCGAAGACCACCAGCCAGTTCCCGTACGGCTCCCCGCGCCTGAGGGCGTTGCGGACCGCGCGGATGCGTTCGCCGGGCTCGCTGCCGATGCGCAGGCCGAGTTCGACGGCGAGTTCGCCGAGGCGGTCGCGCTGGATGGTCCGGTCGTCGCTGTTGACCCACCACACCAGGTCGTAGTCGGTGCTGAAGCGGTGGGCGTACTCGGCGGCCAGCTGGGTCTTGCCGATGCCGGACATGCCGACGAGTGTGCAGGCGGCGGCGCCGCGCTCGGCGTCGGCGAGCCGCTGGTGGAGTTCGCCCAGCAGGTCGTCGCGGCCGGTGAAGCGCGGGTTGCGGCGCGGCACCTCGCCCCAGATCTCGCAGCGCTCGTCCGGGTAGCGGATCCGGCCGGCGAGCGCGCGGGGGCGGGTGAGCGGTTCCAGGCCGAGGCGGCGCAGCAGGCGGTCCTCGGCGGCCTCCTCGCTCAGCGCCCACAGGCTGGCCGGTTCCAGGACGGCGGTGGCGGGCAGCAGCGGCCGGTTGGTGAGGTTGACGGCCGCGAACCGGTCGGCGTGGGCGGCGACGAAGCCGCGCAGCGCGTCGTTCCACTCGCCCGGCGGGCGGGGACCCAGTTCGAAGAACCAGTCGTTGAGGACCAGCAGCACCTTTCCGCTGGCCAGCAGCAGATCGCCGAGCGAGTCCTCCAGCGCGACCTCGCGCGGCGGGTCCCAGCGCTGCAGGGTGGCCCGGTGTCCGTGCCGCTCCAGGCACTGCGCGATCCACGCCGCCCACGAGCGGTAGTACCCCGGGAAGACCACGAGCACGTGCTCGGGTGCCGATGCGCCGTTCGCGCCCGGCCGCCGCTGTTCCGCCATCGCCGCTCCCTGCTTCCACCGCCGCCGCCGGTCTCCTGGGCGGCCGCACGCATAACGTAACGCAAGAGGTCGTCCACGGAGCGTCAGCCCGGCGCGTGGGCGCTCCCCGCGAGGCGCGCGTGGTGGCTGCCCATGTGCCGGACGAACTCCCTTCCGCAGGGGGTCAGTTCATCGGACTCCGCCAGTACGGACAAGGCCTCGGCGACCTGCTCCCGGCACGCCTCGAACCGCTCGTCGGCGCGCCGCCGCCACGCCCAGGCCGCTCCGGTGCGCGCCTTCCCCCACAGGTCCAGCAGCGCGAGGTGCGCGTACGCGCCCTGGAGCACGCCCGGCACCGGGCGCGGGTCGCGCCGCCAGCCCACCCGGTGCAGGCTGCCGCCGGGCCGCCACAGCGGGACCAGTTCGTCCAGCACCGCCAGTTTGGTGTGGTGCGTCTCGTGCACCAGCAGCTCGGCCAGCTCGCGCCGGTCGGCCGGCAGCTGGGCCAGGACGGCGCCGGGCGCGGTCCGCACGGTGGCGCTCAGCGGCGGTCCGCCGCCCGCCGACGGCGCCAGCGGGACGACGGCCCGCACCAGTGCCAGGGTCTCGGCGGCCCGCGCGGGGTGCGTCGCGGCCAGCAGGGCGTGCGCGTCGCGCCAACGGGCGGCCCACGCGGCCGGGTCGGAGTAGGGCCGCTCGGCCGCGGGCAGTGCCGCCGGCCCGATGCCGCCCGGGGGCACCCGGTGGGGGTCCACGTCGTCGAGTACGGCGGTGCCGCCGGGCAGGGTGTACAGGGCCGACCAGGCCAGGGCGCCGTCGGCGGTCCACCGGGTGCCGGGTCCGGCCGGGGCGGGCCCGGGCAGCAGCAGCGTCCGGCCCGCGCCGTCGGTGACGCGGAGGGTTCCCAGCCGGCCGCTGAGCCGGGCCCGGCCGCGGGCGCAGCGCAGCAGCCCGGCACCGGGCAGCGGCAGGGTGCCGGCGGGCAGCACGCGGGTGGTGGTGAAGCGGCAGCCGGCGCGCAGGGCGGCGGCGACGGCCACCGCGCCCAGCCCGGCGAGTCCCTCGGCGAACGCCGGGCCGTCGGGCGCGGCGAGCGCGGTGGCCAGCCAGGCACCGGTCGTCGGATAGTCGAGGACGGCGCGGACGGCCGGTGCGTCGGCCCGTTCGGCCCGCTCCAGCAGCGCCCAGTCGTCCTCGAAGCGCCGCCGTACCGCCGCGGGCAGGGTGCCGCGCGCGCGGTCGAAGCGGACCAGCAGGGACTTCAGCAGCAGCATCCGCCGGGCGTGCAGGGCGGCGCGCAGGGCCGCGGTGACGGCGGGCAGCGGCCGGGTGCGGGCCAGGGCGGCGAGGGTCCCGGGCGGGACCGGTCCCGGAGCGGGGCCGGCCGGGCGTATGTCCCCCTCGGGTCCCACGGCTCCCGGGGTCATGCCACGGTGTCCTCGCCGGGTAAGGGCTGCCGCGCGGGACCGGCCGAAAACGCGCGCCCGGGCCGGCCCGGCGTGATCTCGTCGTCCCCGCCGGTGGTGTACCAGACCCGGCGCAGCCCGTCCGGGTCGGCGAGCACCCCGGCGACGGCCGCGAGCACCGCCGGATCGTCCATGGCACGCAGTGTCCGCAGGTCGACGTCGGTGAGGTCGGGCGGGCACACGGCCTCTTCGGCGTCCTCGCCGAGGCCGGCCCCCCGTGTCCTAAGCTCCCCCACCCTCGGCTCCTCCCTGCCCCACGGCCTCCCCGCACAGCCGCAGTGGCTGCCCACTCCTTCCCGACAGGCCGGAACCAGAAACCCTGGACGGCTCAACTCCGGTCACGTTCGCGCGCGTCGGCCCAGTCCTGGGACCACGGCCACCACGGCGGGGCCGTTTCCCGCCAGTCCGGCCCGGCCAGCGACCGGGCGTCCGCGGGCGGCGGTCGCCGCTCCGCCCGCCGGGTCAGTTCGACGTCGGCCCAGTCGACCTCGCGCAGCGCCCCGACGAGCCGCTGCCACTGGTCCAGGGCGGCCCGGAAGGCGTCACGGGCCGCGCCGGGCCGTCCCATCAGCGCCAGTACCGCCCCGCAGCCGTGCCGGGCGCGTGCGGCCGTCACCGAGCCGGGGTCGCCGCCGTGGGCCGCCTCCGCCTCCCGTTCGGCGTTCTCGTACGCCTGCAACGCCTCCATCAGCACCGGCGCGCCCGCGTGGTACCAGCCCTCCAGCCGCACCCGGCCCAGCTGGAGCCAGACCTCGGCCCGTACGGCCGCGTCGGTCGCCGCGCGCACCGCCTGGCCGAGCAGGTGCCGGCTCTCGAACAGGTCGGGCAGGAAGCCGACGTGGCGGAAGCGCTGGGCGAGGGCGCTGCCGACCAGGCCCTGGAGCCGGCCGCGGTGCGCGGACCGGGCGGGCAGCGACTTCAGCGCCTCGCGCAGCACGTACTCGGCGCGGTCCACCACCCCGGCCCCGTCACCGGCGGAGGCCCGCCGCAGCAGCGACTCGCCCCAGGCGGTGAGGAGCCGGACGCGCAGCGGGCCGTCGGCGGGGGCGAGCAGCGCGGCCCGCTCGTACGCCGCGTCGGCCTGCCCGCTCTCCCCGGCCGCGTCGTGGAACGCGGCCAGCGCGGCCAGGCACGGCAGCAGCAGGTCCGGATCGTCCCCGGCGGCCTCCAGCGCCTCGCCGAGCGCCCGCCGCAGCTCGGCGTCCTCGACGTCGTCCCGGTGCAGTGCCCGCGCGAGGTCGAGCAGCGCGGGCCCCCGCACGGCGTCGGGCACCCGTTCCCGCGCCAGCACGGCGCAGGCCTCCCGCAGTACGGGCTCGGCGGCACCGGGCCGCCGCAGGTCGAGCAGGACCCGCCCGGCCAGCAACAGCCGCGCCCGGTGTGCGGTCACCTCCCAGGGCACGCCGCCCCGGCTCCCGGGGGACGGCTCCGGATCAGCGGCGGCGGGTACGACGGTGTCCGTGCCGCCGTTGCCGTTACGGCCGTGCGTGCCCCCGGCGTCACCGGGGCCACCCTGACCGGCCTCGCCGCCGGCGTGACCGGACCCGCCGCCCCCGGACCCGCCGTCGCCGGTCCTGCCGTCGCCGGTCCTGCCGTCGCCCGGACTCGTGCCCTCGGTACCCGCGGGGCCGGGGCGCCAGTCGCGGGCGACGGCGGTGATCCGCGGCCAGGGCGGGACCTCGCCGTCCAGGGCGCCGAGCGCTTCCGTCAGGTGGTCCCCTTCCGCCGTCAGCTCCCACAGCTCACGGCGGCACGACGCCAGTTCCAGTGCCGCTTCCGCCCGTTCCCGGCTGTCGGCGGGGGCCGCCCCGTACGCGCCGGCGAGTTCGGCCGCCGCCTCCCGCAGCAGCCCGGCGCGCCGCCCCTCCGCCCGCGCACCCGCCGTACCGGCCTCGGCGCGCAGCACGCGGCCGAGGACCAGGCGCGCCCGGGCCACGGGACCGGGACCGTCGGCGCCGGTGCCGGCCGTGGCGACGCGGGCCTGTTCCCGGGCCCGGCGCAGCATCTCCGGGTCGGCCAGCTGCCGCCACCGGTCGAGCAGCCGCTCGGCCTCGGTCAGCGGATCGGGGGTGACCAGGCCCGGCAGGTAGAAGCGCAGCACGCGCGCGGGGATGCGGGCGAACAGCTCGGCCTCCACGCTGCCGCCGGTGTCCCGCGCACCGCCGTCCCCCGCGGGGCGCACGGTGCCGGCGTCCGGGTCGTGGTCGGCGAGCCGGGCCGCGGCCAGGGCGGAGAAGTTGCGGGTGCCCTTGCCGAAGTGCCGTTCCACGTACGCCGAGCAGTGCTTGAGGACGAGTCCGGCGGTGTCCTGGTCGAGGGAGGACAGCAGCAGGTCCTGCATGCGCGGCGAGTACGCGAAGCACGGCTGGTCCTCGGTGCCGGGCAGTTGCCGCAGCAGTCCGCCGAGCAGCACCTCGGCCAGTTCCATGGGACCGGTGTCGGGCAGCATGGCCCGCTGGACCAGCCGCATCACGGGCAGGGTGAGGGGCGCGGCGGCGAGGTAGACGGCGAGCCGGAGGGCGCCGGGTGAGGCGCCGGCGCGGAAGGCCCGCAGCAGCTCCTCGTCGGTGCGCGCCGGAGCCTCGGCGGCGGCCCCCGGCGCGGTGGCGGGGTGGGCGAAGCCGGCCCAGGCGTGCTCGCGGGTCGGACCGGTGCGGGCGAGCAGCCGGGCGAAGGCCGCGAACGCCTCCGGGGTGGGCTGGAGCACCGGCACGGGCCGCGCGCCCGGCGGCGGTTCCTCCGCTTCCTCCCACGGCTCGTCCTCGGGCAGGAAGTCCAGGCGCCCGCCGGACTCGCCGGTGCGCACCAGCAGCCCCGGCTCGGCGGGCAGCGCGGTACGGCCCCACAGCCGGGGCGGCAGCGGCTGGACCACGGCCAGCGGGGCGGTGCGCGGCCAGTCGTGCAGCAGGCGCTGCGCGGTGCCGTTCTGCCACAGGGGGCCGACGCAGTCGCTGATGACGAAGGTGAGCCGGTGCCCGCTGGGGTCGTGCAGTTCGTCGGCGGGCCGCAGCCGGGTGCGCCGGCCGGGACCGGCGGTCGTACCGACGAGGGGGGTGCCGGCGTCGTCGGCGTACAGCTGGTGGACGCGGACGGAGGCGAACGCGCCGGACTGCTGGCAGGCCTGGCGCAGTTCCTCGACCATCTCGCCCCAGACGGCCATGGCGGGCCCGGTGTCCACGAGTAGCTGGACGTCGCAGCGCCGGTGGCGGCCGGGCCGGGTGACGGGGAGCAGGATGCCGCTGGCGGCGGCCCGGTCGGCGGTGGCCGCCTCGTCGATGCGCTCGTCCCGGCCGCGTGCGGAGGCGGTGCGGTAGCGGCCGAGGGCACGCAGTGCCTTCTGCAGGCCGAGCAGTCCGGGCAGGGCGCCGGCGGCGGGGGCGCGGACCGGGAAGGCCGCGGGGTCGCCGTCGGTGCGGGCGTGGGGGGCGGGGCCCGGGGTGTGCAGGGGGACGGCGGGGGCGGGCGCGTCCGCGCGGAGCGCCTGCGGGTCGCCGGGGCCGCCCGGTCCGGGCCCGTCTGCCGGTCCGTCCTGCGCCTCCGGACCGGACGCGCCGCCGGAGCCCGGGGAACCGGCGGAACCGGAAGAGCCGGGCGGTACTCCGGCGCCGGTGCCCGGCCTGTCGTCCGGGTCGCCGGGCGCGGACGTGCCGAGCCGCCGGGCCAGCCAGAGCGCGTCGGCCACGTCCTCGGCGGTCGGCTGGAGCCCGCCCTGGCGCAGCTTGCCGATCAGCTCGTCCAGGCGCATCCCCGGCATCCGCCTCTCACCTCGTGCGGTCGAGCGGTTGCATCAGCATCTCGGCGATCCGCTCCCGGGTGAGGCCCTGCGCGTGCGGATCGTGCTGGGTGAGGAACAGGGCGTTGAGGAGCTGGTCGGCGGCGAGCACCTCACCGGGTTCCCGCTCCAGGAAGCGGCGGATGAGGTCGCTGCCGGCGGCGACGCCTTCCGTGCCGAGGTGCGCCTCGACCATGGCGGTGAGCTGCTCCTCGCCGGGCGGGTCCAGTTCGAGCTGGACGCAGCGGCGCAGCAGCGGGGCGGGGAAGTCGCGTTCGCCGTTGGAGGTCATCACGATCACCGGGAACGCGGTGCACGCGACGCGCCCGCCGCGCACGGCCACCCGGTCGCCGTCGTGCGTGAGCACCTCGACGACCGGTTCCCGGTCGGCGAGCCGTTCCAGCTCGGGGACCGAGAACTCGCCTTCCTCCAGCGTGTTCAGCAGGTCGTTGGGCAGGTCGAGGTCGCTCTTGTCCAGCTCGTCGATGAGCAGGACGCGGGGCCGCGCGGCGGGCAGGAGCGCGGTGCCGAGCGGTCCGAGGCGGATGTAGGAGCCGATCCCGGAGGCCGCGGCACCGCGGTCGTCGCCGCCGGCGCGCTCCAGCTGGACGTCCTGGAGGCGGGCTATGGCGTCGTACCGGTACAGGCCGTCCTGGAGGGTGGTCCGGCTGACGACGGGCCAGCGCAGCACCTTGCCCAGGCCGAGTTCGTGGGCGATCGCGTAGGCCAGGGTCGACTTGCCGGTCCCCGGGTTGCCGGTGACCAGCAGCGGCCGGCGCAGGTAGAGGGCCGCGTTGACCGCGTCGACCTCGGCAGGCCGGGGCGCGTAGTTCTCGACCAGCCGGCGGCGCACGCCGAGCCGGCGGGCGCTGCTGGGATCCTCCGGGCCGCTGTCGGCGCCGTCCCGGGAGGCGGCGAAGTCACGCCAGGGCGGCGGCGCCGGCAACCGTCGCATGCCGTCGTGCGGCTGACCCACTCCGCGGTAGATCCGCCAGTCGTTCACCTTGGGCTCCTCCCGGCTCTGGTGATCATGCAGCGGGCCCGGCCGTCCGACGTACGAGGCTACCGCCCGTCGGCCGCGCCCGCCGAGGTTCGCGGCGTGCGGCGCCCCCTCCCCCTTCCCGCGAACAGCCGTACGACTCGGGAGAGTTGACGGGACGTCCACCGGGAGCGGCGGGCCGCCGGCGGGTCAGCCGCCGGGCGCGGCCAGCGGCGGCGGCCGCATGCTCTCCGTCCCGTACGGCGTCCGGTCCGGCGGCGGGTCGAGCAGTACGGCCATCTTGCCGCGCAGGCCGTGCGCCCGGGCGGTCTCCGGGTCGGCCAGGCGGATGCGCAGGTCGCGGAGCGGACCGTGCAGCCCGTCCGCGTGCCCGGCGAGCCCCAGCAGGCCGGCGGCCTGCCGGTGGAAGTCCCCGCACTCGTCGTGGTCGTGCAGGTCGCGGCGCCACAGCACCACCGCGTGCCCGGACCGCAGCGCGTCCCGCATCGCCGCGTAGCCCTCGCCCCTGCCGACGGGACCGCAGTAGACGGGCACGGACGCGTCACTCATCGCCGACAGGGCGCCGTAGTACGGGAACCTGCCCCCGGCCCGGGCGCCCGGCGGATGCCCCTCGTCGGCCGGCCGCCCGTGCAGCGTCCCGTGCGCCAGGGGGCCGCGCGCCACGCCCTTCCAGCGGCGGCGCCACTCCGGGGAGGGCGGCAGGCCGTTGCGCCGGATGTCCCGGACGACGACGGTCCGCCGCATCCCGAGCGGCAGGGCCCGCTCGTCCACGAGGTCGTCGTCCTCGTCGTCCTCGTCCTCCGCGTCGCCCCCGGCGACCCCGACGCTCTCCCCCGCCTGGTCGGCCGTGGCGGCGCGCGGGTCGGGGAGCAACTGCCAGTCGTCCACCGGGAGGTCGAACAGCCTGCGGGGCAGGAAGACCTCGATCGCGGCGAGATGCTCTCCGTGGTCCCCCTGGTTCAGCGCCTTGGCCAACGGCTCGCGCAGCACCCGCGCCAGCTCCTCGGCCCGCACGCCCCGGTCGTCCCCGTCGACCGGCGTGACGTCCTGCCCGCCGTAGATCAGCTGCACGCTCCAGGGGTGCCGGCCGTAGGTGGCCGGGCCGATCTTGACGAGGACGTCGGTACGGGTGTCGGCGGAAGGGGCGCGGAAGGACGGGGCGGTGACGTGCGGCCGGGTCGCCGGTCCGGTGAGTGACGGGATGCCGGGGCACCCGACGGTGGGCGGCGCGTCGAGGGCGGGCAAAGTGTCGTGGGTCGACGGCGCGTCGAGGGTTGCCGGTGCGTCGAGAGCGGAGGGCGGACCGAGGGCTGACGGCGCGTCCAGGGCGGCCGGCGCGTCGAGGGCGGGCGGCGCGTCGACGGCTCCGACCGGCGTCGGCACGTCGGCCGCTCCGTTCTGCGCCGGAACGGCCTGCGCCGGAGTCACGACCGCCCCGTTCGACACGGGCACCGCGTCGGAAGGACCACCGGACATGCCACCCGACGGGCCACCGGGCCGGCTGCCGGACGGGCCACCGGACGGCCCACGGGTCGCGGCGCCCTCCAGCAGCGCGCCGATGGCCTTGCCGACCGCCCAGTGCCGGTGGCCGGCGGCCTGCCCGGCTATCCACTCGGTGAACGCCCGCAGCCGTCCCGCGTCCGCCTCCCCGGTGTGCTCGCGCGCGGTCCGGCGGGCCACGTGGGCGGCGTACAGCAGTACGGCGTCCAGGTCGACCAGCGTTCCACCGCCGCCGGGGTCCAGCACGCGCAGGCCGTACAGCAGCGCGGCGCCCTCGCGCCAGGTGCGGACGTTCCGCAGCATCAGCGACGGCAGCCGTTCGCCCCGCACCTGCTCCTTCACGTCCTCCACGAGGTGGACGACCTCACCCGCTCCGGCGGGCGGCGGCAGGTGCGCGAGGTGGTGGCCGTAGAGCCGTGTGCGCAGTTCGGTGCTGACGCCGGAGACGGAGGCCGCGTGACCGGGCAGGGCGGCCTGGACGGCGGTCCAGTGCGGGTACGGCGAGGGGGCGCCGAGGAGGCTCGCGTGATGGAGGTCGTGGGCGCGCAGCACCTCGCGCACCGCGCGCCCGGCCTCCCGCGAGTCCAGCAGTTCGTACAGCGCGGTGACCGGTACGGCGACGCCCTCCTCCCGCCGGCGCCCCTTGATGACACCGATGACGGAGCCGTGCCGCAGGTCGAGCACCGGCCCGCCGGAGAGCCCGCCGACGGGGAGGATGCCGGTGAGCAGCAGCGCGCGGGCGTCGGACCCGGCGAGTTCGCCGCTGCCCTGCCGGATGCCCAGCTCGCCGGTCTGCACCGACCAGCCGTAGAGCCCGAGCGGGGTGAGCGGGCCGGCCTCCCGGTCGCCGAGCCACAGGCAGCGGACCCCGTCGGCGCCACTCACCCGGACGAGCGCGAGGTCGGGGAACGGCCAGGGGTCACGGGCCGGCCCGCCGGGCTCGGGGCGGGGCGCGACGACGACGGCCGTCCCGGTGCCGCCGCGCGGCTCCCAGGCGCCGTCGGCGGTGCGCTCCTGCCAGGTCACGCTCAGGGCGCTCTCCCCTCGGCACACCGCGGCTCCCCCCTTTCCCACGACGTGGGCGCAGGTCAACAGCCAGCCCGGGGCTATGAAGAACCCCGACCCCCAGTACGAGTCACGGTCCGTTGCATACCCGTCACCCGGTGCGCCGATGCGCGCGAGGGAGGGGCGCACCATCTCGTCGAAGGCGCTCATACGGCCCCGGGCGCCGGGGACTGCGGCGGTACGACCGTGCCGCCCGCCGTCGCGGGGTCCGCGCCGTCCGCCGTCGCGGCGGGTTCGGTCCAGGTCAGGGACACGGTGAGGGAGGAGGTGCCGCCGCCCTCGGCGATGGCGCTCACGATCTTGCCGGACTGCGCCGTCAGTTCGATACCGAAGCTGACGGAGACCTCGACGGGGGCCGGCGTGTCCAGACCGGCGCGCAGGGAGCGCACGACGCCACCGACCGTGCCGGCCAGTCCCCCCGCCATGTCGATGACCCGGTCGCCGAGCCCCGTGTCCCGGTAACCGCCCTCGTCCAGCGCCTCCTCGGCGGCGACGCCGATCCTGACCCAGACGACGGTCCCGTCGTCCAGGCGCACGCGTTCGATTCCTCCAGCCATGACGCCCCCGTTCGCCGATGGGAGGAGAAGGCTAACTCCCGGGGAGGGAGAGGGGGAGGGGAAGCGGGGAGCCGGCGGGGGATACGGCCGGTGAACGCCCCCTGCACGACCCGTTCGACCCGCTCGACCGGCCCGTCCCGCGGGTCCCGCTCAGGCCCTCGTCCCGCTCGTCCCCCTCCGCCCTACTCGTCCTCCTCGTCGTCGAGCCGGGCGAGCCAGGTGGCCAGACGCTCCACGGGCACCTCGAAGTCCGGGTTCAGGTCCACGAACGTACGCAACTGCTCCGCCAGCCACTCGAAGGTGACCTCTTCCTCGCCACGCCGCTTCTCCAACTCCTCGATACCGCGGTCGGTGAAGTACATCGGTGCCCATCTCCAGCAGATACATCGGCCTGACAACAACTCCCACCAGCCTATGCCGCCGCCGGGGGGTCCCCCGGAAGAGCGCCTTGACTTCCGGCGACCACGATATATCGTGAGTAGCGGCGAACGCGATATGGCGTGTCGTGACACGTGCCCCCGCCCGGCCGAGGAGGCCCCCCATGCCCGAGTGGTCCGTCACCGAACCCCAGAAGCTGACCTTCGACGCCCCCGTGCACGACCTCCAGGTCCGCATCGTCAACGGCACGGTGAACGTGGTGGGCACGGACGAGGGCTCGGCCCGCCTTGAGGTCTCCGAACTGGAAGGCCCGCCCCTGATCGTCACCCGGAACGGCACCACCCTCACCGTGGCCTACGAGGACCTGCCCTGGAAGGGCTTCCTCAAGTGGCTCGACCGCAAGGGCTGGCGCCGCAGCGCCGTCGTCTCCCTCGCGGTGCCCGCCGACACGCGCGTGGAGGTGGGCGTGGTCGGCGCCGCGGCGGTCGTCTCCGGCGTCCGCGGCCCCGCGGTGATCAGGGGAGTGACCGGCGACACCACCCTGGTCGGCGTCTCGGGCCCGGTCCGCGCGGACACCGTCTCGGGGAACCTGGAGGCCCAGGCGGTCACCGGCGACCTGCGGTACAACTCGGTCTCCGGCGACCTGACCGTGGTCGAGGGCTCCGGCTCCTCCGTGCGCGCCGACACCGTCAGCGGCTCCATGATCGTCGACCTGGACCCGGACGGCCCCACGGACATCGGTCTCACCAGCGTCTCGGGCGAGATCGCCATCCGCCTGCCGCACCCGGCCGACGCCGAGGTGGAGGCGAACACCGCGAGCGGCACGATCTCCAACGCGTTCGACGGCCTGCGGGTGCGCGGCCAGTGGGGCGCGCACAAGATCACCGGCCGCCTCGGCGCCGGCACCGGCAAACTGCGCGCCACCACGGTCTCCGGCTCGATCGCCCTGCTGCGCCGCCCACCCCGGGACGACGACGAGGGCACTTTCCGGGACACCGAGCCCCACCCGGCCGACCACTCCCCCGGCGCCCCGGGAGACAATTCCGTCCCCGGCCAGGACGCCACCGGGGACACCGACGGCACCTTTGGTGCCGGCCCTTCCACCGACGACCCGGCCGACGGCACGACCGACAAGAAGGTGCTCTGACATGCCTCCCGTCTTCGCCCACGGCCGCCTCCGCCTGTACCTGCTCAAGCTGCTCGACGAGGCCCCGCGTCACGGCTACGAGGTGATCAGGCTGCTTGAGGAGCGCTTCCAGGGCCTCTACGCCCCCTCGGCGGGCACGGTCTACCCCCGCCTGGCCAAGCTGGAGGCGGAGGGCCTGGTCCGGCACACCACCGAGGGCGGGCGCAAGGTGTACGCCATCACGGACGCGGGCCGCGCCGAACTCGCCGACCGCAGCGGTGAGCTGGCCGACCTGGAGCTGGAGATCCGCGAGTCGGTCGCGGAACTCGCCGCCGAGATAAGGGCCGACGTCCGCGGCGCCGCCGGTGACCTGCGCCGCGAGGTGCGCGCCGCCGCCTCCGAGGCCCGCCGCGGCAGCAAGGCGTCCGAGGCCGGGCCCTCCTTCGGGGAACACGGGGAGACGGGCGAGAAGGAGGCCTGGAAGACCGCCAAGGAGGAGATGCGCCGGGTCAAGCAGGAGTGGAAGGAGCAGGCGCGGCGCGCCAAGGACGAGAGCCGCCGGGCCCGTGAGGAGGCCGAGCGGGCCCGCCGCCAGGCCCAGGAGGCACAGGTACGGGCGCGGGCCCAGGCGCAGGAGGAGATGCAGCGCATCGCCCGCCGGGTCCAGGACCACTTCGCGCGCGGCGACTGGCCGACCGGCGTCCGCGACGGCCTGACGGAACTGGCCAAGGAGCTCGGGGACTTCGGGAAGGACTTCGGCAAGGGCTTCGGCAGGGACTGGACCTTCGGCCGCCCCGGCGAAGAGCCGCACCACACCTCCCCCCGGGAGGACTTCCCCGCCGACTACGAGCCCGCCTGGGCCCACGAGGACACCACCGGCGACCCGGCCCGCGACCTGGACCGCCTCCTGGACCGCTTCCGCGACGACATCCGCGACGCGGCCCGCGACCACGGTGTCACCCCCACCCAGCTCCGCGAGGCCCGCCACCACCTCTCCACAGCGGCGGCCCACATCGCAGCCCTGCTCCACACCCCCAAGCCCTGACCCCGGGGCCCGGGGGGCCACCTCCCAGCCGACCGAGCCGGGCGGGCGGCTGGGACGACACCCCCGGGCCCGAGCCGACGCGGTCAGCCCGCCGCCGGGCACACCCTGGACACCCCCTCGAACGTCACCCCGTGATCGGCCAGCACCTCCCCCGCCACCCCCGGCAGCACGGTGAGCGCCAGCAGCAGGTGCTCATCCCCGATCCCACGGTCCCGCCGGGCCAGGGCAACGCGCAACGCCCGCTCCAGCACCGCCTTGGCCCCGCGGCCGAAGCCGGGCCGCCGCCCGCCCGACGGCCACCCCGCCCGGCCCGTACCCCGCCCCCGGTCACCGGACATCGCCCCGACGCCGTGCACCTCCTCCACCCGCGCCACGATCTCCGACACATCGATCCCCAGCCCGGCCAGCGCGTCCGCGTCGGCCCGGGTCAGCCCGGCCCGCCGCCGCGCCTCCCCCACATCGCGCCGTACCCGCTCCCGCGCTCCCGGCTCCGCGAGCCCGAGGGCGGACAGCGCGAAGGACGCCCGGCTGCCCTCCCGGTCGAGGAGCGCGAGCAGCAGGTGCTCGGCGTCCACGGACCGGGCCCCGTCGTTCTCCGCGTACACGTACGCCCCTTCGACCACCGCCCGGGCGTCCTTGGTGAACCGCTCGAACATCAATGCCTCCCGTACTTCTTGTGCACGGCCTGCCTGCTGACACCCAGCTCCGCGGCGATCTCCTGCCACGACCAGCCCTGATTGCGCGCACTGCGCACCTGTACCGCCTCCAGCTGCTCCAGCAGCCGGCGCAGCGCGGCCACGGCTCGCAGTCCGACCCGTGGATCACGGTCACCGGCACGCTCGGCGAGATCGGTTGCCTCACTCATACTGTCAATCTAGGTTGACACCCCGCAGGTGTCAACCTCAGTTGACAGTCGCGCCGCAGAAAAGGCGGGCCCGACATCCCGGACCCGCCTCTCGGCTCCTCGGCGCGACAGCCCGACGGCCCGCCGAGCCTCAGGAGTTGGTCAGCACGATCTTCCCGAACTGCTCCCCGGAAGCCAGCCGTTCGAAGCCCTCCCGGGCCCGGTCCAGCGGCAGCTCCTCGTCGATGACGGGCCGCACCCCCGTCGCGGCGCAGAAGGCGAGCAGGTCCTCCAGTTCGTCCTTGGTGCCCATGGTGGAGCCGACGACCTTCAGTTCGAGGAAGAAGATCCGGGTCAGCTCGGCGTGCGAGGGCCGGTCCCCGCTGGTGGCACCGGAGATGACGAGCGTCCCGCCGGGCCGCAGGGACTTCACGGAGTGGGACCAGGTGGCGGCGCCCACGGTCTCGATGACGGCGTCCACCCGCTGCGGCAGCCGCGCCCCGGGCTCCACGGCCTCCACCGCGCCCAGCTCCAGGGCCCGCTTCCGCTTGGCCTCGTCCCGGCTGGTGGCGAAGACCCGCAGCCCGGCGGCCTTGCCGAGGACGATCGCGGCCGTGGCGACACCGCCGCCCGCGCCCTGCACGAGGACCGAGTCACCGGGCCGTACCCCGGCGTTGGTGAACAGCATCCGGTACGCCGTCAGCCAGGCGGTCGGCAGACAGGCCGCCTCGGCGAACGACAGTTCCTTCGGCTTGGGCAGGATGTTCCAGGTCGGCACGGCGACCTGTTCGGCGAAGGTGCCCTGGTACCGCTCGGTGAGGATGGAGCGCGGCTCGTCGGGGCCGACGCCGTGGCCGGTCTGGCCGATGACGGAGTGCAGGACGACCTCGTTGCCGTCCGCGTCGACCCCGGCGGCGTCGCAGCCGAGGATCATGGGAAGCCGGTCCTCCGGGAGGCCGACGCCCCGCAGGGACCAGAGGTCGTGGTGATTGAGGGAAGCGGCCCGCACCGTGACGGTGCTCCAGCCGGGACGGGCCTCGGGAGCCGGGCGCTCCCCCAACTCGAGGCCGGTGAGCGGCTGGTCGCGGTCGATTCGGGCGGCGTAGACAGCGAACATGCTGCCGACGATAGGTGCGCGGTGCGGCCGGCGGAACCAGGACCCCCTGTGACACATGCCCTCTTGCGCGACGGCACCCGTGCGGAGCATGACCACCGGCACCCCGGACGGCACCGTCCGGCACCCTCGGGACGCACGGGCGCCGCACCGGAGGAACGGCCCCGTCCACACGGACGGGGCCGTTCAGCACCACCCGGCGCCGCGAAGCACTGCCCGGCACCGCGAAGCCCCGGTCGGCACCACGCGCTCCGCTCAGCAGTACACCGCGCCGCTCAGCGCGACGTCACCGGCGAGCCACACCCTCGGCGCGCGCGGCGGCGGCGACCGCCGCCGTGACGGCGGGAGCGACCCGCTCGTCGAACGGGGACGGGATCACGTAGTCGGCGGCGAGATCGTCACCGACCACCGAGGCCAGCGCCTCGGCGGCGGCGATCTTCATCCCTTCGGTGATCCGCGTGGCCCGCACCTGGAGCGCGCCCGCGAAGATCCCGGGGAAGGCCAGCACGTTGTTGATCTGGTTCGGGAAGTCCGAACGCCCGGTGGCGACGACCGCGGCGTACTTGTGCGCCACGTCGGGGTGCACCTCCGGGTCCGGGTTGGCCATCGCGAACACGAAGGCGCCCTCGGCCATGGAGGCGACGGCCTCCTCGGGCACCGTACCTCCGGAGACGCCGATGAAGACGTCGGCGCCCGCGAGGGCGTCCTCCAGCGAGCCGGTGACGCCGGCCTTGTTCGTGAAGCCGGCCAGTTCGCGCTTGACCGGGGTCAGGTCCTCCCGGCCGGCCGACACGACGCCCTTGCGGTCGGCCACCGCCACGTCGCCGATGCCGGCCTCGACCAGCATCCGTGCGATGGCGACACCGGCCGCGCCGGCGCCGGAGATGACGGCCCGCAGCTGACCGATCTCGCGCCCGCTGAGCCGCGCCGCGTTGCGCAGCGCCGCGAGCGTCACGACGGCCGTGCCGTGCTGGTCGTCGTGGAAGACCGGGATGTCCAGGCGTTCCTGGAGCCGGCGCTCGATCTCGAAGCACCGCGGCGCCGAGATGTCCTCCAGGTTCACTCCGCCGAAGGAGGGAGCGAGCCGGACGACGGTCTCGACGATGTCGTCCACGTCGGTGCAGTCGAGCGCGATCGGCACCGCGTCGACACCACCGAACTGCTTGAACAGGATCGCCTTGCCCTCCATCACGGGGAGGGAGGCCTGGGGACCGATGTCCCCGAGTCCGAGCACGGCCGTGCCGTCGGTGACGACGGCGACCACGTTGGACTTCCATGTGTAGTCGTTGACCAGCTCCGGCGTTTCCGCGATCGCGGTGCACACGCGAGCGACGCCGGGCGTGTACGCGAGGGAAAGGTCGTCCTTGTCGCGGACCGGCACGGTGGCCTGCACGGCCATCTTGCCGCCGCGGTGCAGCGCGAACGCCGGATCGAAGGAATCGAGGGGCTCGGCCCCGCCGTCCTGGTCCGTTGTGCCGTCGCTGCGAGGATTGACGATCTCCGCTGCCACTTTGTTTTACCCCTTAGGTATGCATGGTTTGAGGGTCGACCACTCCTGGTGAGGGGTGGGCGGGCACCGCGTACGGCTCGATTGCGGATACGTACGAGCTCCTACGCGACGGGCGCGCCGCACACGCGCCCTGAGCCCCGGATGAGGGGTGTAAAGAACCTTCTTACCGGACGGACGGCGCCCGCGACGAGTCCATTAGGTGCAAGGTCACATCGCGGAACCGGAAGACGACACGCGGATGACGCGCGACCGGCGGACCGGAATGGCCCGAAAACACCCAAGGCCGACCGATGGGGCGGCGGGAGTGACCGCATCCTGAGACACGCTGAAGATTTTGCGGCCGGAGCGCTGGATTCCCGCAGATGGTTCGGTGGTGATGGACCAAGGATGTACCGACCTGATGCGGTTCGGGGATCACCCGTTATCCGATTTTGACATGGCGACGCCCTCGAATGGCGCAGACCGAATGGCAAGATGCCGTAAACCCACGAGGTCGCGACACCCGAAGGTGTGTGTTTCCGTCGACCCATCGGCACCTCTTCCCATCCGCCGGAGGAACCACGATGACCGCAAGCTCCACCCGTCGTACGACCGCAGCGCGCTCCCGTCTGGCCGCGGCCGGTGCGATCGCGGTCGCAGGGGCCCTGCTGATCACCGGCTGCGGTGACCAGACCAAGGACAAGAACGAGAACTCCGGCAGCGCTTCCGCCGGCAGCGCCCCGCTCGCCGACAAGCTCCCCCAGGACATCCGGACCAAGGGCACGATCAGGGTCGGTTCGGACATCGCGTACGCGCCGGTGGAGTACAAGGACTCCGCCGGCAAGGTCGTCGGACTGGACCCCGACCTGGCGGCGGCCCTCGGCAAGCAGCTCGGGGTGACCTTCGACTTCCAGAACGGCACCTTCGACGCCCTGCTCACCGGTCTGCGCTCGGACCGCTACGACATCGCCATGTCGGCCATGACGGACAACAAGAACCGTCAGGAGGGCGTCGACCCGGACACCGGCAAGAAGGTCGGCGAGGGCGTCGACTTCGTCGACTACCTGACCGCCGGTGTCTCCATATACACCCGCAAGGGCGACACCAAGGGCATCACGTCCTGGGACGACCTGTGCGGCAAGAAGCTCGCCGTCCAGCGCGGCACCACCTCGGAGGACCTGGCCAAGGAGCAGGCCAAGAAGTGTCCGGGCGGCAAGAAGCTGGCCATCGAGGCCTTCGACGACAACCAGCAGGCCCAGACCCGGCTGCGCTCCGGCGGCGCGGACGCCGTGTCCGCGGACTTCCCGGTGGCGGCGTACGCGGTGAAGACCTCCGGCGGCGGCAAGGACTTCGAGATCGTCGGCGACCAGGTCGAGGCGGCGCCGTACGGCATCGCGGTCTCCAAGAAGGAGACCCAGCTGCGCGACGCGCTCAAGGCGGCGATGGACGCGATCATCAAGAACGGCGAGTACCAGCAGATCCTCTCGAAGTGGGGCGCGCAAGACGGCGCCGTCAAGGAGTCCGTGGTCAACGGCGGCAAGTGACCCGCGGCGGCAAGCGGCCACTGAGAGGCAATTCCCGTGACTGACATCGACAAGAAGGCGGGGCCGGTGGACACGCCCCCGGCCGGCGCGGAGGCCATCAAGGCCATCCCGGTCCGGCACTACGGACGTTACGTCTCCGCCGTCATCGCGATCGCGCTCCTCGTCGCGATCATCTACGCGTTCGGCCAGGGCCGGATCAACTGGCACGCGGTGCCGGACTACTTCTTCGACGACCGCATCCTCACCGGTGTCGGCAAGACCCTCCTGCTGACGGTGCTGTCGATGCTGATCGGCATCGTCGGCGGCATCGTCCTCGCGGTGATGCGGCTGTCGAAGAACCCGGTGACCTCGTCCATCGCCTGGTTCTACATCTGGTTCTTCCGCGGCACCCCGGTCCTGGTCCAGCTCTTCCTCTGGTTCAACCTGGGCCTGGTCTTCGAGTACATCAACCTGATGCCGTTCTACAAGGACTACTGGTCGAACTT
Organism: Streptomyces sp. NPDC047841; assembly: GCF_040704085.1. Taxonomy (NCBI): domain Bacteria; kingdom Bacillati; phylum Actinomycetota; class Actinomycetes; order Kitasatosporales; family Streptomycetaceae; genus Streptomyces; species Streptomyces sp. NPDC047841. The sequence continues at coordinate 195,621 of NZ_JBEYRP010000012.1, forward strand.
CATGACGCCGCTGCTGACGGCGCTGCTCGGCCTGGGTCTGAACGAGGCGGCGTACATGGCCGAGATCTGCCGGGCGGGCCTGCTCGCGGTGGACGAGGGCCAGACCGAGGCGGCCCACGCGCTGGGCATGAGCCACGGCAAGACGCTGCGCCGGGTGGTCATCCCGCAGGCGATGCGCGTGATCGTGCCGCCGACGGGCAACGAAGTGATCAACATGCTGAAGACGACCTCGCTCGTGGCGGCCGTCCAGTATCCCGAGCTGTTCCGCTACGCCCAGGACATCGGCCAGAACTCCGGTGCCCCGGTGGAGATGTACTTCCTCGCCGCGGCCTGGTACCTGATCATGACTTCGGTGCTGAGCGTCGGCCAGTACTACATCGAGCGGTACTACGCCCGCGGCTCCAGCCGCCAGCTGCCGCCGACGCCGTGGCAGAAGGTGAGGACCAACATGCTCTCCCTGGGCCGGCCCAAGGGGGGCATGGCATGAGCGACAAGCTGAACAAGGATCAGGGCACCCCGGCCGAGGGCGCCGTCCCGATGGTCAAGGCGCAGGACGTCCACAAGTCCTTCGGCCATGTCGAGGTGCTCAAGGGCATCGACCTGGAGGTCAGGCCGGGCGAGGTGTTCTGCCTCATCGGCCCCTCCGGCTCCGGCAAGTCGACCTTCCTGCGGTGCATCAACCACCTGGAGAAGATCAACGCCGGGCGGCTGTACGTCGACGGCGAGCTGGTCGGCTACCGCCAGCAGGGCGACAAGCTGTACGAGCTGCGCGACCGCGAGGTCGCGATGAAGCGCCGGGACATCGGCATGGTCTTCCAGCGCTTCAACCTGTTCCCGCACATGACGGCCGTGGAGAACGTCATGGAGGCGCCGGTGCAGGTCAAGGGCGCGAACCGGGCGCAGGCCAGGGAACGCGCCATGCAGCTGCTGGAGCGCGTGGGCCTGGCCGACCGGGCCGGGCACTACCCCTCGCAGCTCTCCGGCGGCCAGCAGCAGCGCGTGGCGATCGCCCGGGCGCTGGCGATGGACCCGAAGCTGATGCTGTTCGACGAGCCGACCTCGGCCCTGGACCCGGAGCTGGTCGGTGACGTCCTGGACGTCATGCGGGACCTCGCCGAGTCCGGCATGACCATGGTCGTCGTCACCCACGAGATGGGCTTCGCCCGCGAGGTGGGCGACAGCCTGGTGTTCATGGACGACGGCGTGGTGGTGGAATCCGGCCACCCGCGGGACGTCCTGACGAACCCGCAGCACGAGCGGACGCAGTCGTTCCTGTCCAAGGTGCTCTGAGGCTGCCGCTCGGGGGCGGGTGCGCCGAGACGGGTGCGGGTCCGGTCCTCGCGGCGCCCGCCCCCGGCGAAGGCGTGCGAGAGGAAGGGGCGGTACGAGTTCTCGTGCCGCCCCTTGCGCGTGCCGCCTCGCGCCTGCCCCCCCTCGCGCCTGCCGCGCGCCGGCTATTTGACGGCGAGGAGCAGCGTGTCCGAGGGCGAGCACCACACCGGCCGGGCCTCGGTGAAGCCCTGGGCGAGCAGGGTGCGCGCGTGCCACGCCGCCGACGGCGTGTCGCCGTCCGCGTGTTCGCCGTAGATCTCGAAGCGGCGGGCGGTCGGTTCGGCGAGGACCGGGTCCTGGGCGGCCAGCCGCCACCAGTCGGCCCAGTCCACGGCGCCGTCCCGCTTGGCCTGATCCATGCGGGCGTGGCGCTGGGCGCGCTCGGCCGCGTTGATCCGGGGCGTGGTGTCGTCGATCATGTGGTCCGCGTTCATGAAGACACCGCCGTCGCGGACCAGCCCCGCGACCCGACCGTAGAGGGCCGCGAGGGGTTCGCTGTGCAGCCAGTGGAGGGCCGTGGCGGTCAGTACGGCGTCGTAGGAGTCGTACGGCAGCCCGGCCGGCCAGTCGGGGTCCTTCAGGTCGGCGGTCACCAGCGTGACCCGGTCGTCGCCGGCGAAGGTGCCGCGGGCTATGGCGAGCAGCGCGGGGTCGAGGTCGACGCCGGTGCTGGTGGCGTCGGGGAAGCGGCGCAGCAGCCGGGCGGTGATGCTGCCGGTGCCGCACGCGAGGTCCAGCACGCGGGGGGCCGTGCCCACGAGGGCCTCGACCATGTCGAGCATGATCCGGAACCGTTCCTCACGGTCCGGCATGTACCACTCCTGCTGCCGGTCCCAGCTCTCCTGCCAAGCCGCACAGTCGGTCCCGGTACTCGTCGTCATGGAACCCCGACTCCCCTCGGTTCGCGTAATACCCTGGAAGCACGACCGGCTGTTACCCCGACCGCAGACTCGACGATAAAGCGCCTCCGTAAGGACTACAAGTGGAACTGGCCTATTACTCGGATTACGCCGTACGTCTCGTCAACAGCGAGGAACCGGCCCGGGGCAGGGACACCCTGACCACGGTCGAGGCCGTCCGCGATCTCTTCGGCGACAACGCGTCGGCGGCCCGCCGCGCCACCGACGCCGACGTCACGCGCTTCCGCTCGGTCCGGGCGCGGCTGCGCGGGGTCTTCGAGGCCGCCGACCAGGGCGACGAGACCCTGGCCGTGGACCTGCTGAACTCCCTGCTGCTGGAGTTCCCGGTCAGCCCGCAGATCTCCGGGCACGACCACCGCGACGAGGACGGCCGCCCGCTGTGGCACATGCACCTGGCCGACCACCCGTCCAACGCCACCGCCGGCTACGCGGCGATCGCGGCGATGGGCCTGGCCTTCCACCTCACCGAGTACGGCGTCGACCGGCTCGGCCTGTGCGAGGCCGCCCCGTGCCGCAACGCCTACCTGGACACCTCGACCAACCGCTCCCGCCGCTACTGCTCGGACCGCTGCGCCACCCGCGCCAACGTCGCCGCCTACCGCGCCCGCAAGCGCCTGGAGGCCGACCGGTCGGGCAGCAGCGGCCTCGCCGCCGAGAGCGCCCAGCGCAGCAGCGCGAGCGGCGAGCGCTGACCGGCCGGCGGCGGACGGAAGCGGAACCTGGCCGTCCCGAGGATCAGCTCCTCGGGCACGACCCCGTAGTCCGTGCTGTCCCCGCCCGCGTACGGGTTGTCGCCGAGCACCCACCAGCCGCCCTCGCGCCGCTCCGCGGCCCGCTTGACGACGAGCAGGTCCTGCTGGAACGGATGGCGCAGGACCACGACGTCCCCGGGCCTGACCACCCCTCCGTACCGCACCAGCAACTGGTCCCCGTGGTGCAGCGTGGGCACCATGGACGGGCCGGTCACCTCGGCCAGTCCGAAGGGCGCCCCGGCCCTCCCCCGTTCGGTCTCCTGCGACAGCTCCGGCATCCCCGGCACCTCCCCGGTCCGTTCCTCCACCAGTCTCAGTCTCACCCTGGACTTTTGTCCTAAGCCCTAGGGGGCACCCGAGAAATCGCCTTCCACAGGGAGTAATGTCGCACCTGAGAAGACGATCACGAGGAAGGAATGCTCCATGCTTTCCCGCCTGTTTGCCCCCAAGGTCAAGGTCAGCGCCCACTGCGACCTGCCCTGCGGCGTGTACGACCCGGCCCAGGCCCGCATCGAGGCGGAGTCGGTGAAGGCCGTCCAGGAGAAGATGGCCGGTAACGACGACCCCCACTTCCAGGCGCGCGCCACCATCATCAAGGAGCAGCGCGCGGAGCTGGCCAAGCACCACGTCTCCGTGCTCTGGAGCGACTACTTCAAGGCCCCGCACTTCGAGAAGTACCCGGAGCTGCACCAGCTCGTCAACGACACCCTGAAGGCCCTCTCGGCCGCCAAGGCGTCCACCGACCCGGCCACGGGCCAGAAGGCGCTGGACTACATCGCCCAGATCGACAAGATCTTCTGGGAGACCAAGAAGGCCTGAGCTCGTCCCGCGCCTTCTGACCCGCGGTTCCCCGGACCGCGGCACCTCCCCGGCCCGCACCCGGCCCGCAGTCCGCCGTCCACGGCGTCCTCGCGGACCGGGTGCGGTCTTTTCCCCGCACTCCGTGACGCGGTCCGTGCGAAGCTGGGCGGGTGACCGCCCTGGAGGACCTGAGACGGCTGCGGCGCGTGCGCGACCGCATGGACCGCGAGTACGCCGAGCCGCTCGACATGACCGAGCTGGCCCGTGACGCCCTCATGTCCCCGGGCCACTTCCAGCGCAGCTTCCGCAAGGCGTTCGGGGAGACGCCGTACGGCTACCTGATGACCCGGCGGATCGAGCGGGCCAAGGCCCTGCTGCGCCGGGGCGACCTCAGCGTGACCGAGGTGTGCCTCGCCGTCGGCTGCACCTCGCTCGGTTCCTTCAGCTCCCGGTTCACCGAGCTGGTCGGCGAGACGCCGAGCGCCTACCGCGCCCGCGACCACGAGGAGACCGCGGCGATCCCGCCCTGTGTGGCCCGCAGACTGACCCGGCCGCGCCGCCGCCCGTACTGAGGCGCGATCCCGCCCCCCGGTTCTAGGGTGGGTCCATGGACGTGAAACTCGCGCAGTGTTTCCTCGCCGTGGACGACCACGACAAGGCCATCGCCTTCTACCGCGATGTGCTCGGCCTGGAGATCCGCAACGACGTGGGCTTCGAGGGGATGCGCTGGGTGACCCTGGGCTCCCCGCTCCAGCCGGACGTGGAGATCGTCCTGGAGCCGCCGGACGCGAGCCCGGACGCCTCCCCCGCCGACAAGCAGGCGCTCAACGAACTCCTCGCCAAGGGCCTGCTGCGCGGCGTCATCTTCACCACGCCCGACTGCGACGCGCTGTACGCGCGGGTCCGCGAGTCCGGCGCCGACGTCCTCCAGGAGCCGATGGACCAGCCGTACGGGGTGCGCGACTGCGCCTTCCGCGACCCGGCCGGCAACCAGCTCCGCTTCATCGAACGTCCCACGCGCTGACCCCACCCGCCGGCTCCGCGCCGACGCCGCCCGCTGAACGGTACGGGCACCGCGACCGTCGGTGTGTCAGTGGTCCGCCTTCCCCGCCTGCCGCTCCGGCCCACCGTCCCGCTCCCACGGCTCCACGTCCACCACCGCCTCGCACGGTACGGGCCCGTACACGTGCGGGAACTCCTCCCCGCCCGGCTCGGCGGACTCGTACCTCACCGGAGCGCCGACCCGCGCCGGGTCCACGACCAGCACGACCAGCTCGTCCGGGCCGTCGTAGCCGCCGTAGAGGAAGTCGGCGATGCGCGGGAGCTGCTCACGGGTGGAGAAGTGGAGGAAGCCCTCGTCCTGGAGGGTGCGGCCCCTGGTGGACATCTCGTAGGCGCCGCGCTCACGCGCCGCCTCCCACAGGGAGCGCTCGGTGATGTGCAGGATGTACGGCAGTTTCGGCATGCGCCCACGCTACGGCGCCCCCCGCCTCCCGGGCGCTCAGACGTCGCGGTTCCCGGTGCCCGACGCCGACGGGCCCCGCGGACCGCTGCCGCCGCCCGGCCGGGCCTGCGCACCGCCGGAACGCTCCTGCCCGGCGGCCCGGGTGCCGGTCTCGTCGTACGTCGCGCAGCCGGGGTTCCGGCAGGGCCCGGGGCCCCAGACCGGTACCCAGGCGCCCAGGGTCTTGTGCCGCTTGACGACCGTTTCCACGGGCTGTCCGCAGACGGGACAGGCGTGGTCCTCGCTGTCCATGCCCTCAGCGTAGAGCGGTGGCGCCCTCGGCGCCCCTTCCCGCGACGGCCCCGACGTCCGTGGGGAAGGATCGGCGGCCCCAGCACACCGTCCGGGGTGTGCGGGGGCCGCCTGGCCGGAGCCTCCCGATGACCGCACGGGGTCAGGAGCCGCACGGGCCCGGGGGCTCCGGGTTCTGCTCGGCCGCCGGGACGGGCGGCCCTCAGCTGGTGCGCCGGGTCACGAACTCGGCGAGCGCCAGCAGACCGCCCGCCGCCGCCGGATCGGGGACCGCGCGGGCCAGCTCCTGCATGGCCCGGGCCATCCGGTCTGCTGCCTCGGCCTGCGCCCAGTCCCGGCCGCCGGCCCGCTCCACCGCCAGCGCCGTACGCGCGATCTCCCCGGCCTCCGCCTCCTCCTCGCGGTACGGCGTCCCGTACAGCGCGGCGAGCTCGGCCGCCGCCGGGGTGCCGGAGGTGAGCGCCGCCACCACCGGCAGGGACTTCTTGCGGGCGGCGAGATCCGCGCCGGCCGGCTTGCCGGTGTGCCGCGGGTCGCCCCATATGCCGATGACGTCGTCGATGAGCTGGAAGGCGAGCCCGGCCTGCCGGCCGAAGCCGTCGAGCGCGGCCACCTCCTCCTCACCCGCGCCCGCGTACAGCGCGCCGAGCGCGCAGGCACAGCCCAGCAGGGCGCCGGTCTTGGCCTCGGCCATCGCGAGCACCTCGTCCAGGGTGACCGCGTCCGGCGCGCACCGCTCCAGATCGGTGTCGGCGTGCTGGCCCTCGCACAGCTCCACGACACAGGCCGCGAGCCGGGCCGCGGCCGGCACGGAGGCCGGGTGCGGATCCTCGGCGAGCAGCCGCAGGGCCAGCGCCTGGAGGGCGTCCCCGGCGAGGATCGCGTCGGCGTCGCCGAACACGGTCCACGCCGTCGGCCGGTGGCGGCGGGTGGTGTCCCGGTCCATCACGTCGTCGTGCAACAGCGTGAAGTTGTGGACCAGTTCGACCGCCGCCGCCGCCCGGACGGCCGCCCCCCGGGCCGCCGGACCGCCGAGCGCGGCGGCGGCCGCCAGCACGAGCGCGGGTCTGATCGCCTTGCCCGCGTTGCCCGCCGTCGGGGTGCCGTCGGCGTGCTGCCAGCCGAAGTGGTAGCTCGCGATCCGGCACATGGAGGCGGGCAGCGATCCCACGGCCGCGCGCAGCTCCGGGTCGACCAGCTTCCGGGCGCGCTCCAGCTGGGCCGCCGCCTCGTGCCCTTCGAGCGGACCGGCGCCGCCGCCCCCGGCCTTCTGCGGTGGCTCCCCCGGGGTGCCGGGACGCGGCACCCCGGAGGAACGCTGTTCGGTCTCCGTCATGAACTCGGCCATGCCTCCCCCTCACCAGGACCGCGGAGTACGTCGTCACCGGCCCGGCCGGACGCGTACCCCGAGGGCCTACCCGCCCCGGAGGGCGGGGACACGGCCGCGACGTGCGGAAACGTCACCTCCATCGGCCGATCTCGACGTTCTCCAGCACGCCGAGCGCGTCGGGCACCAGGACCGCGGCCGAGTAGTACGCCGTCACCAGGTACTTGATGATGGCCTGCTCGTTGATGCCCATGAACCGGACGGACAGGCTCGGCTCGATCTCGTCCGGGATGCCGGACTGCCTGAGGCCGATGACGCCCTGGTCGGCCTCGCCGGTACGCATGGCGATGATCGAGGTCGTACGGGCCTCGCTGATCGGGATCTTGTTGCACGGGTAGATCGGCACGCCGCGCCAGGTGGGGATGCGGTTGCCGGCGATGTCGATGGTCTCCGGGACCAGTCCCCGCTTGTTCAGCTCGCGCCCGATCGCGGCGATGGCGCGCGGGTGGGCGAGCAGGAGCTTGGTGCCGCGGCGGCGGCTGAGCAGCTCGTCCAGGTCGTCCGGGCTCGGCACGCCGTCGTGCGGCTGGATCCGCTGGTCGTACTCGCAGTTGCTGAGCAGACCGAACTCCGGGTTGTTCACCAGCTCGTGCTCCTGGCGCTCCTTCAGCGCCTCGACCGTGAGCCGCAGCTGCTGCTCGGTCTGGTTCATCGGCTGGTTGTAGAGGTCGGCCACGCGCGAGTGGATGCGCAGCACGGTCTGGGCGATGCTCAGTTCGTACTCGCGCGGCCGCGGCTCGTAGTCCACGAAGGTGTGCGGGATGTCGGGCTCGCCGGAGTGGCCGGCCGCCAGCTCGACCTCCTTCTCCCCGTACTTGTTGGTCCGCTGCGCGGGGATCGAGCGCAGCCGTTCCAGGTGCGCGCGCAGCGAGTCGGAGCGTTCCGCGACCTGCTGGAAGTCCTGGCGGCTGAGGATCAGCACCGTGGTCGAGGTGTCCGCGCGGACGGTGTACTCCCAGATCGCCTCCGGGTCGACCAGCGCCTGGTCGCCGAAGTAGGCGCCGTCGGCGAGGACACCGAGGACGGCGTCGTCGCCGTAGGGACCCGTGCTGACCTTCTCCACCCGGCCGTGGGCGAGCAGGTAGACCTCGTCCGCCTGGTTGCCGAAGTCGGCGATCACCTCGCCGGGCGCGAAGTCGCGCTGCCGGCAGCGGCGGGCCAGTTCGGACAGCACCTCCTCGTCCTGGTACGACCGCAGGGCCGGCAGCTCGCCCAGCTCGTTCGGGATGACCTCCACCTGGTTGCCGGTCTTCACGAAGGTGATCCGGCCGTCGCCGACGGCGTACGTCAGACGCCGGTTCACCCGGTACGTGCCGCCCTGGACGTCCACCCAGGGAAGCGTGCGCAGCAGCCAGCGGGAGCTGATCTCCTGCATCTGCGGAACGGACTTGGTGGTGGTGGCCAGGTTCCGCGCGGCCGCCGTCCCGAGGGACTGCTGCGGCCTGCCCTGATCCGTGCGGACCTCTTCGCCTACCGACATAGAGAAATGCCCTCCCATGTATGCCCGGTACCGAAGTGCGCCGGGCACCGGTCTCGCATCGAGCGTCCCAGCACAGTGCGTGTACGCGCCATTACCCGAAAGAGCGGGAATGGATCATCGGATTAGTGGGCACGGTGGGGGGCCTCGCCGCGGCCCGCGGGGCATGCCCCGTCTGTCCGGATCGGCTCGCACACCATACGAACGATGTGTCACGGGACGTCCGGTTTCGGTAGAAGCGGGCAGGACATCCCGTGGCCGCGACCGGCGGCCGCACGGGCACGGCACGAAGGAGTCGGGCATGGCCCCACCCATGTCGGCGAGCGGTTTCCTGGACGCGCTCAGGGCGGAGGGCGTCACGGTCGTCGAGGTCGGCGACTGGCGGAACCACAACCGCAATCACAAGGGCCCCTGGGGGCCGGTCCACGGCGTGATGATCCACCACACGGTGACCAGGGGCGGTGCGCGCACGGTGGAGCTGTGCCGGGACGGTCACCCGGACCTGCCGGGGCCGCTGTGCCACGGTGTGATCACCAAGGACGGCACGGTCCACCTGGTCGGCTACGGCCGCGCCAACCACGCCGGCCTCGGGGACGACGAGGTGCTGCGCGCGGTGATCGCCGAGAAGGGGCTGCCGCCGGACAACGAGGCGAACACCGACGGCAACCGGCACTTCTACGGCTTCGAGTGCGAGAACCTCGGCGACGGGGAGGATCCCTGGCCGGACGCACAGCTGGAGGCGGTCGAACGGGTCGCCGCCGCGGTGTGCCGGCACCACGGGTGGACGGAACGGTCGGTCATCGGCCACCGCGAGTGGCAGCCGGGGAAGGTGGATCCCCGGGGCTTCGAGATGTCCTGGCTGCGGGAGCGGGTGCGGGAACGGCTGAAGGACTAGGTGTGCCGTCCGGGGTTGGTGACGCGGCTGGCTGGTGGTCGGCCGCCGATGCCGGTGTGGGGTCGGTGGGCGGCCCCGCCCCCGCCCGGCCGCCGTACCGGCGACAATGAAGCCGTGACCAGCCCCGGCCCGCTCAGCCCCCGCCTCCCCTCGCCCCTGCACGAGGTGCGGGACGCCCGGTTCGAGCGCCGCGGGCTCCGGCTGCTGCTCAAGCGGGACGACCTCGTCCACCCGCAGTTGATCGGCAACAAGTGGCGCAAGCTGGTGCCCAACATCGCGGCGGCCCGGGGTCGCGCCCTGGTCACCTTCGGCGGGGCCTACTCCAACCACCTGCGGGCCACCGCCGCCGCGGGCCGCCTGCTGGGCCTGCCGACCACGGGCGTGGTCCGCGGCCACGAACTGGCCGGCCGCCCCCTCAACCCGTCCCTGGCCCGGTGCGCGGCCGACGGCATGCGGCTGCACTTCATCGACAGATCGACATATCGCCGCAAGACCGAGCCGGAGACCCTGGCCCGGATCCTGCGCGCGGCCGGCGCCGAGGACGCGTACGTCGTGCCCGAGGGCGGCAGCAACGCCGAGGCGGTACGCGGCTGCCGCGCCCTCGGCACGGAGCTGCGCGGCCGGGCCGACGTCGTCGCGGTCGCCTGCGGCACCGGCGGCACCCTCGCCGGCCTCGCCGCCGGACTCGCGGCCGGCCAGCGCGCGCTCGGCGTACCGGTCCTCAAGGGCGGCTTCCTCGGGGCCGACGTACAGGCGTTGCAGGAACGTGCCTTCGGCGCCCGCAGCGGCACCTGGTCCCTGGACGACCGCTTCCACTGCGGCGGTTACGCCCGGACGACACCGGGACTGGAGGCGTTCGCACAGGACTTCGAACAGCGGCACGGGCTGGCCGTGGAGCGTCTCTATGTCGCCAAGTTGCTGTTCGGACTGGCCGCCCTGGCGGAGGAGGACGCCTTCGCGCGCGGGACGACGATCGCCGCCGTCGTCACCGGACGGCCGTTCCCGGAACCCGCGCCGGCCGCCCCGGAGCGCTAACCGGCCTCCCGGTAGGCCGCCGCCTCCTCCAGGTCCAGGCGTCTGAGCAGGGCGCGCAGCATCTCGTCGTCGATGTAGCGCAGGTCGCGGAGCCTGACGAAGACCTCGCGCTCGGCGCCGATCATCTCGCGGGACAGCCGCCGGTAGGTGTCGTCGACGGACTCGCCGGTGATCGGGTTGACCTGCCCGAGGCGTTCCCAGACGGCGTTGCGGCGGCGCTCCAGGACCATGCGGAGCCGGTCGGCGAGGGGCTCGGGCAGCGTGTTGCGCTCGTCGGCGAGGAGTTCGTCGAGCCGGGCCTCGGCGGCCCGGGAGGCCTGGGCCTGGGCGTTGGCCTCGGCGAGCGTCTCGGCCTGCCGGTCGCGGCCGGGGAACTTCAGCAGCCGGATCAGCGGCGGCAGCGTCACGCCCTGCACGACGAGGGTGCCGATGACGGTGGTGAAGGTCAGGAAGAGGATCAGGTTGCGCGGACCGGCGGGCATGGCCGGCGGGACGGCGAAGGCGATGGCCAGGGAGACGACACCGCGCATGCCGGCCCACGAGGTGACCATCGCACCCCGCCAGGTGGGGTTCTGTTCGCGCTGCGCGACACGCTTCGACAGGACGCGGGGCAGGAAGGTGGCCGGGTAGACCCAGACGAACCGGGCCACCACCACGACCAGGAAGACGGCGACCGCGTACCAGGCGGCGGAGACGCCCTCGTACTCCCCGAGCCGTTTCAGGACGATCGGCAGCTGCAGGCCGATCAGGGCGAACACCGCGGACTCCAGTACGAAGGCGACCATCTTCCACACCGCGCCCTCCTGGAGGCGGGTGGCGAAGTCGACCTCCCACGCGCGGTGGCCGAGGTAGAGGGCGACGACCACCACCGCGAGCACCCCGGAGGCGTGCGCCTGCTCGGCGACCCCGTAGGCGACGAACGGGATGAGCAGGGAGAGCGTGTTCTGCAGGAGGGGCTCGGTCAGGTGGGTGCGCAGCCAGTGCAGGGGCGCCATGAGGACCAGACCGATCCCGACACCGCCGACCGCGGCGAGCGCGAACTCACGGATGCCGCCCGCCCAGGTGGCCCCCTCCCCGACGGCGGCGCCGAGCGCCACCTTGTAGGCGGTGATCGCCGTGGCGTCGTTCAGCAGGGACTCGCCCTGGAGGACGGTGGTGATCCGGGACGGCAGGCCCACCCGGCGCGCGACCGCCGTGGCGGCGACCGCGTCCGGCGGTGCCACCACCGCGCCCAGCACCAGCGCGGCGGTCAGCGAAAGACCGGGGATGATCATGTACGCGGCCCAGCCGACCACGACGGTCGCGAAGAGCACGTATCCGACCGAGAGCAGCGCCACCGGCCGCATCTGCGCCCGCAGGCCGAGGTAGGAGCTGTCGCTCGCCGACGTGTACAGCAGCGGGGGCAGCAGCAGCGGCAGGACGATGTGCGGATCGAGGGTGTAGGACGGCACGCCCGGGATGTAGGAGACCGCCAGACCGACCGCGACCAGCAGCAGGGGCGCCGGCGCCGGGGTGCGCCGCGCCGCCGCGGCCACCACGGCACTGCCCGCCACCAGCAACAGCAGCGGCATCACGTCCATGGTCCTCGCCCACCCTCATCTTTCGCGCGGCAACCCGCACAACCGTCGTAATCTGGCAATCATGAAACAGTGCACGCACGCCGACGCGCTGCCGCACCCCGAACCGGAGCCGCTCGACGAGACCTGTCCGGAGTGCCTGCGGGACGGCACGAACCCGGTCCAGCTGCGACTGTGCCTCACCTGCGGCCACGTCGGCTGCTGCGATTCCTCGCCGGGACGGCACGCGACGGAGCACCACGCGCAGTCCGGTCACCCGGTGATGCGGACGTTCGAGCCCGGCGAGGACTGGCGGTGGTGCTTCGTGGACCACGTACTCGTCTGAGCGTTCTCCCCCGGAGCGTCCCGTCCGACCGCGTTCTCGTGTGACACTGCATGCGGCGGCTGCCGCACGACGGTTCGAGCGTCTGACGTCTGGGTACGTCAACCCGGCGCGCGCTCTTCCCATTTGGGCCCGCGAACCCCCTAGACACGGAGCGTATCCACAGCTTTACTGTGAGTGACGCCAGGGGGTTGGGGTCCCGGGGACAGAAACGTTCGGAGCGCGATAGCGTCACCGCTTGAACCACTCACGCGTTACCCCGGGGGGCGACCCTCGGCCCCGTAAAGCTTGTACCACCATGGAGGTGAGGGTGTCCCAGATCGCAGGCGAGCCCGCGTCGAACCAGGACTTCGTGGAAGTCCGGCTGCCGGCTGCGGGTGCCTACCTGTCGGTGCTGCGGACGGCCACGGCCGGTCTCGCGGCCCGCTTGGACTTCACCCTGGACGAGATCGAGGACCTGCGCATCGCCGTGGACGAGGCCTGCGCGATCCTGCTCCAGCAAGCCGTGCCCGGCTCGGTGCTCAGCTGTGTCTTCCGGCTCGTCGACGACTCGCTGGAAGTCACGGTGTCGGCGCCGACCACGGACGGCCACGCCCCCTCGCGGGACACTTTCGCCTGGACCGTGCTGTCGGCCCTCGCGGGCAAGGTCTCGTCCGCCGTGGACGAGGACAAGACGGTGTCGATCAGTCTCTACAAACAGCGTGGCGCCGGCCCCGGGCCGGCGTGAGGAACGGGGACGGGCCGGTGCGGGACGAAGAGCGCGGCACACGGGAGCTGCCGACCGGGGACGGGGGTGCCTCCTGGTCGGGCGACGCCGAGACCGCCGGGGCAGGCCCCCGGGACGGTTCCCGGCGCATGGCGGACGGCATCGACGGCATCCCCGAGCAGGCCAGACCGCACCCGGAGGACGACTCCGCGCCGGTCGGCGGTGACGGTGCCACGGGCACGCCGCCGAAGGCGCGCGGCGGCGCCGGACCCGCCGTCCGCGCGGGGGCCAGGGCTCGGGGAAGGGCTACGGGCGGGACGATGAGCGAGCACGAGCGATACGCCGAGGACGACGCGCTGGGCACGGAGGCCGTACAGGCCGTGCAGCACGACGCCCCGGACCGCAGCGGGGCGCGGGCGAAGTTCGTCGAGCTGCGCGCGCTGCCGGAAGGCAGCACGGAGTACGCGGAGCTGCGCAACCAGCTGGTCCGTATGCACCTGCCGCTCGTGGAGCACCTGGCACGCCGGTTCCGCAACCGCGGCGAGCCGCTGGACGACCTCACCCAGGTCGCCACCATCGGTCTCATCAAGTCCGTCGACCGGTTCGACCCCGAGCGTGGCGTGGAGTTCTCCACCTACGCCACACCGACCGTCGTCGGCGAGATCAAGCGGCACTTCCGCGACAAGGGCTGGGCGGTCCGCGTGCCGCGCCGGCTCCAGGAGCTGCGGCTCGCGCTGACCACCGCGACGGCCGAGCTGTCCCAGCTGCACGGCCGTTCCCCGACGGTCCACGAGCTGGCCGAGAAGCTCGCCATCTCCGAGGAGGAGGTCCTGGAGGGCCTGGAGTCCGCGAACGCGTACTCCACGCTGTCCCTGGACGTCCCCGACACCGACGACGAGTCACCGGCGGTCGCCGACACCCTGGGCGCCGAGGACGAGGCGCTGGAGGGCGTGGAGTACCGCGAGTCCCTCAAGCCGCTGCTGGAGGACCTTCCGCCGCGCGAGAAGCGGATTCTGCTGCTGCGCTTCTTCGGCAACATGACCCAGTCGCAGATCGCGCAGGAGGTCGGCATCTCCCAGATGCACGTCTCGCGCCTGCTGGCCCGCACGCTGGCCCAGCTCCGCGAGAAGCTCCTCGTGGAGGAGTGAGCGTGCGGTGGGCCCCGCTCGGCGCGGCCCCGTGTGGCGCGGCCGGCCCCGCCCGGTGAGCCCTACTCGCCCCGGCCCGGTCCCTTGATCCCGAGGGCCCGGGTCGTCTCGCCGTTGACGAGCAGCACCAGCGCCGCCACGGCGACGAGCCCGAGCGCGATACCGGCCGGAATGGCCAAGCTGTCGGCCCGGAGCAGGTTGTAGGCCACGGGCAGGGCCATGAGCTGGGTGATCAGCGCGGGCCCCCGGCTCCAGCCGCGCCGCAGCAGCAGACCGCGCGCGGCGAGCAGTGGCAGCAGCGCGAGGACGACCAGGGTGATCCCCAGGGTCACGGCCTGCTGCCGGTCGTCCGGGTCACCGGTGAGCCCGAGCACCAGCACCCACAGGCCGCCGGCCACCAGCGCCGTGCCCTCCAGCGCGGCCAGCACCGCCGCGTACGTCAGCCGGCGCGGGCGCGGCCCGGCGGCCGGGTCGGCCGTGGCGGCTTCGGCGGTGTGCGGGGCGGGATTCTGCTGACTGCTCACCCCAGCAGGGTAGCCCTCCCCCTCCGGCGCGCTGCCGCGCCCCGCGCCCGCGAGTGTCCAGGCTCACGCCCCGGTCTCTTACCGGATCCCTAACTCGGTCTGGGCCGAGTACCCCCCAGTAGGTACGCTGCCATCCATGCGTGCACTTCTCGTGGTCAATCCGGCGGCAACCACCACAAGCGCACGCAGACGTGACGTCCTGATCCATGCGCTGGCCAGCGAGATGAAGCTGGAGGCGGTCACCACCGAGTACCGCGGCCACGCTCGCGACCTCGGCCGGCAGGCGGCGGAGAGCGACGACATCGACCTGGTGGTGGCGCTCGGCGGCGACGGCACGGTCAACGAGGTCGTCAACGGCCTCCTGCACGCCGGTCCCGCCCCGGACCGCCTCCCCGGTCTCGCCGTGGTCCCGGGCGGCTCCACGAACGTCTTCGCCCGCGCGCTGGGCCTGCCCAACGACCCCGTCGAGGCCACCGGGGCCCTGCTGGACGCGCTGCGCGACGGCACCGAGCGGGTCGTCGGCCTCGGCCTGACCTCGGGCACGCCCGGCACCGAGGACGAGGCGGTGCCGGCCCGCTGGTTCACCTTCAACGCCGGACTCGGCTTCGACGCGGGGGTGGTGGGCCGGGTCGAGCAGCAGCGCGAGCGCGGGAAGAAGTCGACGCACGCGTTGTACGTCCGTCAGGTGGTCCGGCAGTTCCTCGGTGAGCCGAACCGCCGGCACGGCACGATCACGCTCGAACAGCCCGGCGCGGACCCGATCGAGGACCTGGTCGTCGCCATAGTCTCGAACACGTCCCCGTGGACGTATCTCGGCAATCGCCCGATGTACACGTCGCCTAAGGCCTCGTTCGATACGGGCATCGACGTGCTCGGTCTCAGCCGGCTGTCCACCGCCGCGGTTGCCCGGTATGGCACCCAGTTGCTCACTTCGTCCCCCGAGCGGGGACCGCAGGGGAGGCACGCCGTCTCCCTGCACGACCTGGACCAGTTCACCTTGCATTCGAAGGTGCCCCTGCCCCTCCAGATGGACGGTGACCATCTGGGGCTGCGTACGAGCGTGACGTTCACAGGCGTACGCCGTGCACTGCGTGTGATTGTGTGAGCGGAACAGGCGAAAGTCCTTTCACTCGAACGTTTAGGCCAGGGTCCACCCCATGGAAGTACGGCTGTGACCTAGCCGACACCGAGGAATCAAAAAAAATCTTCCGGAAGGGGTTGTATCCGCCGCTGAGGTTTGCGAGTCTCTACGTGGCGATCGGGACGGCCCGCAACACCGGCCTCCGCTGATCACCAGAACCCCTCTTCAAACACAGGACCACGCCGGGTGAAGACCCGGCGGTCGGCCCTTCACTTGTTGAGGGATTCGTGAAAGCGTTCACATTCACAAGCAACTTGCACGTAATACCAAGGAGAGGTAGCAGCCATGGACTGGCGTCACAACGCCGTTTGCCGCGAGGAAGACCCCGAGCTCTTCTTCCCCATCGGCAACACCGGTCCTGCGCTGCTGCAGATCGAGGAAGCCAAGGCCGTCTGCCGTCGCTGCCCGGTGATCGAGCAGTGTCTGCAGTGGGCGCTCGAGTCCGGTCAGGACTCCGGCGTCTGGGGTGGTCTCAGCGAGGACGAGCGCCGCGCCATGAAGCGCCGCGCCGCCCGCAACCGGGCTCGTCAGGCCTCCGCCTGACATACCCACCCCTGCTGACAGCCTGAGCTTGGCGGCGCGCACAGCACGTACGCATCTCCCGCCCCCGAGCCGCAGCGCGCAGTTCCCCCGATGCTCCCCCAACTCTCGGCTACGCTCGAGCCGGGGGGACCCCCATCGCAAGAGAAGCAAAGCAGCAACGAGCGACAGCCCCGGACCGAAGAAGGTCCGGGGCTTTTTGCCGCGCCGGGTCCGTCGGTTCACTTCTGGGCCCGCACCGGGATGTCGAGAATCACCCGCGTCCCGCGCTCCGGCGCCGGCACCATGTCGAACGAGCCGCCCAACTCGCCCTCCACCAGCGTCCGCACGATCTGCAGGCCGAGGTTGCCCGAGCGGTGCGGGTCGAAGCCCTCGGGCAGGCCGACCCCGTCGTCCTGGACGGTGACCAGCAGCCGGGCCTCCTTGGTGGTGCCGCCGCGCACCGCGGACACCTCGACCGTGCCGGTGTCGCCCTCGCGGAAACCGTGTTCCAGGGCGTTCTGCAGGACCTCGGTGAGGACCATGGACAGCGGGGTGGCGACCTCGGCGTCGAGTATGCCGAACCGTCCGCTGCGCCGGCCGGTCACCTTGCCCGGCGAGATCTCGGCGACCATCGCCAGCACCCGGTCGGCGATCTCGTCGAACTCCACGCGTTCGTCCAGGTTCTGAGACAGCGTCTCATGCACGATCGCGATGGAGCCGACCCGGCGGACCGCCTCCTCCAGGGCCTCCCGGCCGCGTTCGGACTCGATGCGCCGGGCCTGGAGCCGGAGCAGCGCGGCGACCGTCTGGAGGTTGTTCTTCACCCGGTGGTGGATCTCCCGGATGGTGGCGTCCTTGGTGATCAACTCGCGCTCGCGGCGCCGCAGTTCGGTGACGTCCCGGAGCAGCACGAGCGAACCGATGCGCGTGCCCTTGGGTTTGAGCGGGATGGCCCGGAACTGGATGACCCCGTCGTGTGCCTCGATCTCGAACTCGCGCGGTGCCCAGCCGCTGGCCACCTTGGCCAGTGCCTCGTCCACCGGCCCCCGGGTCGGGGCGAGTTCGGCGGTCGTCTGGCCGAGGTGGTGGCCGACGAGGTCGGCGGCGAGGCCGAGCCGGTGGTAGGCGGACAGGGCGTTCGGGGAGGCGTACTGGACGATGCCGTCCGCGTCGAGCCGGATCAGGCCGTCGCCGACGCGCGGGGAGGCGTCCATGTCGACCTGCTGGTTCGGGAACGGGAAGGCGCCGGCCGCGATCATCTGCGCGAGGTCGGAGGCGCTCTGGAGGTAGGTCAGCTCCAGGCGGCTGGGGGTGCGCACGGTGAGCAGGTTGGTGTTCCGGGCGATCACGCCGAGGACGCGGCCCTCACGCCGTACGGGGATGGACTCGACCCGTACGGGCACCTCTTCGCGCCACTCCGGGTCGCCCTCGCGCACGATCCGGCCCTCGTCCAGGGCCGCGTCCAGCATGGGCCGCCGGCCGCGCGGCACCAGGTGGCCGACCATGTCGTCCTGGTAGGAGGTCGGGCCGGTGTTGGGGCGCATCTGGGCGACCGAGACGTACCGGGTGCCGTCCCGGGTGGGGACCCACAGCACCAGGTCGGCGAAGGAGAGGTCGGAGAGCAGCTGCCACTCCGAGACCAGCAGGTGGAGCCACTCGAGGTCGGAGTCGTCGAGGGCGGTGTGCTGGCGTACGAGTTCGTTCATGGAGGGCACGTCTGCGAGCGTACCCGGGGCCTCGCGGGTGGCCGAAAAACACCCGCGGGCCGCGGCGCCTGGAAGGGACCCTCAACCCTCCCGGCACCGCAGCCCGGAGCATCATCGGCCGTGGGGTGTGCGGTCCCGGTCGGCCGAAGGCCGAGGAGCCGGGGCAGTCAGGGCAGAGAGCGCCGGTTCCTCGATCCGCCTTCCTGTGCGGGGAGGGCGGAAGCGTGCTGTTCTCGATTGTGGACTAGACCACGACGGCGTGTCCATGGTGTGGAGGCGTCCGCGCCGCGAGGGGCACCGGCACGCGATGCCACGCAGCCTAGCCCGCCCCGGTCAGTCGTGGGGCCAGATGGACAGGGCAATTTCCGCGAGTGCTTCCAGTTCCTCCCGGCGTGCGCCGTCGCGGGCCTGCTGGGACATGCCCTGGATCATCGCGCCGGTGTGCCGGGCGAGGGCGGCGGCGTCGGTGCCGGCCGGCAGCAGCCCGGCGGCGATGTCCGCCCGGATCCGGGCTTCGACCGCGGCGATGTTCGCGTTGCGCATGTCGCGCAGCAGCGTCTCCACCTCGGGGCTGGTGCAGTTGGTGGCCGCGTGGACGATCAGGCAGCCGTGCGGGTGGCCGGGGTCGGTGTACTCGGCGGCGGCCTCGCGGAGCATGCGGGCGACACCCGCCCGGGCCGTGGGCTCCTCGGCGAGGGCGCGGTCGGTGAAGGCGCCGTGCGAGCCGGCGTAGACCCGCACGACCTCGTCGAAGAGGGTCCGCTTGTCGCCGAAGGCCGCGTACAGACTGGGTGCGCCGATGCCCATGAGCCGGGTGAGGTCGGAGACCGAGGTGGCCTCGTACCCCCGCTCCCAGAAGGCCATCAGCGCCTTCTCCAGCGCGGTGGCCCGGTCGAAGGAGCGCGGCCGGCCCCGCGTCCGGCCCGTGCCGCCCTGTGCCCGTGTGTCCTGACCCGTCGTCATGGGGACCATTTTATAGCGCCCCCTAGAAAATGGTCGGCGAGGTGGTGTACGGTTTTTCTGTAGCGACCGCTAGACAAACCTGGAGGGGCGGACATGGGCGTGCTCACGGGGAAGACGGCGCTGGTCACCGGCGCGAGCCGGGGCATCGGACGAGGGATCGCCGAGCGGCTGGGACGCGACGGGGCGCGGGTGGCGGTGCACTATGGGCGCGACGAGACCGCGGCGAAGGAGACGGTCGCGGCGATCGAGGAGGCCGGCGGGTCGGCGTTCCCGCTCGGGGTGGAGCTGGGGACGCCCGGGGACGCCGAGCGGCTGTGGACGGAGTTCGACCGGCACGCGGACGGACTGGACATCCTGGTGCACAACGCGGGCATCGGCACCACCCGCCCGTTCGCGGAGACCGACGAGGAGGAGTACGACCGGCTCTTCGCGGTGAACGTGAAGGCCCCGTTCTTCCTCACCCGGCTCGGGGCGGAGCGGCTGCGGGACGGCGGGCGGGTGGTGGCCATATCGTCCGGCCTCTCCCGGACCGCGGCGATGCCCGACCTGATGGCGTACGCGATGACGAAGGCGGCCCTGGACGTCTTCACCCGGGACCTGTCCAAGGTGCTCGGCCCCCGCGGGATCACGGTGAACTCGGTGGCGCCCGGCATCGTGGACACCGACGTCAACGCCCCGTGGCTGCGCACGAGCGACGAGGCGTGGCAGCGGGCGGCAGCGTACTCGGCGCTGGGCCGGGTGGGCGCGCCGGCGGACATCGCCGACGTGGTCGCCTTCCTGGTCTCGGAGGACGGCCGCTGGGTCACCGGGCACTGGCTGGACGCGACGGGAGGCTCTCTCACCTGACAACCCCCCGGCACCTGCCCGCCCTCCCCGCCTCCCCGCCTCCCCGCCACCCCGCCTCTCCGCCCTCCCGCCTTTCCCGCGCTCTCGAACGCCGATACTGTTAGATTGGTCTAAACCACCTAGAGACGCACAGAGCCCTCTTCAGAACGGCAGGCCCAGCGTGGAAGTTGTCATCGTTCCGGACGCCGCGGCGGGCGGCGAACTGATCGCCGAGGCCATGGCACAGCTGCTGCGACGCAAGCCCGGCGCCCTGCTCGGCGTGGCCACCGGCTCCACCCCGCTGCCCGTCTACCAGGCACTGGCCGCCAAGGTGCGCTCCGGCGCCGTGGACGTCTCGCGGGCGCGGATCGCCCAGCTCGACGAGTACGTGGGGCTGCCCGCCGACCACCCCGAGTCCTACCGCTCGGTGCTGCGCCGCGAGGTGCTGGAGCCGCTCGGCATAGACATGGACGCGTTCATGGGACCGGACGGCACGGCCGAGGACGTCCAGGCGGCGTGCGAGGCGTACGACCGCGCGCTCGCCGGGGCCGGCGGCGTGGACCTGCAACTGCTCGGCATCGGGACCGACGGGCACATCGGCTTCAACGAGCCGTGCTCCTCGCTCGCCTCGCGCACCCGGATCAAGACGCTGACCGAGCAGACCCGTGTCGACAACGCCCGCTTCTTCGACGGCGACATCGAGCAGGTCCCGCACCACGTCATCACCCAGGGCATCGGGACGATCTTGGAGGCCCGCCACCTGGTGCTGCTGGCGACCGGCGAGGGCAAGGCGGACGCGGTCGCGGCGACCGTCGAGGGCCCCGTCGCGGCCGTCTGCCCGGCCTCCGCGCTCCAGCTCCACCCGCACGCGACGGTGGTCGCCGACGAGGCCGCCGCCTCCAAGCTGAAGCTGGCCGACTACTTCCGGCACACGTACGCGAACAAGCCGGACTGGCAGGGCATCTGACCCGCAGCGCCCGAGGGAGGGCGGCCCCGGCCCAGCGGGCCCGCCGGGCTTGCCCTCCCGTTGGACTAGACCAACAGCGGGCGCAACGGTATATAGAGGAGATCACGGAGCGTGCGGGTGGAGTGCTGAGACGACAACCCGTGCCACGATGTGAGCCGTGGCCGATGGGGTTGTCGGTCGCTTTCGGCATTCGGAGCCGGGAAGGCAGAGCATGAGCACCGACGTCAGCAGTGCGGAGAACGAGGCCGGCACCACCCGTACCGCGCGCGTGCCGAAGTACTACCGCCTGAAGAAGCACCTGCTCGACATGACGGAGACGCAGGCGCCGGGCACCCCGGTCCCGCCCGAGCGCACGCTGGCCGCCGAGTTCGACACCTCCCGCACCACGGTGCGCCAGGCGCTCCAGGAGCTGGTCGTGGAGGGCCGGCTCGAGCGCATCCAGGGCAAGGGCACCTTCGTGGCCAAGCCCAAGGTCTCCCAGGCGCTGCAGCTCACCTCCTACACGGAGGACATGCGCGCCCAGGGCCTGGAGCCGACCTCGCAGCTGCTGGACATCGGGTACGTCACCGCCGACGACCGGCTCGCCGAGCTGCTCGACATCACGGCCGGCGGGCGCGTGCTGCGCATCGAGCGGCTGCGCATGGCCAACGGCGAGCCGATGGCCATCGAGACCACCCACCTGTCGGCCAAGCGCTTCCCGGCCCTCAGACGCTCGCTGGTGAAGTACACCTCCCTGTACACCGCGCTCGCCGAGGTCTACGACGTCCACCTCGCCGAGGCCGAGGAGACCATCGAGACCTCCCTGGCCACACCGCGCGAGGCGGGGCTGCTCGGCACCGACGTGGGCCTGCCGATGCTGATGCTCTCCCGGCACTCGCTGGACCGCGAGGGCAAGCCGGTGGAATGGGTGCGGTCGGTGTACCGGGGGGACCGGTACAAGTTCGTGGCGCGGCTCAAGCGGCCGGTGGACTAGGCGCCGGCCGGCCGGTGCCCGGCATGTTCGCTGAATCGATATACCGATATGCGGACGAGGTCTTCCACTCCCGGGACACCGTCACCTAGATTGCCTGCGCATTACACAGGTGATCAGCGAGGAGACGGAGCCGTGGCATGTCCGAAACGCCTGAAGTGAGGCCACCGGTGGTGACACCGGTCAGGGTGGTCATCGCCTTGTGTCTCGTCGCGCCCTTCGTGGCGATGCTGTGGGTCGGCTCGTACGCCAAGACGGATCCCGCGTTCATCGGGATCCCGTTCTTCTACTGGTACCAGATGCTCTGGGTGCTGATCTCCACCGCGCTCACCATGCTGGCGTACAAGCTGTGGCAGCGTGACCAGCGTGCCCGCGAGGACACGAACGGGGGTGCGGTGAAGTGAAGGACGGCGTCAACGGCGTCGCGCTCGGCGTCTTCATCTTCTTCTTCCTGGCCGTCACGGTCATGGGCTTCCTGGCCGCGCGCTGGCGCAGGGCCGAGAACGAGCAATCCCTGGACGAGTGGGGTCTGGGCGGCCGGTCCTTCGGCACCTGGGTCACCTGGTTCCTGCTGGGCGGCGACCTGTACACGGCGTACACCTTCGTCGCCGTCCCGGCGGCGATCTACGCGGCGGGCGCGTCCGGCTTCTTCGCGGTGCCGTACACGATCCTGGTGTACCCGCTGATCTTCACGTTCCTGCCCCGTCTGTGGTCGGTCTCGCACCGCCACGGGTACGTCACCACCTCCGACTTCGTGCGCGGCCGGTTCGGCTCGAAGGGCCTGTCGCTGGCGGTGGCGGTGACCGGCATCCTGGCGACGATGCCGTACATCGCGCTCCAGCTTGTCGGCATCCAGGCGGTGCTGGACGTGATGGGCGTCGGCGGCGGCGAGAACACCAACTGGTTCGTGAAGGACCTGCCGCTGCTCATCGCCTTCGGCGTGCTGGCCGCCTACACCTACTCGTCCGGTCTGCGCGCCCCCGCGCTGATCGCGTTCGTCAAGGACGGCCTGATCTACATCGTCATCGCGGTGGCGATCATCTACATCCCGATCAAGCTGGGCGGGTTCGACGACATCTTCGCCAAGGCGGGCCAGGCGTTCAGCCAGGTGAACCCGGCCACCCACAAACCGCGCGGGGCGCTGGCTCCCGCGGAGGCGAGCCAGTGGACGTACGCCACCCTGGCCCTCGGCTCCGCGCTGGCGCTGTTCATGTACCCGCACTCGATCACCGCGACCCTGTCGTCCAGGAGCCGTGAGGTGATCCGCCGCAACACCACGATCCTGCCGCTGTACTCCCTCATGCTCGGGCTGCTGGCGCTGCTGGGCTTCATGGCGATCGCGGCCGGCGTGAAGGTCACCAACGGCCAGCTGGCGATCCCTCAGCTGTTCGAGGACATGTTCCCGGACTGGTTCGCGGGCGTGGCGTTCGCGGCGATCGGCATCGGCGCGCTGGTCCCGGCGGCGATCATGTCCATCGCGGCGGCCAACCTCTTCACCCGCAACATCTACAAGGACTTCATCAAGCCCGACGCGACGGCGGAGCAGGAGACCAAGGTCTCCAAGCTGGTCTCGCTGCTGGTGAAGGTCGGCGCGCTGGTCTTCGTCCTCACCATGGACAAGACGGTCGCCATCAACTTCCAGCTCCTCGGCGGCATCTGGATCCTGCAGACCTTCCCGGCGCTGGTGGGCGGCCTGTTCACCCGCTGGTTCCACCGCTGGGCACTGCTCGCCGGCTGGGCGGTCGGCATGATCTACGGCACGGCCGCGGCCTACGGCATCGCCTCGCCGACGCAGAAGCACTTCGGCGGCAACGCCAAGGAGATCCCCGGCATCGGGGAGATCGGCTACATCGGCCTCACCGCGTTCGTCCTGAACGTCCTGGTCACCGTCGTCCTCACCTTCGTCCTGAAGGCCGTCAAGGCTCCCGAGGGCGTCGACGAGACCAAGCCGGAGGACTACACGGCGGACGCAGGCGACCCCGGTGTCCAGGTGGAACTTCCCCCGGCCACCGCGGACAGCGCTCACTAGTCCGCGTCCCGGCCGGGCGCTCAGTCACGCGTGCGCCCGGCCATCGCGTCCCAGAAGCCGTCCAGTTCGCGCACGCGCATGCTCACCCAGGGCGGTGTCTTCCTGTGCACGGTCCGGGGCAGCTTCCGGCGTATCGGGCCGGGCAGCAGGACCTGCTGCTGGCGGCAGAAGGGCTCGCGGATCTCGCCCCGGGGCACCCCGCCCCGGGGCGGGTACGGGCACAGCTGGAACTTGCAGTCGGGCAGACAGGCGCTGCCCGGCGGGGGCGGGGCGGAGGTGCCGGGCCGCAGACCGGGCCGTAGCGGCTCGCGGTCCGTGCCGATGCACGGCGGGAGCGGCATGCCGGGGCGCTCGGCACGGGCCATGCGCTCCTCGACCTCGCTCGGATACCCGTCCCGCTCGATCAGGTTCAGCATGATCAGCACGTCGGCGACGAGGCGCTGGGCGCGCCCGTCGAGGGTGCTCCAGCCGGCGGAGGGCGGGATCCACAGGTTGTGCTTGCGGTAGCCGCGGTTGTTCCCGGTGCGCGAGCCGATGTTGTCGGTGACGGTCTTCTCGTCCATCCAGAGGAACCGTTCGGGCTGCCCGGTCTCCAGTGCCATGGCCACCAAGTCGCCCGCCTCGGCGACGAACGGGTGCAGCACCCGCCGGGGCGCGTCGCCGTCGCCGCCGGGCCCTCCGGGCGCGGGGTTCACCGTGCCCGCCATCGACAGCCAGCGCTGCACCGTCTGCACCGCGTTGCACCCGCCGATCGCCCGGGACCGCTCGCCGGAACCGTCGGTGTCGTCCTCCCGCCACACCGCGCTGTCCGCGTCCTGCTCATGGCGGCCGACGCTGTCCGGGAGCTCCCACAGGCACAGCGCCTGAAGCAGCATCACCTGCGTGTACCAGCAGCGGGACTGCTGCAGCACGGTCTCCGCCTGCCGGATCAGGTCGGCCCGGCTGCCCGGGTAGGAGTACGGGTGGCGTTTGCGCCGGTTGGCCGCGAACTTGAAGCCCTGGGCCAGCGCGGCCTCCAGCAGGAGGGGCAGGTCAGGGCTGCCGTGGGTGTCCTTCGGGTCGAGGTGGCGCAGCCACTTGGTCAGGCGGTCCCGGGCCTCGTCGCGGTGGGCGTCGTCGACGGAGCCCAGGAGCATGGGGAGCATCCAGGCCCGCATCATGAACTCCCTGCACAGCTCGATACGGGCCGTGCGGTACTGCCGCTTGATCTCCTTGCGCTCCTCCTGGAGCCGGTCGACCTCCGCCGGCGACGCGTTCCGCGAGGGGGCGCGGTCGGCCAGCGCCTTCCGCATCCGCTCCGTCCAGTCCTGGTACCGGTCCCTCTTGTCGGCTCTCAGCCGGCCGACCGCCTTGTCGTACTCCCTGACGGGGTCGGTGTCCAGGCCGATCTTCTCCCGGATGAAGGCGAACGCGTCGTTGCCGCCGCTGCCGAACTCCTGGGCGACCGCCAGGCGTACGGCGTGCGAGGGCTCCACCTTGCCGAGGTGGAAGAGGTGGTCGTACAGCGGCATGGTGTCGGTCTGCTCCGAGGCCGCGCGCAGTGCCGTGCCGAGCTGCTTGAGCAGGGCCAGCTTCGCGTCCTCGACGGTGCGGCGGTCGCCCTGGATGCCGGGCCAGCGGCTGTGCACCCGCTCGACGATGTCGCACAGCAGCCGTGACCGGCGTTCCACGCTGTCGGCCTCCAGAGCCGCCGCGTACAGGTCGAGGGCCTTGGGGTCGTTCGCACGGTGGTTCGCGGCCATGAAGAGCCGCTGGGCCAGGGGGTGGCCGTACAGGGGGGCGCGGCGCAGCAGTTCGGTCCGGGTCTTCTGCCACTCGGCCCCGAGACTGCCTCCCCCGGCCGAGAGCCTCGCCACCCGGTGGCGGGAGTGCAGCACCGCGGCGATGAGCAGCTCACGGCTGGGGCCGGGCGGCCGCAGCGCCTGCTCGATCAGCTCGCCGGCGTCGCGCTCGTCGAGGTGCCGCAGCAGACGGAAGCCGAAGTAGGCCTGCATGATGCTGTGGGGGAAGCGCACCCTCTTCTCGAAGCTCTCCACCAACTGGAGCCTGTTCGCGTTGGCCGCCAGGTGGGCGAGCGCGCTCTGGCACTGGCACAGGTCGCCCTGGGTCAGACGCTCTCTCTGTTCCCGGCTCAGATGGCCGCAGAGCGTGTCCCAGATCCGCTGCCGGTGCCACTCCGTGAAGGCGTTCCCTCGCTCGTCGTAGTGGTGGAAACCGGGTCTCCCGGCCCACAGGTGCCCCGCCCTGGCCCGGGTCCGCCGCGCCGGACCGGGGTGCACGGCGTCGCCCAGCAGCTCGGTGAAGCCGACCTCCAGCTTGTCCTGGAGCAGTCCGACGCAGGCGAGCGCCGAGACCACCTCCAGCGTGTCGCCGCGCTCCTGCGGGGTCAGCTCGACGTCCCCGCGCAGCCGGCCCTCCCGCACCGCGAGATCCCAGGTCTCCAGCAGCCACAGCCGCAGTGTGCTGCGGTCCCAGCTCCGGGTGTCCAGCCGGTCCCTGTCCTCGCGCGGACGGTCGCGTTCCAGGCCGCCGTGGTGGTGCAGTTCGCGGGCGATCTGCAGGTAGATGGGCGACTCCGTGACCTCCGCGGTCTCCACGATCCAGTCCACGCGGCGCTCGTCCGTCTCCGGGATGCGGGCCTCGACGAAGTACAGCGCCTCCTCCTCGCTGAGCGGTTCCAGCTCCACGATCGCGGCGGGGGTGCTCTCCAGCGGGCTGTGCGGCCGCGACGCGATGACGAGCGGCAGCCTGTCCTCGTGGGCGCACTCGATGGCCCTGCGGATGATGTTGTCCCTGTCCTCCTGGAGGCGCTCGTCGAGGACCGCCTCCTCCAGGCCGTCGGCGAGGACGACCACCTTGTCGTCGGCGAGCAGTTGCTGCCAGACCCGGTCGTTCTTGGTGCGTGCGAGGATGCCGCGGGGTGCTTCCTCGGCGAACCGTTCCCTGGCCATGCGCTCGAAGTTGAGATCGGCGCCGGTTGCGTCCCGCAGCCGGATCGGCACGGGCACGGCGTGCTGCCGGGCGAGCAGTTCGGTGAGCCGCACCAGGACGGCCGTCTTGCCCGTGCCCACACCGCCGACGAGCACATAGGGCCTGCGGGTCTCACGCTGCCGCAGCCGCTGGGCGATGACCCGGGCGATCTCCTCGCGGCCCACGATCTCGGCGATGTCGGGGCCGGCGGTGGGCACCAGATCGCGGGGGTGCCTGCGCGCCTTCGCGAGGTAGCGCCGCTTGGTCCACCAGTACCAGAAGAACAGGAAGAGGGCGGCGGCGATCGAAGCGGAGAGCACCGGACCGACGAAGCGGAGCACGTCGTCGAAGCCCTGGTTGCCGTTCCGCCACGTCTCGAACCGCGTCGTGCGGTGCGAGATCAGGATGTACACGCCCTCTCCGGCCCACGCCAGGACGGCGAGGGCGGCAAGGGCCCACACGACCCGGTTCACGTTGGTGTACGAGGCCCATCTGCGCCACTTGCGGGGGCGGGTGGTGTCGAGCCGGGCTTCCGACCTGATGGTCAGGTGGTGCCAGTAGCCCAGGAAGAACCGCCTGCCCCGGCACCACGCCCGTCGCGCGTACAGCGTCGCCATCGGCGCGTTGCGTGGTCGCTCCTTGCCCGGTGGGTGACGGACGATTCTCGTCATGGTGCGTTCTCCTTCCGAGACCAGCTTTCGGCACGGAGGACCCCACACAGCACCTGTTTCCATGAAAACATGGGCATTCCGCCCCGCAACCCGGCAGGCGACCGCCGCGGATCCCCGGGAATCCGCGCCGCACCCCTCGGGCAGACTCGGTGTCATGGACTTCGTGATCCGGCGGGCAGCTCCCGGCGAGTACGACGACCTGGGCGAGATCACCGCCGGGGCCTATGTCCGTGACGGCCTCCTCGCCTTCGACGAGAGCGACTGGTACCTCGGCGAGCTGAGGGACGTGGCGAAGCGGGCCGCCGCCGCGGACGTCCTCGTGGCCGTCCGCGACGGCGTGCTCCTCGGCGGGGTCACCTTCGTCCGCTCCGGCGGCCCCATGACCGACATCGCCGGCCCGGGGGAGGCGGAGATCAGGATGCTCGCGGTCGCCCCCGCGGCCCGGGGCCGGGGCGTGGGGGAGGCGCTGGTGCGGGCCTGCGTCGAGCGCGGGCGGGCCACCGAGGGCTGCGTGCGCGTGGTCCTGTCCACCCAGCGGACCATGCACACCGCCCACCGCATCTACACCCGCCTCGGTTTCGTCCGCGCCCCCGAGCGGGACTGGAATCCCCTCCCGGGCCGGGACGACCTCACGCTCCTCGCGTACGAGTTGACCCTCTGAGGCCGGGCCGACACTACATCTGGGGGTGACATGGCAGCCCGGCACTAGATGTATGCTCGTCCTCGCTGTCGTCGCAGGGGAATCCGGTGCGAATCCGGAACTGTCCCGCAACGGTGTACCCGTGTGCCCCCGCACGCGTGTCGAGTCCGAAGACCTGCCGGCGGTGCACCCGGCCGTCCAGGCCCGGGTGGTTCTGACGTCCGGGCCTCGTGGAATGGGCCGGTGGACGCGACGCCGTGCGCGCTCGTGACCGCCCCCGCCTCCCGCCAGGCCCCGTGCCGAGCGAGGGAGAGCCCCACGTGACCATCGCGCCAGCCGACCCGGCCTCAGTCAGCGAGCCGGAGACCGACGGTCCCGGTGCCGCGCTGCTGCGGATCCTGACCGAGCTGACCGCCGACCTGCCCGACGCCGACCCGGGCCGGGTGGCCGCCGCCGCGCTGCGGGGCCGGTCCGCCCGGGCCGACGAGGCGGAGTTGCGGGAGCTGGCCACGGAGGCCGCGGCCGGCCTGATCTCCGAGGATCCCGCGTACTCGAAGCTGGCCGCCCGGCTGCTGACCCTCGCCATCCGGGACGAGGCCGCCTCGCAGGGCGTGACGTCCTTCACCGAGTCGGTCGCGGTCGGCCACCGCGAGGGCCTGATCGCCGACCGCACCGCCGAGTTCGTGCGGCTGCACGCCGAGCGCCTCGACGCGCTGGTCGACCCCGCGGCCGACGACCGCTTCGGCTACTTCGGCCTGCGCACCCTGCACAGCCGCTACCTGCTGCGCCACCCGGTCACCCGCAGGGTCGTGGAGACACCCCAGCACTTCCTGCTGCGCGTGGCGAGCGGCCTCGCGGAGGACGACACGACCCGCTCCGTGGACGAAGTGGCGTCCCTGTACGGCCTGATGAGCCGCCTGGACTACCTGCCGTCCTCCCCCACCCTGTTCAACTCCGGTACGCGACACCCCCAGATGTCGTCCTGCTACCTGCTGGACTCCCCGCGGGACGAGCTGGACTCCATCTACGACCGCTACCACCAGGTCGCCCGCCTGTCGAAGCACGCCGGCGGCATCGGCCTGTCCTACTCCCGCATCCGCTCGCGCGGTTCGCTGATCCGGGGGACGAACGGGCACTCCAACGGGATCGTGCCGTTCCTGAAGACCCTGGACGCGTCGGTGGCGGCGGTCAACCAGGGCGGCCGGCGCAAGGGCGCGGCAGCGGTCTACCTGGAGACCTGGCACTCCGACATCGAGGAGTTCCTGGAGCTGCGGGACAACACCGGCGAGGACGCCCGCCGCACCCACAACCTCAACCTCGCGCACTGGATCCCCGACGAGTTCATGCGCCGGGTCAACGCCGACGGGCAGTGGTCGCTGTTCTCCCCCGCCGACGTGCCCGAACTGGTCGACTTGTGGGGCGAGGACTTCGACACCGCCTACCGCAGGGCCGAGGCGGCGGGCCTGGCGAAGAAGACCATCGCGGCCAGGGACCTGTACGGGCGGATGATGCGCACCCTCGCCCAGACCGGCAACGGCTGGATGACGTTCAAGGACGCCGCCAACCGCACCGCCAACCAGACCGCCGAACCCGGCAACGTCATCCACTCCTCCAACCTGTGCACCGAGATCCTGGAGGTCACCGACGACGGCGAGACGGCCGTCTGCAACCTCGGCTCGGTCAACCTCGGCGCCTTCGTGGACACCACGACCGGGGACATCGACTGGGAGCGGCTGGACCAGACGGTCCGCACGGCCGTCACCTTCCTGGACCGCGTGGTCGACATCAACTTCTACCCCACCGAGCAGGCGGGGCGTTCCAACGCCAGGTGGCGCCCGGTCGGCCTGGGCGCGATGGGCCTGCAGGACGTCTTCTTCAGGCTCCGCCTGCCCTTCGACTCGGCGGAAGCCAAGGCCCTCTCCACGCGGATCGCCGAGCGGATCATGCTCGCCGCCTACGAGACCTCCGCCGACCTCGCCGAACGCAACGGCCCCCTGCCCGCCTGGAAGCAGACCCGCGCCGCCCGGGGCGTCCTCCACCCCGACCACTACGACGTCGACCTCACCTGGCCCGGACGCTGGGACGCCCTCCGCAAGCGGATCGCACAGACGGGCATGCGCAACGCGCTGCTCCTCGCGATCGCGCCGACGGCCACGATCGCGTCGATCGCGGGGGTGTACGAGTGCATCGAGCCCCAGGTCTCCAACCTGTTCAAGCGCGAGACCCTCTCGGGTGAGTTCCTCCAGGTCAACTCCTACCTCGTACAGGACCTGAAGAACCTCGGCGTCTGGGACGCCCGCACCCGCGAAGCCCTGCGCGACTCGGGCGGCTCCATCCAGGACTTCCCCTGGATCCCCGAGGAGATCCGCGCCCTGTACCGCACGGCCTGGGAGATCCCCCAGCGCGGCCTCATCGACATGGCCGCCGCCCGCACCCCGTTCCTCGACCAGGCCCAGTCGCTGAACCTGTTCCTGGAGACGCCGACGATCGGCAAGCTCTCCTCGATGTACGCCTACGCCTGGAAGTCCGGGCTCAAGACGACGTACTATCTGCGCTCCCGCCCCGCGACCCGCATCGCCCGCGCCGCCCAGGCCACCGTCCCCGCACAACAGACCACCGACCCGGAAGCGATCGCCTGCTCCCTGGAAAACCCCGAGTCCTGCGAGGCCTGCCAGTAATGACCACCCGATCCCAGAACCTGCTCGACCCGGGCTTCGAGCTGACTCTCCGCCCCATGCGCTACCCCGACTTCTACGAGCGCTACCGGGACGCCATCAAGAACACCTGGACCGTCGAAGAGGTCGACCTCCACTCCGACGTGGCCGACCTCGCCAAGCTGACGCCGGAAGAGCAGCACCTCATCGGCCGGCTGGTCGCGTTCTTCGCCACCGGCGACTCGATCGTGGCGAACAACCTGGTGCTGACGCTGTACAAGCACATCAACTCCCCAGAGGCGCGGCTGTACCTGAGCCGCCAGCTCTTCGAGGAAGCCGTCCACGTCCAGTTCTACCTGACCCTGCTGGACACCTACCTCCCCGATCCCGACGACCGCGCCGCCGCCTTCGCCGCCGTGGAGAACATCCCCTCCATCCGCGAAAAGGCCGAGTTCTGCTTCAAGTGGATCAACGAGGTCGAGAAGATCGACCGCCTGGAGAGCACCGCGGACCGCCGCCGCTTCCTGCTCAACCTCATCTGCTTCGCGGCCTGCATCGAAGGACTCTTCTTCTACGGCGCCTTCGCCTACGTCTACTGGTTCCGCAGCCGCGGCCTCCTGCACGGCCTGGCAACCGGCACCAACTGGGTCTTCCGCGACGAGACCATGCACATGAGTTTCGCCTTCGACGTCGTCGACACCGTCCGCAAGGAAGAACCCGACCTCTTCGACGACCAGCTCCGGCAACAGGTCACCGACATGCTCCACGAGGCCGTCGAAGCCGAGCTCCAGTTCGCCCGGGATCTGTGCGGCGACGGCCTGCCCGGCATGAACACCGACTCCATGCGCCAGTACCTGCAATGCGTCGCCGACCAGCGCCTCACCCGCCTCGGCTTCGCCCCCGTCTACGGCAGCGAGAACCCCTTCTCCTTCATGGAACTCCAGGGCGTCCAGGAACTGACCAACTTCTTCGAGCGCCGCCCGTCGGCCTACCAGGTCGCCGTGGAGGGCACGGTCGACCTGGACGAGGACTTCTGACCGGCCGTTACTTCAGCTTCACCGCGTCCCCGGCCGACACGACCCGCGCGGTCGTCGTCGTGCCGGGGAAGTACCAGCGCCAGCTGCCCGCCGAGGTGGCGGTGACCTTGGTGCTGAGCTTTCCGGCGTCGCCCGTGCGCACGGTCTTCACCGTACGGTAGTGGGCGGCGCCGGCCGCCTTGAACTGCAGCCGCACGTCCTGCCCGGTGAACCCGTGGTACTTCAGGTCCTCCCAGTTCGCCCGGGACAGCCGGCCGGTGACGGTCAGCTTGGCGCCCTTGGCGACGGGCTCGGGCGAGGCGTCCGTGGTCAGCCGCGAGGCACGCTTCACCTTGTACTCGGCGATCCGGTCGGAGATCCAGTAGTCGCCGTCGTTCGCCTTGACGGTGGCGTCGACCTGCCAGACGCCGGCCAGCTTGTTGCTGTCCATGTCGTCACTCTGGCGGATCCAGGCCGGGTCGGCCGTCATCGTGACCGTGCACACCGACGTGGTGTGCGACTTCTTCACGCACGAGGTCCCGGCCCGCTCGAAGAAGCCCCAGCCGTAGGCCGAGTTGAAGGTGTCGGCATCGCTCACGCCCTTCACGCCCGAGTCGTCCTTGATCGTGAGGGCGATGGGGAACGTGACCTTCTTCGTCGTGCCGACGATCACGTTCCCGCCCTTGTTGACGACGGTCTTCACGACGCGGATGTCTCCCCTGCCCTCCGCGTGGGCGCCCGTCGCGGTCAGCAGCGTCAGGGCCGTGGCCCCGCCCGCCAGCGCCCAGGCCGTTCGAGACGTTCTGCCTCGCATGTTCCCTCCCCTTGTGGTGTGGAGAGGAGAGGTTACACAGCGGGGAGACAGGGATCTCACACGCGGCTTCCGTCAGGCGGCGCGGGCCGCGCCGTGGCGCCTCCTGTGGGGCTCGGGCTCCTGCGCCGGCCCGGTGGTCCGGGGTGCCGCCGGCCGCTCGGCCGCCCTGAGCTGGCGGTCGATGCGCCGGTCGCGCACGATGCCGAGCACGGACGGGAGGACCAGCAGGACCAGGATCCCGAAGGTGGCGAGCATTCCGATCAGGCCTTCTATCTGGTTTCCGTTCATGTACACCACTGTCGCTCCGGACACTCCTTACCGGGAGTGGCAGGACTGCCGTAGAGCCTCGAATTCCTGCCAGCGCCGAGGCACACTGGCAGCATGCTGAAGAACGTGGCCGCCGTGCTGCTGGACGGAGTGCATCCCTTCGAGCTGGGTGTCGTGTGCGAGGTGTTCGGCATCGACCGCAGCGACGACGGGCTGCCCGGGTACGACTTCGCCGTGGTGTCGGCGGAGGGGCCCGTCCTGAGCACCCACTGCGGGTTCACCGTGTCCACGCCGTACGGCCTGGAGCGGCTGGAAGAGGCCGATCTGATCGCCGTGCCGGCCGGGGAGACCTACACGCGGCGCGAGTATCCGGAGGAGCTGCTGGCGGCGCTGCGGCGGGCCGTGGACCGGGGCGCCCGGGTGCTCAGCGTCTGCTCCGGGGTGTTCGTCCTCGCGGCGGCGGGGCTGCTGGACGGGCGGCGGTGCGCGGCGCACTGGCACAACGCCGAGCAGCTGACCCGGCGCTACCCGCGGCTCACGGTCGAGCCGGATGTGCTGTACGTGGACGAGGACCCCGTGATCACCTCGGCCGGCACCGCCGCCGGGATCGACGCCTGTCTGCACCTCGTGCGCAAGGAGCAGGGACCGGAGGTGGCCAACAAGATCGCCCGTCGGATGGTGGTGCCGCCGCACCGGGACGGCGGGCAGGCGCAGTTCATCGAGCGGCCCCTGCCGAAGGCGCCCTGCGACACGGTCGGTGAGGTGCTCGCCTGGATGGAGGCCCACCTCGACCAGGAGGTGACCGTCGAACAGCTCGCCGCCCGCGCCCACATGGCGCCGCGCACCTTCGCCCGGCGCTTCCAGCAGGAGACCGGTACCACGCCGTACCGGTGGATCTTGCGTCAACGCGTGCTGCTGGCCCAGGAGTTGCTGGAGGGCACGGACGAGACGATGGACGCCATCGCCTGGCGCACCGGGTTCGGTACGGCCGCCGCGCTGCGCCACCAGTTCGTCCGGGCGCTGGGGACGACCCCGAACGCCTACCGGCGCGCGTTCCGGGGCCCGCAGGCCGCCTGAGCGCGCGCCGGTGCGGGCGGCCTACCAGGGCATCGCCCGCAGCAGCAGGTTCTGCGGGCGCAGCGTGATGCCCACGCGGGTGGTGTCGTCGGACCCGCCGGCCTGCTCGAAGCGGTACTTCGCGGAGATCGCCGCGGTGATCAGGCTCAGCTGGGCCATGGAGAAGTGGTCGCTGGGGCACTTGCGGTTGCCCACGCTGAACGGGCTCATCGCGTACTTCGGCACCTCCCTGGCCCGCTCGGGCAGCCAGCGGTCGGGGTCGAAGTCGAGGTGGCGGGCGTAGGAGCGGGCGTCGCGCTGGATGGCGTACGGGCTGTAGACGATGTCCGCCCCGGCCGGAATGCGATAGCCGCCGAGCGCGGTGTCGCTCACCGCGCGCCGCGTCAATATCCATACGGCGGGCCGGAGCCGCATGGCCTCGACGACGACATTGTTGGTGTGTGTGAGCGAGCGGACGTGCTCGAATCCGACCGGTCGGCCGCCGGTCACGGATTCGACCTCGGTCCGTACCTTCTCGGCGTGTTCCGGATGTGCGGCGAGGACCTGGAGCAGCCACATGATCGTGGACGCGACTGTTTCGCTGCCGGGGGTGAGTATGGCGACGACCTGGTCGTGGATCTCCTGTTCCCCGATGGGGTCGCCATTGTCGTCCTTCGCCTCCAGCAATGCCGTCAGCAAATCGTCCGGCTTTTGACCAGATGCCCTGCGCTCGGCGACGATCTCGTCCACCAGCAGATGCAAATCGGCCAGCGCCCGGTTGAATTCGCGGTTGGCCGGGAACGGCAGCCGGTAGAGCGGGCCGAGCGGGATCACCATCCGGCGGTACATACCACGGAAGACGGTGGCGAGATCGATGCTGAGCCGTTCCGCGCGCTCGTCCATGCAGTCGCCGCGCAGCAGGCAGCGGGCCGCGATGCGGACGGCGACCCGGAAGGACTCGGAGGTGCAGTCGATGGTGCCGCCGGGTTTCCAGCGGTCGGTCAGGGCGTGCGCCTCCTCCTCCATGACCGGGCCGTAACCGGGTATCGCGTCCAGCCGGAACGCGGGCTGTATGGTGCGCCGCTGCCGGCGGTGCCGGGGACCGTTCGCGGTGGCCACGCCCTCCTTGCCGAGCAGGCCTTCGAGCGATTCCCAGAGCGGGCCGTCGATCTTGAAGTCGGGGTTCAGGGCCAGTGCTCCGGTGAGCGCCGGGGTGGTGACGGCGTACACCGTCTTGGGGCCGAGCTTCAGCCGGACGACGTCTCCGTGCTCACGCAGCCCGGACATGAAGGCGAGCGGGTCGCGGACCAGTTTCAGACCGTGCCCGAGGACCGGTACGGCACCTCCGGCCAGGGGCGGTTCACGCAGGCCGGACGCCTCGGGGTTCGCGGGCGTCCCGGGGTTCGCGGGCGTCCCCGCGTTCGCGGGCGTCCCGGGGTTCGCGGGCTGTACCGACTCGACGGTCATTTCTCACCTGCCGCTTCGTTCGTGACGTACGGGGGCGTGGAGCGGTCGTCCCAGCTGTCGACCATGTACCGGCCGGACTCGTGGTGGAACCAGTAGACGGAGCTGAACCAGTTGCGCATAGCGCCGACACAGGACTGGACCGCGGCGCCCAGCTCCTTTCCGCGGACCGTTCCGTCGTCGATGTCGCGGGCGAACCCCAGGGCGTCCTGTTCGGCCAGGAGGAATGCACCGATGCATTCCTCGACGCGCCGCCGGACGTCGTCCACCGCTTCTTCCAGGGTCAGCCCCTTGTGGGTGATGAGGCTGATTCCGAGATTGTGCACCTCGTCGCCCGCTATTTCCTTCGGAAGCGAGCAGAGGTCGTTGTACCAGGCGGCGAATTCCTGACTGAGGAGGGCCGCCCGGCGGTAGGCCGGGTTCTTCCGCACGGCGTCCGGGAGTTCGCATCCGGCACTGGGTTCGAGCAAATCCGTCCATATCCAGTGCGCGAAGGTGAGCCGGCGCAGCGCGAGGTATTCCTCGACACCGGGTATGTATCCCTCGGTGCGGTTGCGGAATTCACGGTCGTAGGCCTCGACGACCGCGTGGAAGTGGCGGGCGAACCGCTGGTTCCAGGTGGGTGACAGGAAGCCGTACAGCCGCAGCACGCAGTCCGCGAAGCCCGCCACCAGCGGGTCGGGGTGGTGCAGATGGTGCCTGGGCGCGTCCAGGGCCGCGTGCAGCCGGTGCCGCAGCCGCCGCCAGTCCCCCGCCCGGCCGTGCACGATGTCGCGGTCGTGGCGGTCGTCCCAGACGAAGAACCAGGCGCTGTAGTCGGCTATGGCCTGCAGGACGTCGTCGGGCGCACCGGTGTAGTAGCCCGCCATGAGGTCGGTGTAGCACAGGCCATCGGCATATTCCCGAACCTTGGCCGGCGGCATGAGCCGCTTTTCCAGGAGCCAGAGCCGGGTCTTCTCCTGGAGCCGTGGCCAATACGGATGCAGTTGCCGTGGAAAGGCGGACTCGATCACCGGGAGTACCAGTGAGGGTGGGACTGTGACCGCCGTCTGCGTCGCTGTGGTGCTGTGTGGGAAAGCCTGCACGAACAAACCCCTCTCAGCCGCCAGGTGCGCACACCCCTCCCGTTGTGCCGGGCGTGCGCCGTTGCGTGTCCCGCACTTCCATTCAGCACCACAACTGACCGCCGTGGGAACGGATTTGCCTCATTCACCACCCCAAGGCGCCTCGAATCCCCCCTTGTGTGACTGGTTAAGGATCACCAGGGGGCGCAGAAGGGACCGTTTGTACGACGCGCGAACGAGCGGGATGCGGCAACGCGAAGGCGCCCCGCCCAGGAAGGATCCGGACGGGGCGCCCCGAGTGCGCGGCGTCGCTCAGTCGTTGGCGACCACGGGGTAGCGCGGCTCGTTCTCCGCCATCTGCCGCAGCGCGTCCTTGCGGTCCCGCTTCGACAGCCGGTCGATGTACAGGTAGCCGTAGAGGTGGTCGGTCTCGTGCTGCAGACAGCGGGCGAAGTAGCCGGTGCCGCGGACCTTGACCGGGTTGCCCTGCTCGTCCTGGCCGGTCACCTCGGCGTAGTCGGGGCGGGCGAGCGACGCGTACGCCGTGGGCACGGACAGGCAGCCCTCGTTGCTGTCGTCCAGCCGGCGCTTCTCGGCGGGCAGGTCGACGAGCTTGGGGTTGCAGACCACGCCCACGTGCCGGACGCCCGCGTCGTCCTGGCAGTCGTAGACGAAGACCTTCAGGTCGACACCGATCTGGTTGGCGGCCAGGCCCACGCCCTCGGCGGTGCGCTGGCTGGCGAACATGTCGGCGACGAGCTGCTGGAGATCCTCGCCGAACTCGGTGACGTCCTTGCACTCCTTGTGCAGCACCGGGTTGCCGACGACCGTGATCGGCCGGGAGGTGCCGCGCTCGCGCCAGGCCCTCTCGCGCTCCTCGCAGTCCTCCGTGTCGACGACATAGCCCTCGCCGTCGACGGGGAGCACGCCCGCGTGCTGCTGACCGGTGTCCTGCTGCGCCATGACCGACGTACGCCTTCCTCAAAGAACAGGGCAGAGATGTTGCTGATACAGGGTACGGCGCCCGCTCAGCAGACCTCTTCCAGATCGCGCCAGTCCCGCGAGTCCGGGCTGTCGGCGACCCATCCGTCGAGCAGCCCCCGCACCAGGGAGGCCGGGGCCGCGACACCGCACTCCCGCTCCGGCACCCACAGCTGCCCGTCCGTCCGGTGCCCGAGCGGCCCGGGGTGACCCGGCTCGCTGTGGTCGTGCGGGTCCAGGTGCACCCCCTCGCCCTCGTCGGACGGCATGCGGGACTCGCTGCACATCCGGCACAGCAGCCGTACCGACGAGGACCAGTCCTCCGCTGCGAAGCCCGCGTCCGCGGCGAGTTGCTCCAGCGCGTCCCGGTCGGCCTCGGTGGCCGCCTCCAGCAGGACCACCCAGGTGGGGACGGGCGACGGCGCCCACAGTTCGATCTCGTCGAAGACCGGGTAGGAGTGCCCGTCCGAGGTGGTGCGCTCGCCGTGCGGGACGCCGTCGTGCAGCACGACCTCCCCCCAGCGCCGCCCGGACGAGGGCAGCGGGATCGACAGCACCTCGATCCGTGCGGGGTCCAGCCGGCGGCCCCAGACCACCTCGGCCTCGCCTTCCGGGGAGAGCCGTACGGCCGCGCTGCCCAGCTCCATGCCGACGGGCTCGGCGGAGGCCGCGGCTCCGCCGGGCACCTTCAGCCCGTACGCCTGCCAGGCCCGGCGGGCCAGCGGCCAGTCCTGAAGGGCGGTCGCGGCGATGCCGACGTTCCACCAGTCGGGCGCCCCGGTCTCCCGTTCGAGCAGGGCGACCGCACGCAGTCCGGCCGCGCGCGCCTGCTCCCAGTCGTGCCGGAACTTGTGCAGCAGGGCGAGGTTGAACCAGGACTCCGACAGCCAGGGTTCCAGATCGGCGGCGCGTGTCAGCAGCTCACCCGCGTCCTCGTACCGGCCGTCGCCGATGAGCGTGAACGCCCGGTCGGTGGCCTGCCGCCAGGAGGCGGAGGGCCGGTGCCGTCCCTTGCCGAAGATCCTCACGATTCCCGCCTGCCAGTTCCATTTCCCGCTGTGGGCTGGCTTGTGCCCCCTGACACCCTCTCCCTCGCATCCAACCACGTGCCGCGGGAAAGGCGCTCATTACCCATGGGTTACCCAGCCGGGCGCGGGTCAGACAGTCCCGTTCGCCGCGGCGGCACCCGCTCCCGCACGCCCGGTGGCCTGGCCAGCACCCGGGCGAGCGACTCCACGACCTCGGGAGCGTAGTCGCCGGCGGTGCCGAGCCGCAGCTCCTCCAGTGCCCGCAGCGGGCCTTCGGGACCGGCGTCACGGGTCCGCTCCTCGTAGGCGTTCACGGCCCGGACGATCCGGGCGGCGAGCGGCTGCTCCCGGTAGGGGTCGGCCTGCCGTTCCACGACGACGGCGACGGCCGCGTCCACGCCGGTCTGCCGGACGACGGCACCGCCGAGCAGGGCGATGCGCCGCTGCTCCGCGGCGGGCAGGCCGGCGGTGGCGCCGGCCGGGACCGGGTCGACCAGGCTGAGCTGGCCGATGTCGTGCATCAGGGCCGCGTACTCCAGGACGGTCAGCTCGGGTCCGGTCAGGCCGAGGTCCCGCCCGACGGCGAGGCTGAGCGCGGCGACGCGGTGGGCGTGCCCGGCAGGGGTGCAGCCGGCGATCTCGGTGGCGCGGGCGAGGGAGGCGATCGTCTGCCGGTAGGTGGCGCGGACCGCCGCGTACCGGCTGAGGGAGAGCTGGACGAGCAGCATGGGCAGGCAGAACACGGGCAGCGCCCACAGGCCGACGACGGCGACCGCGAGGGCCATCACGGCACCGGTCGCGCAGATGGCGGAGCCGATGCCGAGCAGTCCGCGCAGTTCCTCGCGCAGCAGCGGGCCGAACGGCCAGCGGGTGCGGCAGTGGGCGAGCGCGGCGGCCAGGACCGCACCGCACAGGGAGGTGAGGGCGAGCAGGGTGAGCAGCAGCAGGGCGTAGGCGGGGCCGCCCCAGCGGGCGAAGACGCCCTGGCTGTAGAGGGGTTGGAAGCAGACGGCGGCGAAGCCGACGGTGAGGATCCGGCGGGCCAGGTGGTCGACGGTGGGGCTGCGGCCGGACCAGATGTGCGGGACGGCGCCGAGCACGGTGGCGAGGAGGACGACGGTGACGACCTGGGCGGCTCCGTGCTGGCCGGGCCGTCCGGCGTCGGCGCCCAGCAGGGCGTACGACAGGGCGCCGGCGGCACCGAGGGGCGCGGCCTGCCGCTGTCCCTGCTCGTCGCTCCAGCGGGTCAGTTCGCCGGCGGCTATGAGCACGCCGAAGGCGAGCGCGACGCCCCGGTCGTGCAGGCCGGTTCGCAGGGTGACGGCGAGGGAGCCGGCCGCGACGAGGGCGGCGGCGCCGTGGATCAGCCGCAGGGCGGTCATCGGGGCGCCCCGGTGCTGGGGGTCCGCTCGGCGGGCGCGGTGCCGTACGCGGGTTCGTCGGCGGTGACCGCCGGATGCCAGCCGGAGCGGCGCAGGGCGCGGACCAGCGCGCCGACCATCCGGGGGTCGAAGTGGGCCCCGGCGCAGCGCTCCAGCTCGGCGACGGCGGCCTCGACCGGGCGGGCCCTGCTGTAGCAGCGGGTGGAGGTCATGGCGTCGAAGGCGTCCGCGACGGCGACGATCCGGGCGCACTCGGGGATACGGTCGCCGGCCAGGCCGTACGGGTAGCCGCTGCCGTCGAGCCGTTCGTGGTGGTGGAGGATGGCCGCGCGGGCCTCGCCGAGGAAGGAGATGCCGCGGACCATCTCGTGGCCGTACTCGGGGTGCAGTTCGATGATCCGCCGCTCCTCCGGGGTGAGCGGGCCGTCCTTGCGCAGCAGCCGGGTGGGCACGCCCAGCTTGCCGACGTCGTGCAGGATGCCGGCGAAGCGCAGCACCTCGACGCGGTCGTCGTCCATGCCGAGTTCGCGGGCGATCAGCACGGAGGCGTGTCCGACGCGTTCGCTGTGGCCACGGGTGTAGCCGTCCTTGATGTCGACGGCCTGGACAAGGGCGCGGATGGTGGCCTGGTGGGCGGCGCGTTCGCGGTGGTACAGGGCGAAGACCCACCAGGAGACGCCCATCGGCAGCAGCACGAGCAGCGCGGCGACGGGGCCGTAGGGGCTGCGCCAGAGCACGGCCATCATCAGCCCGGCGAGTCCGTGCACGGCGACCGGGGCCGGCGAGCGCGCCGGCAGCCCGCGCCAGGCCCGCCGCAGCGGCACCAGCCCGACCGCCGCGCGCAGGCCGCCGTCGAGCGCGGTGAGCACCAGGCAGAACGCGAGGAGGGCCGCGCCCGCGGGCAGCAGCGCGGAGGGGAAGTCCGAGCCGAGGACGGCGTCCTCGCCGCCGAGTGCGCGGTGCGTCCGGGCGGCGGCCCACACGGCGAGCGCGGGCTGCGCGGCCCGCCACACGCGCCGGAGCAGGACGGGCGGGTGCTCGACCGGGGAGAGCAGCGCGGCGGGCACCGGGACGAGCGCGGCGGCCGCCGGGGGCAGCAGGAACGCACCGGCGAGCAGCACGGGGTAGAAGGTGCCGCCGAAGCGGCGGCGCCCGGCGTGCTCGCAGGCCGCGTAGAGCCCGGCGAGCAGGGCCGGCGCCCCCCACGGGGTGTGCGTGGCCGGCAGGGGCAGCAGGCACAGGACGGCCGACAGGGCGACGGCGGCGACGTAGCCGCGCGCCCTTGCCGGTACCGCGTCCATCACGCCCCTCCCCGACCGTGCCTCCTCCAGGGCTCGGAGCCTAGGGCGGAATCGGGGGATGAGGGGCTTATGACCTGAGGATTAGCACGTTCGGGTGATATGCCCCGGCGTGTCAGGACTCCTGCTGTGCCGCCGGGGCCTTGGTGACATCGTGCTCCGGCACGGTCTGCCCGGAGCGGATCAGGTCGATCCGCCCCATGACCTTGGCCCGCAGGTCGGCGGGCACGTCGTCATGCCCGCAGCACCGCTTCACCAGCTTCTTCACGGCCTGCTCCAGGCCGTACTTCTCCAGGCACGGCGAGCATTCCTCGAAGTGGTGCTGGAACTTGTCGCGGTCTACGTCCGGCATCTCGCTGTCGAGGAACTCGTACAGGTGGTCGAGGACCTCACTGCAGTCCGTCTCGTGCGGCTCTCCGCAGCTCATGAGCCCGAGCCTTTCGCTTCGTTCGACTCTCCGGCGCCGGCCGGGACCAGCCCGCGCTCACGGGCGTAGTCCTCCAGCATGCCGCGCAGCTGACGGCGGCCCCGGTGCAGCCGGGACATCACCGTACCGATGGGTGTCCCCATGATGTCCGCGATCTCCTTGTAGGCAAACCCCTCGACGTCCGCGAGGTAGACGGCGATGCGGAACTCCTCGGGGATGGCCTGGAGCGCGGCCTTCACGTCCGAGTCGGGCAGGTGGTCGAGCGCCTGCGACTCGGCGGAGCGCAGGCCGGTCGACATGTGCGACTCGGCACGGGCGAGCTGCCAGTCCTCGATCTCCTCCGCGGCGGAGCGCTGGGGCTCGCGCTGCTTCTTGCGGTAGGAGTTGATGAAGGTGTTCGTGAGGATGCGGTACAGCCACGCCTTGAGGTTGGTGCCCTCGCGGAACTGGTGGAAGGACGCGTACGCCTTGGCGTACGTCTCCTGCACCAGGTCCTCGGCGTCGGCCGGGTTGCGCGTCATGCGCAGCGCGGCCGAGTACATCTGGTCGAGGAATTCGAGCGCGTCCCGCTCGAAGCGCGCGCTGCGCTCCGCGGTCGACTCATCGGACGCGTCCGCGCTGACGCCCTGGCCCTCGGGCAGCTCCGCCTGGCCGTTGTCGGTCCCTGCGTCGGTACCGGTGACCGGACCCACCTCCTCAAGATCACGGGTAGGACCGAAACCGATCCCACTCGATTCGGAGGATAGAACACGACCCGTGCCTGCCGCCGCTCGAATAGGAGCGGTCTTGGCCGCGTGCAGCACGGACCAGTCCAGGTCAGTGCGGCTGCTGCGGGCCGGGCAGATGGTCGAACCCATGCGGCGGACTTCCTCTCCTGCGACGTCGGTGCCGAAGGCGTCGGCACTTCCGATCGAGTCAACAGGGCCCCACCGCACAACATTCCCGGGTCACCCGAGTGACGCGGTCCACTCCCGTACCGCGCCGGTGACGACGTCCAGCGCCCGCTCCTGGGTGATCTCCGCGCGCTTGGGCACGGCGAACCCGTGATCGCCGTGCGGCACCTCGATGAGCCGGAAGTCACCCTCCGGGAACTCCGCCGGCTTCCCGAAGGGGTCGTTGCCGCCCTGGACGACCAGCGTGGGCACCCCGGCCCCCAGCAGTTCCTCCGCCCGGGACTTCTCCGGCCTGCCCGGCGGGTGCAGCGGGAAGCTCAGCGCGAGCACGGCGTGCGCGCCGAGCTCGGCCGCCGTGCGGCAGGCGACCCGGGCGCCGGCGCTGCGGCCCCCGGAGATCACCGGCAGCCCCGGCCCGGTGAGCGCGGGCCACACGCCCCGCCAGCCGGTGTCCAGGGTCTTCGGCACCGGCGCGACCTTCTTGCCGGCGACCCGCCAGGGCTGCTCGACGAGGGCGACGGTCACGCCGTCGGCGGGCAGCGCTGCCGCGAGCGCCTGGAGGTCGCGTACCTCGATGCCGCCGCCGGCGCCGTGGCCGACGGCCAGCACCAGCCGGGGCTTCTTCGCCGGGTGCCAGGTGATCCGGGCGTCCCCGGCCTCCGTACCGACGGTCTGTGCGGTCGCCTCTGTCACGTCTGTCGCCTTGGTCACGTCAGAAGAGTGTGCCCTCTTCCGGGCCCTCCAGCTCCTTCAGCAGCTCCGGGCCGTTGTTGCGGACGTTGCTGACGGCGGTGGAGACCGGGTAGGCCCGCATCAGGCCGGCCGGCGGCGGGGCGAGCAGCCCGCGCAGATCGTCGGGGTCGGTGCGGGAGGGGTCGAGCCAGGCGTCCCAGCGGTCGGGGGTGAGCATCAGGGGCATCCGGGGGTGGATCTCGGCGAGGGAGCCCGGACCCTCGGCGGGGGCCACGGCCAGCGGGGTCTTCTCCGCCTCGGTGGTGATCACCGAGCAGGTGACCCACCAGGCGCGCGGGTGGTCGTCGGGCAGGGTCCGGTCGCGCCAGAACTCGTACAGGCCGGCCATCGCGAACACCGAGCCGTCGGCGGGCAGCACG
This sequence comes from Streptomyces sp. NPDC047841, assembly GCF_040704085.1. Lineage (NCBI taxonomy): Bacteria > Bacillati > Actinomycetota > Actinomycetes > Kitasatosporales > Streptomycetaceae > Streptomyces > Streptomyces sp. NPDC047841. The sequence goes on from NZ_JBEYRP010000012.1 coordinate 239,113, forward strand.
AAGTACGGCTGCTTGCGCGGCCGCTTCTTCCTGCCCTCCACCTCCAGGTCGCGCTCCTGGGCGCCGGTGACCCACTCGTAGTAGCCGTCGGCCGGCAGGATGCAGCGGCGGGCGGCGAAGGCGCGCCGGTAGGCGGGCTTCTCGTGGACGGTCTCCGCGCGGGCGTTGATCATCCGGGCGCCGCCCTCCGGGGTCTTCGCCCAGGACGGGACCAGGCCCCACTTCAGCCGGCGCAGCTGGCGAACCGGACGCGGGGAGTCCGCGTCTTTCAGGGGGCGGTCCAGGACGGCGTAGACCTCCTTGGTCGGCGCCACGTTGTAGTCGGGCGCCAGGGTCTCCTCGGGCTCCCACACCTCGGCCTCGAAGACTCCCGCGAGATCCTCGGGCCTACGACTCGATGCATACCGTCCGCACATACGTGCCACACTGCCAGATTCCGTACCAGTACAGGGAGCCACTCCGACCGATGGACAGCCTCGCCGCCACCGCGCTGCCCGACCTCTGGGACCGGCTCACCGGCACCCAGCCCGATCCCGGCCTGTGGGTGGTGCTGGCCACGCTGGCCGCCGCCCTCGCCGTGGTCGTCCCGCACCCGGTGTGGCGGATATCCCGCAACGCGATCACCATCGCGCACGAGGGCGGTCACGGTCTGGTCGCCCTGCTCACCGGCCGGCAGCTCACCGGCATCCGGCTGCACTCCGACACCAGCGGACTCACCGTGAGCCGGGGCAAGCCGTACGGGCTGGGCATGATCCTGACGGCCGCGGCGGGCTACACGGCACCCTCGCTGCTGGGCCTCGGCGGGGCCGCGCTGCTGGCCGCCGGGCGCATCACCCTCCTGCTGTGGGCGGCCACCGCCCTGCTGGTGGCGATGCTGGTGATGATCCGCAACGCCTACGGCGTGCTGACCGTGGTCCTCGCGGGCGGGGCCTTCCTGCTGGTGTCCTGGCTGGCGGAGCCGCAGGTGCAGGCCGCGTTCGCGTACGCGGTGGTGTGGTTCCTGCTGTGCGGCGGGGTGCGGCCGCCGTTCGAGCTCCAGGCCAAGCGGTCCCGGTCCGGGGCGGGGGACTCGGACGCGGACCAGTTGTCGCGGCTGACGCACGTGCCGGCGGGCCTGTGGCTGTTCCTCTTCCACGCGGTGTCGCTGTGCTCGCTGATCGGCGGCGGCCGCTGGCTGCTGGAAGGTTGACGGCGCGCCCTCCTTATAAAGTGGCCCCATGGCCCCGAACACCTCCTCCACCGCCCTCTGGCCCGCCCCGCACGCGAGCGGAGCCGTCGACGCGACGGTCCACGTGCCGGGGTCCAAGTCGGTCACCAACCGCGCTCTGGTCCTCGCGGCCCTGGCCTCCGAGCCCGGCTGGCTGCGCCGCCCGCTGCGGTCCCGCGACACCCTGCTGATGGCCGGCGCGCTGCGGGCCATGGGTGTGGAGATCGAGGAGGGGGTGGGCCCCGACGGCACCGGTGAGGCCTGGCGGGTGCTGCCCACGGGTCTGTCCGGCCCGGCCACGGTCGACGTCGGCAACGCGGGCACGGTGATGCGGTTCCTGCCGCCGGTGGCCGCGCTGGCCGACGGGCCGGTCCGGTTCGACGGGGACCCGCGGTCGTACGAGCGTCCCCTGAACGGCGTGATCGACGCGCTGCGGGTGCTCGGTGCCCGGATCGACGACGACGGCCGGGGCACGCTGCCGCTGACCGTGCACGGCGGCGGGGCCCTGGACGGCGGCCCGGTGTCGATCGACGCCTCCTCGTCCTCGCAGTTCGTCTCGGCGCTGCTGCTGTCCGGCCCCCGTTTCAACCAGGGCGTGGAGGTCCGCCACACCGGCGCCAGCCTGCCCTCGGTGCCGCACATCCGGATGACGGTGGACATGCTGCGCGCGGTCGGCGCCCAGGTGGACACCCCGGAGTCGGGCGGTGAGCCGAACGTGTGGCGGGTGACGCCGGGCGCGCTGCTCGGGCGGGACCTGACGATCGAGCCGGACCTGTCCAACGCGCAGCCGTTCTTGGCGGCGGCCCTGGTCACCGGCGGCAAGGTGGTGATCCCGGACTGGCCCGCCCGGACCACCCAGCCGGGTGACCGGCTGCGGGAGATCTTCACCGAGATGGGCGGTTCCTGCGAACTCACCGAGTACGGCCTGGAGTTCACCGGTTCGGGGGCGATCCACGGCATCGACGTGGACCTCGGTGACGTGGGCGAGCTGACCCCGGGCATCGCGGCGGTGGCCGCGCTCGCCGACTCGCCGTCCACCCTGCGGGGCGTGGCCCACCTGCGGCTGCACGAGACCGACCGGCTGGCCGCGCTCACCAAGGAGATCAACGAGCTGGGCGGTGACGTCACGGAGACGGCCGACGGCCTGCACATCCGCCCGCGCGCGCTGCACGCCGGGACCTTCCACACCTACGAGGACCACCGCATGGCGACCGCCGGTGCGGTCATCGGCCTGGCCGTGCCGGGCGTGCGGATCGAGAACGTGGCGACGACGGCGAAGACCCTGCCGGACTTCCCCGAGCTGTGGACCGGGATGCTCGGGCAGTAGGGACGTACATCATGCGCCGCTACGGCAAGCACACCGACGAGGACGACATCCGCAGCCGTCCCAACCGCAAGGGCAACCGGCCGCGGACGAACATCCGGCCCAAGCACGAGGACGCGGCCGAGGGCATGGTCCTCACCGTCGACCGGGGACGGCTGACCTGCCTGGTCGAGGACCGGATCGTGATGGCCATGAAGGCGCGCGAGCTGGGCCGCAAGGCAGCCGTGGTGGGCGACCGGGTGGCCCTGGTCGGTGACCTGTCCGGCGCCAGGGACACGCTCGCGCGGATCGTCCGCATCGGGGAGCGCACGTCGGTGCTGCGCCGCACCGCCGACGACGACGATCCGTACGAGCGGGTGGTCGTCGCCAACGCCGACCAGCTGGCGATCGTGACGGCCCTGGCCGACCCCGAGCCCCGCCCGCGGCTGATCGACCGCTGTCTGGTCGCGGCCTTCGACGGCGGTCTGGAGCCGCTGCTGGTGATGACCAAGTCGGACCTGGCCCCGCCGGACAAGCTGCTGGAGCTGTACGGCGCCCTCGACATCCCGCACGTCGTCACCAGCCGCGGGGAACTGGAGAACGGGGACGCGGCGGACCGGGTACGCGAACACCTCGCGGGCAAGATCACCGCGTTCGTAGGTCACTCGGGCGTCGGCAAGACGACCCTGGTCAACGCGCTGGTGCCGCAGGAGCGCCGGCGTCTGACGGGCCATGTGAACGCGGTGACGGGCCGCGGCCGGCACACCACCACCTCCGCCCTCGCCCTGCCGCTGTCCGGAATGGACGGCTGGGTCGTCGACACCCCCGGGATCCGTTCCTTCGGACTCGCGCACATCGATCCGTCGCGCGTGATCCACGCCTTCCCCGACCTCGAACCCGGTACGGCGGGCTGCCCGCGCGCGTGCAGCCACGACGAGCCGGACTGCGCCCTGGACGCGTGGGTGGAGGAGGGGCACGCGGACCCGGCACGGCTGTACTCGCTGCGCCGGCTGCTGGCGACCAGGGAGCGCAAGGAAGGCGACTGAGCCTCGCGTTGTTTGCCGGGGTGCCCGGCCGGTAAGTGCATAATCGCACCGAGCCGGAGATCCGGATCAACGGGAGGACCGCACATGGCGTGGCTGCTGGTCATAGTGGCCGGGATACTGGAGACCGGCTTCGCCGTGTGCCTGAAGCTCTCGCACGGGTTCACGCGCATGTGGCCCACGATCGCCTTCGCGTCGTTCGCCCTGGGCAGTTTCGGTCTGCTCACCCTGTCGCTGAGGAAGCTGGACGTCGGCCCCGCCTACGCGGTGTGGACCGGCATCGGCGCGGCGGGCACCGCGATCTACGGCATGGTCTTCCTCGGCGACCTGGTCTCCACCCTCAAGATCGTGTCGATCAGCCTGGTCATCATCGGCGTGATCGGACTCCAGCTGTCGGGCTCCGCCCACTAGGCCGGCGCGGCCCGTCCACCGGGGGCCCAGGAGGCGCGGGCTCACACCAGGTGCCGTGGCAGCACCGCCCGCACCAGCTCCGCCACCCCGCCCTCACGGGAGCGCAGCAGTTCCGCCCCCCGGCCGGGTCGGCGCCAGGACCGGCCAGCGCGGCCGCCGCGCGGTCCCGGACGATCCGCAGGCCCTGTCAAGCCCAGGAGGCGCGGGCTCACACCACGTGCCGCGGCAGCACCGCCCGCACCAGCTCCGCCACCTCGCCCTCCCCCGGCGGCGCCGCCACGCAGGACAGGGCGAGGCGTACCACCAGTTCGCAGGAGCGCAGCAGTTCCGCGGTACCGGCCGGGTCGGCGCCGGGACCGGCCAGCGCGGTCGCCGCGCGGTCCCGGACGATCCGCACGAAGTCGCGGGGCGCGGGCAGCGGCCCGTCCGCGCGGCGCTGCGCCGGTACCGCGGTGGCGGAGGGCACGGCGGTGAGCGGCGGACTCGGCAGCCACTCGGTCCAGCAGCCGGTGAGCAGGGCCCGGACCAGCACGTTGTCCCGGGCGGCGGTGGCCGTCCACTCGGCGGTGGCGGTGAGCCGGTCCCGCGCTCCCGAGGAGCCGGCGAGGGCCCGCTCGACGCCGGCGAGGTAGCCGTCGGCCTCCCGCCGCACCAGCGCCCGGGCCAGGCCGTCCTTGCTGCCGAACTCGTTGTACAGGGTCTGCCGGGACACCCCGGCCGACGCGGCCACGTCGACCATCCGCACGGCGGACCACGGCCGGCGCGCGAGCGCCGTGTAGGCGGCGTCCAACAGCGACTCCCGGGCAGCAGGCATCCTCGCCTCCCTGGACCACACCGACTCTGCGCCCAGATTTGACGCGCTTGTATGCACTGTCAAGGGTTTGCGACAGGGCGGACGGTGCGTTGGGCCGTCCGCCGGCCGGGCGGGAGTGCCCCGCCCGGCCGCGCGGTTCCCGCGCCCCTTCGGGGCACTCCCGCCGCCCCCGGTGGCCCCGCGCCGGCCCCGCCCGATACCGTTCTGCACATGCCCGACTACCTCGACGACCTCCGCCTCGCCCACGTCCTGGCGGACGCGGCCGACGCCGCCACCACGGCCCGGTTCAAGGCCCTCGACCTCAAGGTGGAGACGAAGCCGGACATGACCCCGGTGAGCGAGGCGGACAAGGCCGCGGAGGAACTCATCCGCGGTCAGCTCCAGCGCGCCCGCCCGCGGGACTCCGTCCTCGGCGAGGAGTACGGCGTCGAGGGCACGGGCCCCCGCCGCTGGGTGATCGACCCGATCGACGGGACGAAGAACTACGTACGGGGCGTCCCGGTCTGGGCCACCCTGATCTCCCTGATGGAGGCGGGCGAGGGGGGTTACGAGCCCGTCGTCGGCGTGGTCTCCGCACCCGCGCTCGGCCGCCGCTGGTGGGCGGCGAAGGGCCACGGCGCCTTCACCGGCCGCAACCTCACCTCCGCGACCCGGATCCACGTCTCGCGCGTCGGCAGGCTCGCGGACGCCTCCTTCGCGTACTCCTCGCTCACCGGCTGGGAGGAGCGCAACCGCCTGGACGGCTTCCTGGAGCTGTCCCGCCAGGTGTGGCGCACGCGCGCGTACGGCGACTTCTGGCCGTACATGATGGTCGCCGAGGGCTCCGTGGACATCTGCGCCGAGCCGGAGCTGTCACTGTGGGACATGGCCGCCAACGCGATCATCGTGACGGAGGCGGGCGGCACCTTCACCGGCCTCGACGGCCGCCCGGGTCCGCACAGCGGCGACGCGGCGGCGTCCAACGGCCTCCTCCACGACGAGCTGCTGGAGTACCTCGCCCCGCGCCCGTGAGGAACGGGGACAGCACCGGAGTACTCCCGTCACGCCCTCACCTCGCGTCGCGCGCCCCCTTGTTGACCCGCCCTTTACCTGGCACTCTGGGCCCACCCCCACTTGTGAACTTGTGAATCCCTGAACTTTTCCAGGGGTTCCTAGGAGGTGCTCCGTCCATGCTCGTCCGTGACGCCATGAGCACGGTGATTCTCACCCTCGGCCCCGCCCACACCCTCCGCCAGGCAGCCGCCCTGATGTCCGCCCGCCGCGTCGGCGCCGCCGTGGTCCTCGACCCGGACGCCGGCGGCATCGGCATTCTGACCGAACGCGACATCCTCAACTCCGTCGGCCTCGGGCAGAACCCGGACGCGGAGCGCACCCACGCCCACACCACCACCGACGTCGTCTTCGCCGCCCCCACCTGGACCCTGGAGGAGGCGGCCCGCGCCATGGCGAACGGCGGTTTCCGGCACCTCATCGTCCTCGACCGGGGTGATGTGGCCGGCATCGTCTCGGTCCGCGACATCGTCCGCCGCTGGCTCCCGGCCCGCGAGCCCACGCCCGCGCTGTGACACGCGAAGCGGGCCGGACCCCGAGCACCGTGGGGTCCGGCCCGCCCAGCCGCGAGGGCGGCCGGCTCAGCCGCGCAGCTCCCGCACCGCCGCCTCCAGCCGCTTGCCGAAGTCGGCGTCGGCGTTCGCGAAGTTGCCGATCGCGCGCTCGGCGATGTCCTCGCGCGAGACCTGCGAGATCGCGCCCGCGAGGTTGGCGATCAGCCGCTCCTTCTCCGCCTCCGACATCAGCCGGTAGAGGTTGCCCGCCTGCACGAAGTCGTCGTCCTCGGCGTGCGCGGGCGTCGGGTGGCTGCCGGTGCCGGCCGTGAAGCCGTCGAACGGCTGCCAGAGCGGACGGCCGGTCTGCTGCGGCCCGCCGAAGCTGTTCGGCTCGTAGTTCTTCGCACCGCCGTGCCGGCCGTCGTAGAGGAAGCCGTCACGGGAGTTGGTGCGCGCCTCGGTGGCGTGCGGGCGGTTCACCGGCAGGTGGTCGGCGTTGATGCCGACGCGGTAGCGGTGGGCGTCGCCGTAGGCGAAGAGCCGGCCCTGGAGCATCTTGTCGGGCGAGGGGCCGATACCGGGCACGAAGTGCGCCGGGGAGAAGATCGACTGCTCGACCTCGGCGAAGATGTTCTGCGGGTTGCGGTTCAGCTCCAGCTTGCCGATCTCGATGACCGGGTAGTCCGCGTGCGGCCACACCTTGGTCAGGTCGAACGGGTTGAAGCGGTACGTCGCCGCGTCCGCCGCCGGCATGATCTGCACGCCCACGGTCCAGCTCGGGAACTCCCCGCGCTCGATCGCCTCGCGCAGGTCGCGCTGGTGCGAGTCGGGGTCCTTGCCCGCGAGGACGTCCGCCTCCTCGGCGGTGAGGTTCTTGATGCCCTGGTCGGTCTTGAAGTGGTACTTGACCCAGAAGACCTCGCCGGCCGCGTTGTTCCACTGGTAGGTGTGCGAGCCGAAGCCGTCCATGTGCCGGTAGGACGCCGGGATGCCGCGGTCGCCGAACAGCCAGGTCACCTGGTGCGTCGACTCCGGCGACAGCGACCAGAAGTCCCACACGTTGTCGGCCTCGGTGCTGCCGGTGTACGGGTCGCGCTTCTGGGTGTGGATGAAGTCCGGGAACTTGATCGCGTCCCGGATGAAGAAGACCGGGGTGTTGTTGCCGACCAGGTCGTAGTTGCCCTCCTCGGTGTAGAACTTCAGCGCGAAGCCACGCGGGTCGCGGACGGCGTCCGCCGCGCCGAGGTTGCCGGCCACAGTCGAGAAGCGCAGGAACACCTCGGTCTGCTTGCCGGCCTCGGAGAGGAAGGCGGCGCGGGTGTACGGCGTGACATCGGCGGTCACGGTGAAGGTGCCGTACGCGCCGGCGCCCCGGGCGTGCACCACGCGCTCCGGGATGCGCTCGCGGTTGAAGTGCGCCAGCTTCTCCAGCAGCAGCTGGTCCTGGACGAGGACCGGCCCGCCGACGCCCGCCGTCTCGCTGTTCTGGTTGTCGGCGACCGGGGCACCGGCCTCCGTGGTGAGCGGTCCCTGCGTCACGTGCGCCTCCTGCGTCATCCCTGACTAGTCCTGTCCTGTGGCCAAAGCCGGTTCCGATCCTACAATGGACATTGTCTAAGTCAAATAGCGATCCAAAATCACACCTATTCCCGACCTGGGGACTCTTCCTGTTAGGCTGGTGGCCATGAGCGACCTTCTGGAACGGCTGCGTGGACGCGGATGGCGGATGACCGCGCAGCGACGCGTGGTGGCCGAGGTCCTGAACGGCGAGCACGTCCATCTGACGGCCGACGAGGTCCACGCACGGGCTGTCGCCAAGCTGCCCGAGATCTCCCGGGCGACCGTCTACAACACCCTCGGTGAGCTGGTCTCGCTCGGCGAGGTGCTGGAAGTCACGACGGACAAGCGCGCCAAGCGGTACGACCCGAACGCGCACCGGCCGCACCACCACCTGGTCTGCGCCCGCTGCGGCGCCATCCGCGACGTGCACCCGAACGGCAACCCCCTGGCCGACCTCCCCGACACCGAGCGCTTCGGCTTCACGGTGTCGGACGTCGAGGTGACGTACCGGGGACTGTGCCCGAACTGCGCGGGCGCGTAAGCAGAGCGCGCACGTACACCGCTTCCCTGGAGCCCCGGCATCCGCCGGGGCTCTTCGCGTAGGACCGTCACCGCGCACGACCGGACGCACGAAAACACCGAGGGCCGGAACCCATCTCTGGATTCCGGCCCTCGGCCTTCAGTAGCGGGGACAGGATTTGAACCTGCGACCTCTGGGTTATGAGCCCAGCGAGCTACCGAGCTGCTCCACCCCGCGTCGGTGAACACGACACTACGTGAGGGAAGCGCCGAGAGGCAAATCAATCAAGGCCGGGGTGTCCGGCGTCACGCCGAGAGCTCCTCCCGCAGCGCGTCCCGCAGCCGTCCCGCCCGCTCGGCCACCTCCGCCGGCCCCAGCGCCACCGCCCTGTCGGCCCACCGCTGCCCCTCCGCCAGCTCACCGCGACGCGCGTAGACGAGGGCCAGCCGCAGGGCCGCCCGCCCGTGCCCGGCGTCGGCGGCCCGGGCCCACCACACCGCCGCCTCGGGCTCGCTCCCCTCGCGGGCGAGCAGCAGCCCCAGGTTGAAGGCGCCGTTGCGCGACCCGGCCTCGGCCGCCGCCCGGTACCAGCGCGCCGCCTCCACCACGTCACCCCGCGCCGCCGCGTGCATGCCGACCCGCACCTGCGCCCGCCGGTGCCCCTGCGAGGCGGCACGCTCGTACCACTCCTCGCACTCGGTCTTCTCCTGCACGGTCTCCCCCAGCTCGTGCGCGGGCTCCGGCGGCCGGCGCGCGTCGAGCAGGGTGGCCAGCCGGTATGCGCCCTCCGCGCTGCCGCCGCCCGCCGCGCAGCGCAGATGCCGTTCGGCCTCCTGCTCGTCGCCCTCGCGCAGCCGGGCGATCCCGACCTGGAGCGCGGCCTCGGCGTGCCCGGCGGCCGCCGCCCGCTCGTACCAGCGCAGCGCCATCGCGTCCTCGCCGCGCCCGGCGTAGAGGATGCCGAGGTTGAACGCGGCGTCCACGCTCCCGGCCTCGGCGGCTTTGGAGAACCAGGGCTCGGCCCCGGTCGGGTCGCCGTTCTGGAGCAGCAGGATGGCCAGCGCGTTCGCGGCCTCGCGGTGCCCGGCGTACGCGGCGCGCCGGTACCACTGCTCGGCCTGCGCGGTGCGGCCCTGCTCGGCGCAGAGCAGCCCGAGGTTGTAGGCGCCGTTGTCGTCACCGGCGTCCAGCGCGGCCCGGTACCACCGCTCGGCGGTCTGGGTCTCGCCGCGCTCGGCGTGCAGCGCGCCCAGCGCGTTGGCCGCGTTGCCGTCGCCGTCCTGGGCGGCGCGCAGCCACCACACGGCCGCGCTCTCGGTGTCACCGGCGTCGCGCAGCAGGAAGCCGAGCGCGCAGGCGGCCCGCGGCTCGCCGTCCTTGGCGGAGGTCAGGTACCAGCGCCCGGCCTCCTTCAGCTCGCCGCGCTTCTCCAGGATCGCCCCGAGCTGGAGCGCGGCCCGCCGGTGCCCGCGCGCGGCGGCCTGCCGGTACCACTGCTCGGACTCCGCGACGGGGGTGTCACCCCCGGTCTCCTCCCCGAGTCCGGCCGCGCGGTCGAGCGCGCGCGCCAGCCGGTAGGCGGCCTCCCGGTGCCCGCGCTCGGCGGCGGCGCGCATCCAGTGCTCGGCGCCGACGTCGCCGCGGTGCTCCAGCAGGTCGGCGAGCGCGTAGGCGCCGAGGACATGGCCCTGCTCGGCGGACTGGCGCAGCCAGTACTCGGCGGCCGGCTCGTCCCCGCGCTCGCGGTGGTGGCGGCCGAGCGCGTGCGCGGCGGCGGCGGAACCGGCGACGGCGGCGATCCGCCACCAGCCGGCCGCCTCCTCGGGGTAGCCCCGCTGGTGCAGCAGGACGCCCAGGTTGTTGGCCGCGGCCCGGTCACCGGCCGCGGTGGCCGCGCGCAGGTGCGGTTCGGCTCTGTCGAGGTCGCCGCGGCGCAGCAGCATGGCTCCGAGGACGCTCGCCGCCTCGGCGTCACCGCTCTGCGCGGCGAGCGCGAGGCGCGTCTCCTCGCCGGCTTCCCCCATGTCCGCCAACTCGTCGCGGGCCGGCTCCGCGTCGGAAGGCCGCACAAATCGCCCTGACTCGTACAGAGTTGCCTTGTCCCCCATAACGTCCATCGTCGCACCACCTGCAACCTGGGTACACCCGGTATACCGCAGCCCGTGAGGTCACTTGAGCGTTTTGTCGACATGCCCACAGAGAGACAAGTCAAACACACACCGCCCAACTCCCCACGGCGGCGCGGCCGGTCCCTCCCCTCAGCACATGAGTTCGCACACCACGAAGGCCCGGATCCGTTTCTGGATCCGGGCCTTCGACTTCAGTAGCGGGGACAGGATTTGAACCTGCGACCTCTGGGTTATGAGCCCAGCGAGCTACCGAGCTGCTCCACCCCGCGCCGTTGTGTGTCAACCGTACCACGGCGCGAGAGGGCCTTGATCAACTCTTGCTCTTGTCGCCGTTCTTGCCGCCGGTGCCGCCCGTCGCGGACTGGGCGTCCTCGGCACGCTTCAGCGCGTCCCGGAGGTCCTTCTGCGCCTTGGCGTACGCGTCCCAGTCCGGTCCGTTCTTCAGCGCCTGCTGCCCGGCGTCGAACGCCTTCTGCGCGTCTTCCAGCGCCTGCTTGACCGTCGGGTTGCCGGTGCCGGGCGGAGTCGTGGTGCCGGTCTGCGGGGGTCTGGTCGAACTCTTCACCCCGAACACCTCGTTGAGGGCCTCGTCCAGGGTGTCCTTGAAGGCGGTCCTGCCCCCGTAGGTGACCAGGACCTTCCTCAGCAACGGGTACTTGAGCGAGCCGCCGCGGACGTAGACCGGCTCCGCGTACAGCAGGCCGCCGTCCAGCGGCACGGTCAGCAGATTGCCGTACTCGACCTTCGAGTGCCCGCGGCTGAGGAGGCTGATGGTCTCCGCGATGTCCGATTCGGAGTTGAACTGGCTCTGGACCTGTTTGGGGCCGTCGACGGTCGTGTTCGTCGGCAGCTTCAGGACTCTGATCCTGCCGTAGTCGCTGGTGCGCGGGTCGGAGTCGACGGCCATGAAGGCGCTGAGGTTGTCCCGCCCGTTGGGCGTGAACGTCGTCGTCAGCGAGAACGCCTGCTCGCTCTGGCCCGGCATCTTCATGCTCAGGTAGTACGGCGGCACCGCGCTGCCCGAGTTGTTCGTCGGGTCGTCCGGGACCTCCCACACCTCGCTGCCGGTGAGGAAGGTCTGCGCGTCCGTCACGTGGTAGCGGGTGAGCAGCTCGCGCTGCACCTTGAACAGGTCCTGCGGGTAGCGCAGGTGGTCCATCAGCTCCGGGGAGATCGCGCTGCGCGGCTCCACCGTGTCAGGGAACGCCTTCATCCAGGTCTTCAGCACCGGGTCCTGGGTGTCCCACTGGTACAGCTTGACCTCGCCGGTGTACGCGTCGACGGTCGCCTTCACCGAGTTGCGGATGTAGTTGACCTGGTTCTGCTGGGCCACCACCGCGCGCGAGTTGTTCGTCGCGGTCAGCGAGTCGGCCGTGGTGTCCCCGAGGGTCGTACGGGAGGCGTACGGGTAGCCGTTCGACGTCGTGTACGCGTCGACGATCCACTGGATGCGATGGTTCACGACCGCCGGGTACGCGTCGCCGTCGATGGTCAGCCAGGGGGCGACCGCCTCCACGCGCTCCTTGGGCGTCCGGTTGTACAGGATCCGGGAACCCTTGCCGATCGCGCCCGAGTAGAGGATCTGCGGCTCGTTGAACGCCACCGCGTACGCGGCCCGGTTGACCGGGTTGTCGAGGTTGACCCCGCTCGCGCCCTGGTAGCTGGTGGTCATCTCACGCTCGTTGTCGGAGTAGTCGACCTCCTTCTGGGGGCCTCCGACGATCGAGTACGTGGTGGTCTTCTCGCCGTAGTAGATCCGCTGTTCGTACGTCCCGAGGTCACCCTGGGACGGCAGGTTCTTCTCGGTGAAGACGGGCCGGCCCTCGGAGTCGGCCTCGGTGCCCTTGGCGGCCACCACGCCGAAGCCGTGCGTGTAGCGGAAGTGGTCGTTGATCCAGTTGTTCTTCGGGATGCCGTCCAGGTTCAGTTCGCGCAGACCGATGACGGTGTCCTGCTCCTTGCCGTCCTTGGCGTACCGGTCGACGTCGAGGTTGGTCGGGAACCCGTAGTACGCCTTGATCTGCTGGAGCTGCTGGAACGTCGGCGAGACGACGTTCGGGTCCATGATGCGGATGCTGGCCGTGGCGTCGACCTGGTCGCGCAGCTTCGTCTTGTCCGAGGTCGTGGACCTGCCCGGGTACTCGGTGACCTTGGCCTGGTCGATGCCGTACGCCTCGCGGGTCGCCTTCAGGTTCTTCTGGACGTACGGCGCCTCCTTGGCCTGCTCGTTCGGCTGGACCTGGAACTTCTGCACGATGGCCGGGTAGAGGCCGCCGATCAGGATCGCCGACAGCACCATCAGGCCGAAGCCGATGACGGGCAGTTGCCACGTGCGCCGCCACAGGGTGGCGAAGAACAGCAGCGCGCAGATGACGGCGATGCAGAACAGGATCGTCTTGGCCGGCAGGTAGGCGTTGGCGTCGACGTAGCGCAGGCCGGTCCAGTTGCCGGTCGCCTTGAAGTCGCTGGACTTGACGGCGAGGCCGTACCGGTCGAGCCAGTAGGCGACCGCCTTGAGGGCGACGAAGATGCCGAGCAGCACCGACAGGTGTCCGGTCGCGGCGGCGGTGGCGCGCGCCCCCGGGCTGGTGACCCGCAGCCCGCCGTACAGGTAGTGCGTGAGCGCGGCGGCGATCAGGCACAGGATGGCGGCGGCGAAGCCGAAGCCCAGCAGGAAGCGGTACCAGGGCAGGTCGAAGGCGTAGAAGGAGACGTCCAGGTGGAACTGCGGGTCCTTCTCGTGGAAGGGCACGCCGTTCACCCACATCAGCCACGTCCGCCACTGGCTCGACGCGGAGGCGCCCGCGATCAGCCCGACCAGGGCGGTGACGGCGAGCAGCAGCCACTTCTTGTACGGCGCGATGGCCATGCGGTAGCGGTCGAGGCTCTGCTGCTCCATGGACATGGCGCTGAGCGGGGGCCGCAGCCGGTGCGCGAGCCAGATGTTGAGGCCGACCGCGGCCGCCATCAGCAGGCCGAAGACGAAGAAGAGCCCGACCTTGGTCGACAGCGTGGTGGTGAACACGGACGAGTAGTGCACCGACCGGTACCACAGCCAGTCCGTCCAGAAGCCCGCGAACATCGTGAACGCCATGCCGAGGACGGCAAGGACGCCCAGTGTCACGAGCAGGGCTCGGACCCTCCGGGACGGGCGGCCCGCTCTGATCCGTGGCCCCGTCGGGCCTCCGCCGCGGTCCGGCATCTGGAAAGCCAAGGTGCGCACCTCGAAGTTCGCTGTCGATCCGTCAGGCCCTCGGGTTCGCGGGCCCGCCGTGGCCCCCCTCTGATCGCGGGCCCACACCTATGCAACTTACTCACGGTTTACTCGGTTCCCGATTCCGGCCGGGAACGAGGCAGGATTGTGACCATGTCCAACACTCCCATGGCAGCGAGCCCGCTCACCCGGGCCGTACTCGAGATCGACGAGTACGTCTCCGGCCTCGGCTGGGACCAGCCCGCTCGCCTCTTCGCCCTCGTAGACACCGCACGGCTGCGGGTTCAGGAACCGTCGCTCGCGGCCCAGCTGGGCCTGCAGGACGAGTCCGAGACCGCGGGTCTCACCCCGATCGAGCAGGACGAGCTCCCGTCCGGCAAGCCCCTCGACGAGTTCCTCGGCACCATCGCCTGGCCCGACGCGGTGGCCGGCTGCGCGCTCGCCGTGGAGCGCCTGATGCTGCCGCCGTCCGCCGAGGCCCAGGTGCCCTCCGGTCTGGACGAGGCGGGGCTGGCCCGGTGGGTGGCCGAGCACCCCGAGCGCCAGGAGGTCCGGATGACGGTGGCCGTGCTGCGCGACGGCAGCCGGGAGTCGGCGCTGCGGCTGCGGGAGAAGGACTCCCCGACGGAGGTCCTGACCGGCCCCGACCTGGTGCCGGGCCTGGCGGACGCCCTGGTGGCGACGTTCGCGGACTGACCCGTCCCCTGCTGTACGGCGATGAGGGCGCCCCTGGTGGCCAGGGAGCGCCCCTACGCCGTGTCACGGCCCGTTCAGCCCTTGGTGGTGCACTTCGGCAGTGCGGCGGTGTCGCCGCTGCGGATGTCCTTCAGCGCGTCGAGGGCGTCGCCGATGGTCTTGACCTTGACGAGGGTGAGGCCGCCCGGGGTGTCCTTGGCGGCGGCCGCGCAGTTGTCGGCGGGGGTCAGGAAGTACTGGGCGCCGCGGTCGCGCGCGCCGACGGTCTTCATCTCGACGCCGCCGATCGGGCCGACCGTGCCGTTGTCGTCGATGGTGCCGGTGCCGGCGACGAACTTCCCGCCGGTGAGGTTGCCCGGGGTGAGCTTGTCGTAGATGCCGAGGGCGAACATCAGGCCGGCGCTGGGCCCGCCGACGTCGGCGAGCTTGATGTCGATGGTGAACGGGAAGGTGTGGTCGGTTCCGGCGGAGATGCCGACGACGGCCCGCGCGGCCCCGGTGTCGTGGGAGGTGGTCGTCGTGATGGTGACGTCCTGCGTCCTGGTCGCCGTCCGGTGCGCCTTCTCGGCGGCGGCCTGCTCCTTGGCGGGCACCACGGTGAAGACGACCTTCTGCCCCGGCTTGTGCTCGGTGACCAGCTTGGCGACGTCGGAGGGCTGCTTCACCGCCGTCCCGTCGACGGCCTTGATCACGTCACCGGCGTGCAGCCTGCCCTCGGCCGGGGAGCCCTTGACGACCGTGGAGACGATCACCCAGGACTTCACCGGGACGCCCAGCTCCTTCAGGGCGGCGACCTTGGCGCTCTCCTGGGACTGGCTGAACTCCTCGGCGTTCTCCTGGGTGGACTGCTCCTCCGTCTTGCCGTCCGGGTACAGCGTGTCGTGCGGGATGATCTTGCTGTCGTGGGCGAGCCAGCCGTAGACGGCCTCGACCATGTTCATCCGGTAGTCGGCGCCGGTGACCCGGACGGTGGTCATGTTCAGGTGGCCGTCCGCCGGATAGGTCTTGTGCCCCGAGATCTGCAACACCGGCTCGCCGTCGTGCTCGCCGAGCGTGTTCACGGTCGGGCCGGGAGACATCTCCGCGTACGGCACGGGGATGAGGACTCCCGCGCACAGGAGCGCGATCAGCATCAGGGTCGAGGCGAGCATCGTCGCGGTGCGGCGTGGCATGCCACGACAGTACGGGACGCCTCTGTCAGCGCACCGTCAGGGCACCCCCGTCAGGCGCCGCGCGCACCCGTGTGGGACTTCTCCATGGCCTCGCGGAACCGGGCGTATCCGTCCAGCTCAGGGCCGTCGCTCCGCGTCTTGCGGGTCCGATTGGCCCAGGTACCCCACAGCCCGCCGCCGATCGCGGCCAGAAGCGGGATCAGCAACCAGACAAGCACCCCCATGCCGACCTCCCATACGCCACGAGCGTCCGCAAATGACTGATCAGCAGATTAACGGTCTGCACGGACAACGCTCACGCTAGGGTCCCGGTTACGCAACCGGAGCAAAGCGTGTGCCGCGTGTGACGCCTTCGAGGGACCCACGAAAGCCCAGACGGATCAGCGGACGGGTGTGAAACGGGGGCTCGGGCGGGCCGGGCCGGCACCGGGCGGGGCCGCGGGCGCCGGTCCGCGGTGGGCGCGCACCCGGCGGGGACTGCGGGCGCCGGGGCGGGGCTTACGTCGTCGCGCGGAGGACACCGAGCGCAGGCCGCCGGACCAGCGGCGGACGGCCGGGAGGCATCACAGCGCGCCGGACGGGGAGCCGGCGGCCGCCGAGCCCGGATCGGCGGGCGGCCGTCCGGCACCGGAGGGCTCCGGACATCCAGCGGGCGCCCGCGCCGGGACGAGCCGGCGACGGGCCGGGGGTCAGCAGGCGCCGACCCACTCCTCCGTGCCGTCCGAGAACTTCTGCTGCTTCCAGATGGGCACCTCGTGCTTGAGGTCGTCGATCAGCTTGCGGCAGGCGTCGAAGGCCTCCGCGCGGTGCGGGCAGGCCACGGCGACGACGACGGCGAGGTCCCCGATCCGCAGGTCCCCCACCCGGTGCACGGCGGCCAGCGCCCGCACGGGGTAATCCGCGACGACCTTCTCGGCGACCCGCCGCATCTCGGCCTCGGCGCTCGGGTGGCAGGAGTACCCGAGCGCGTCCACGTCGGCACCCCCGTCGTGGTTCCGCACGGTCCCCACGAACAGCGCGATCCCGCCGGCCGCGTCGTCCCCGACGGCCTGGAACACCTCGTCAACGGAGAGCGGGGTCTCCCGGATGCCGATCAGCTTGATGGGGTCCTGAGCCGCCTGCTCACCGGGGTGATCGTTCGAAAGCGCCATGCCCCCATCGTGCCCCACGGGTGTGACAACGCGGAATACGAGTTTCCGCAGGCACGCGCGCGGGCCGTTTGGAGGCTCCTACAGCGCAGCTTCCGCATCGGCTGCTCCCCGCACGTCAGACGCGTCGCCGGGCCTTCCGGGCGCGCCGTACGACGGCTGCCGCGCCCAGCAGGGCGACCGTCGCCCCCGCCGCACCGGCGGCCGTCGCGTCCTTGCGGCCCAGCCGCCGCCCGGCCACCGTGTGCCGGCCGGCCACCTCCTCCAGCAGCTCGGCGAGCACCTGCTCGTTGGTCCACTTCGGCCGCCACCCGGACTCGTGCAGCCGGCTGCCGCTGACCACCCAGGGGTACATCGTGTACGCGAGGTCCCCCGCCGGGGACGGGGTGAGCCCGATCCGGTGCAGCCGGGCCGCCGCGCCGAGCGCGACCGTCGAGGGCAGCTCCATCCGCCGGATGCCGCTCAGCTCCTCGACCTCCTCCTGCTCCAGCCACCCGTCGCAGCCGACGGTCAGTTCCCCGTCGACCTTCTCCAGCACGGCGTACTCCAGGGCGCTGCACAGGTCCTCGACGTGGCAGAACTGCCACGCGGGCCGCGACCCGGCCACGACCAGCAGCCGCGGCGACTCGAAGTACCTGGTCAGGGCGGTGTCCGTGCCGCCGACCAGGACGGCCGGCCGCACCACGGTGACGTTCAGGCCCGGGTGCGCGCGCGGGGCGCGCCGCGCCAGGCGCTCGATCTCCAGCAGGTCCCCGACGCCGGTCGCCTCGGCGGTGGCGCGCAGCTCGGCGTCCTCCGACAGCGGCAGCTCGTTGTCGGGCAGCGCGCCGTAGACCATCGCGGAGGTGCACAGCACCACCCGGTGCACGCCGGCCGCGGCGGCGGCGGTCAGGACGGTCTGCGTCCCCCGGACGTTGTAAGCGGTGCGCGCGGCCGGATCGGTCTCCAGGTCGAGGTCGAGCGCGAGGTGGACGACGACGTCGGCGCCGCGCAGCTTGTCCGCGATGGCGGGGTCGCGGACGTCGAGGACGTGCCACTGCGCGTCGGCGCACTCGCCGCGCCGTTCGTCGATGGCGAGGACCTGTCTGATCTCCTCGGACGCGGCGAGTCGCTCGGTGAGCAGGGCGCCGACCCCGGTGGCGGCGCCGGTCACCGCGACGACGGGCCCGCGCGCGGCGGGAGAGGTTGAGAGGTTTCGCGCTGCGCGAACCTGCGGATCTGGGGAACTCACCGGGCGTCTCCAGCGGTTGTCTTCAGTACGGGCGCGAGTGACGCGCACGTACCAGGTGCATCCATCCTGCCGCAGGCGTTCCGTGGGCGAAGCACCGAGGCCCGATCGGGCCGGGGTGTCTACGCTGGGTGGTGTTGTCGGGCAGCCGCGCCACCGGAGCGAAACCGGTGGCCTTACCAGCCGAGGATTCCCGTGAGTGACACCCCATTCGGTTTCGGCCTTCCGCCGGAGGAGCCGGAAGACGGCGACGAGGGCAAGAAGAAGGACCAGCAGAGCGGTGGTGGGCAGGGACCGGCCAATCCGTTCGGTTTCGGCGGCCTGCCCGGAGCCGGCGGCTTTGGCGGCCCCGGCGCCGACAACCCGCTCGCAGCCATGTTCGGTTCCCTGAACCCCACCGACCTGGGCGCCGCGTTCCAGCAGCTCGGCCAGATGCTCTCGTACGAGGGCGGCCCGGTGAACTGGGACATGGCCAAGCAGATCGCCCGCCAGACGGTCGCCCAGGGCACGTCGGACGGCACGAAGGACGCGAGCGTCGGCCCGTCCGAGCGCAGGGCGGTGGAGGAGGCCGTCCGCCTGGCCGACCTGTGGCTGGACGACGCGACGTCCCTGCCGTCGGGCTCCGGCTCGGCGGTGGCCTGGTCGCGCGCGGAGTGGGTCGAGGCGACCCTGCCCGCCTGGCAGGAGCTGGTCGACCCGGTCGCCGAGCGGGTCGGCGCGGCCATGGGCGACGTCCTGCCGGAGGAGATGCAGGCCATGGCGGGCCCGCTGATCGGCATGATGCGCTCGATGGGCGGCGCCATGTTCGGCACCCAGATCGGGCAGGCCGTGGGCGTGCTCGCGGGCGAGGTCGTCGGCTCGACCGACATCGGCCTGCCGCTGGGCCCGGCGGGCAAGGCCGCGCTGCTCCCGGCCAACGTGGCGGCGTTCGGCAAGGACCTGGGCGTCCCGCAGGAGGAGGTGCGGCTGTACCTGGCGCTGCGCGAGGCCGCGCACCAGCGGCTGTTCGCGCACGTGCCGTGGCTGCGCTCGCACCTGTTCGGCGCGGTCGACGGCTACGCGCGCGGCATCAAGGTCGACACGGCCAAGCTGGAGGACGTGGTCGGCCAGTTCGACCCGCAGAACCCGGAGCAGTTGCAGGACGCACTCCAGCAGGGCATGTTCCAGCCGGAGGACACGCCCGAGCAGAAGGCCGCCCTGGCCCGTCTGGAGACCGCTCTGGCGCTCGTGGAGGGCTGGGTGGACGCGGTGGTCCACGCCGCCGCGAAGCCGCGCCTGTCGTCCGCCGACGCCCTGCGCGAGACGCTGCGCCGCCGCCGCGCGACCGGTGGCCCGGCGGAGCAGACGTTCGCCACGCTGATCGGCCTGGAGCTGCGTCCGCGCCGGCTGCGCGACGCCTCCCGGCTGTGGGCCTCGCTCACGGACGCGCGCGGGGTCGACGGCCGGGACGGCCTGTGGGCGCACCCGGACATGCTGCCGACCGCGACCGACCTGGACGACCCGGACGGCTTCGTCCACCGCGAGCAGCTGGACTTCTCCGAGCTGGACAAGATGCTCGGCGAGGCGGCGGGCGGCTCCGCGGGCAAGCCCGACCTGAACAAGAAGGACGGCGGGGAGAAGGACGTGGCCGACGGCGACGGCGGCGAGAAGGGCGGCTCCGACGGCGCCGGGGGCAAGGGCGACGACGCCGAGTGAGCCTGTACGACGACGCGGTCCTCGTCCTGAAGGGGTACGAGGGCCAGGAGGAACTGCGCGAGGCCTACCTGGATCATCTGGCGGCCCACCCGGACGGCCTGTGGAAGGCCTGCCACGCGGGTCATCTCACGGCCAGCGCCCTGGTGGTCGACCCGGAGCGCGGCCGGGTGCTGCTCACACTGCACCGCAAGCTGCGGATGTGGCTCCAGATGGGCGGCCACTGCGAGCCGGGCGACCCGACGCTCGAGGCGGCGGCCCTGCGGGAGGCGACCGAGGAGTCCGGCATCACCGGGCTGACGGTGCTCCCCGGCGGGCCGGTGCGGCTGGACCGGCATCCGATCCCGGCGCCGTGCCACTGGCACTTCGACGTCCAGTACGCGGTCCTGGCCCCGCCCGGCGCGGTGCACGGGATCAGCGACGAGTCGCTCGACGTGCGCTGGTACGCCTACGACGAGGTGGCGGGCGTGGCCGACGCGTCGGTCGTCCGTCTGCTGGACGCCACGCGCGCCCGGCTCTGAGCGTGCGAGGGGTGGCCGCCGAGGCGGTCACCCCTCGCCTCGGGCGGCTCAGCTCCAGACGTTGCCCTGGTTCTGCCCGCGCGCACCCTGCTGCCCCATGCCGAACTGGGCGGCGAGGCCCTGCCCGATCACCGCGTTCTGCGGCGGCAGCAGCTCGCTGGGCTGGACCAGCGCGAACCCGGTGCCCATGAAGCTCAGCTCCCAGCCCTCACCGGTGCTGCCGCGCCGGCGCCACACGCCGGAGGAGTGCGTCTGGGCCTGCATCTGCACGCGCAGCCCGGTGGACCAGGCCACGATCGCGTCGGCGTCGCAGTTGACGTACCGGTCGGGCGTGACCTGCATCAGCAGCGGCGCCCCGGAGGTCATGAGGGCGACCCGGCCGCGGCCGGTGATGTTGAGCTGGTACTTCCCGGAGCCGGAGATGCCGTAGAGGCTGTCGACGGCGACGACCTCGTGGTGCAGCGAGGAGTCCATGGCGAGGACGTAGGAGCTGTCGACGGTCAGCCCGTCCGGCTCGACGTCCATGATGTGCACGTGCTGGGCGAGGTTCGCGAGGTAGACGGTGCCCTGTCCGTGACAGCGCATCAGGTCCAGGCCCTCGCCGGTGTACGCACGCGCGCGTGCCTGGCCGTTGCTGCGGTACTCGGCGTCGAACTCGACCAGGCCCTGGTAGGCGACCATGGTGCCCTTGCGGGCGAGCAGGTCGTCCTGGCCCTCCAGGGTGACCCGGAGCATCTGCGGGTTCTGCAGGCTCCAGCGCTCCTGCGTCTGGACGTCGTTGTGTGCGAAAAGCGGGCTCTGCATGGTGTTCTGGCTCCCCCTCAGCCCCGGAACCGGAGGCGGTCGGTGCTGTCCTCGCTGGGCTGGACGACGACGATGCCCTGGCCGGAGAAGGCCATCTGGTAGGCCTCGCCGCTGCCCCGGCCGATCAGCGACTGGGCCTTGAAGCTGCGCTTGCCCTTGACCTTCAGGTTCGGCGACCAGGCGACGAGCGCGTCCGGGTCGACGTACGTTTCGTCCTCGCCGCCGCCGCAGTCCACGACGATCGGCTTGCCCCGGGAGGTCAGCGCGACCCAGCCCTGCCCGGAGATCCTCGTGTTCCACAGGCCCTGGCCGGCGAACTTCGCGAGCCCCTTCACCCGCTCCACGCCCCAGGTCAGGTGCGCGTCGAAGGCGAGGAGGTTGGTGGCGTTGACGGAGATGCCGTCGCCGTCGAGGTTGATCACGACGACGTCGGCGCCGTAGTCGGCGAGGTAGAGCAGGCCGTCGCCGGAGCACTTCATCAGCGGCGCGCCCTCGCCGGTGACCCAGTCGCGGGCGATCTGGCGGACGGCGGGCGGGTTCGGCTCGTACTGGATGAAGCCTTCGTAGGCGACCATCGACCCCACGCGCGCGAGGAGGTCGTTCCCGGTCTGGAGGGCGACCTTCAGCATGTGGTTGCCGTGGTTCTCCATGCGGGCGGTGACGGGTGCGGGGGCGAAGCCCGCGAGCGGCTGGTTCATGACGGGCTCCTTCAGACCTCGTAGGGCTGGACGACGATGAAGTTGCCGGGCGCGCCCCGGAACTGGAGGTTGACGCTCTCGCCGGTGTCGCCCGGGTAGGCGTTGCGGCGCATGCGGACCTGGCTGGAGACGATCACCTGGGAGGCGGCCGACCAGGCGACGACGGCGTTGCAGTCGGCGAAGGTGGTCGGCGTGACCGGCAGCACCACGGGTGTGCCGTGCGTCTTGACGACGATCGTGCCCGTGCCCTGGAACTGCATGGTGAACAGCGCGCCGCCGGGGATGCCGTGGCCCTCGATGCGGCGGACCTCGTGCTGGAGGCTCTCGTCGAAGGCGAGGACGTTCTCGGCGGACACGCAGATCGCGTCGCCCTGGAGCTCCACCGGGTGCAGGTGGGTGGAATCGTCGGCGAGGAACACCTGGCCCTGGCCGGTGCAGCGCATCAGCTGCATCTCCTGGCCGGTGGCGTTGCCGACGATCCGCCCGGCGAACCCGGCGCCCTTGTAGCTGAAGTCGACCTTGCCCTGGTAGAGCACCATGCTGCCCTGCTTGGCCAGCACGGGCTGGCCGCCGATGCCGAGGTCGACGCGGATCAGCTTCTTGTTCTGCTGGGTCCAGCGCTGCCCGGTCGGCGTCTCCTTGAACGCCTGGAGCGCGGCCGTCACCCCGGCACCGCCCTGGGGCGCGCCCTGCGGCACCCCGTACTGGGCGGGCTGCCGGCCGGGGACCTGTCCGTAGCCCGGAGGCATGGGCGGGGCGGGCTGACCGCCGTAGCCGGGGGGCAGCGGCGCGCCGGGCTGGCCGCCGTACGACGGCTGCTGCGGCGGCTGGCCGTAAGGCGCGGGGGCCGGCGGCGCGGCCGGCGGCGGGACGGTGCCGGCTCCGGGCGGGGTCAGGGGCGCGACGACCGTCGGCGCGGCGTGCACGTCCGGGCCGGGCGCCGGGGCCGGGGGCGGGGTGGGACCGGGCGGCGGGGCGAACCCCTGCGGCGCGGGCGCCGGGGCCGGCGCGGGGGCCGGGGCGCCGAACGCGGGCGGGGGCGTGCTCTGGGCGGGCGGGGCGAAGCCGGGTGCCACGCCGGCCTGCGGCTGCGGCTGCTGCGCGGCGGCGGGCGCCTCCTCCTCCAGCACCTCGCCGCCGAAGTTCTTCAGCAGCGCCTCCAGACCGCCGTCGAACCCCTGTCCGACGGCGGCGAAGCGCCACCCGTCCTTGAAGTAGAGGTCACCGAGCATCACGGCCCGCTCGGTGGAGAACTCCGCGCCGCTGAAGGAGTACCGCGCGACCTCCTCGCCGCCCGCCACGATGCGCAGGTATCCGGGAGCGATCTGGGACATCTGTCCGGCGCCGTCGACGGTCGCCGTGAAGGACAGCTTGCGGATGTGCGAGGGGATCCGGTCGAGCGTGACCCGGAACGACTCCGTGTCACCCGCCTGGGCGCCCAGCAGCTGGAGGGACTCCTCCGGGGACTTCGGCTGGTTGAAGAAGACGAAGTACCGGTCGTCCGAGAGACGCTCGTCGGCGTCCAGACCGAAGCAGCTGATGTCGAAGGTCAGTCCCGGGCCGGAGATCTGCACGCCTACGTACAGATCCGTGCCCGCCGTGAGGTCACTGATCCTGGCCTTGTGGCCGCGTTGGAATTCCCTGGCCATGCGTTACGACCGTCCCCCATCCCGAATGCGAGTGCGTCGCGCCAGGCTAACGGCAAAGACCGACAGTGACCCCCGGGGGTGCTGGTCGGTACAGACCCGGTACACAACCGCACCCGCCCGCTCACACAGGCGGCGCCCGGCGCGCGGGGCGGCTCCCGCTCACCCCGGCAGGACGCCGGACGCCCGGAGTCCGCTCAGGTCTCCTGCTCGTCGCGCGCACCCGGCACGTGCGGCAGCCGGGCGGCGGCGACCACCCCTTCCAGGTAGCCGCGGGCCCGCTCCGTACGCGGGTAGGCCTCCAGCAGCCGCCAGAAGCCGGGACCGTGACCGGGGACGAGCAGATGCGCCAGCTCGTGGCAGAGCACGTAGTCGACCACGTACTCCGGCATCCCCTGCAACCGGTGCGACAGCCTGATGCTGCCCTCGGCCGGGGTGCACGAACCCCAGCGGGTGTTCTGGTTGGTGACCCAGCGCACGGAGGCGGGCCGGGCCCGGCCGTCGAAGTACTGGGCGGACAGCCGCTCGGCACGCTCGGCCAGCTCGGCGTCGCCCAGCACCCGCTTGCTCTCCTGGGCGGCGAGCTTGTCGAGCATGAGGGTGACCCAGCGCTGCTCCTCCGCCTTCGACATCCGGGCGGGGATCAGTACGACGGTGCGGTCGCCCTCGCGGTACGCGGAGACCGTCCGGCGGCGCCGGGCACTCCTGCGGACCTCGATCGCGCTCGTCCCCGAGCCTCGGGGCGGCTGGCTCGTCGTGCTGCGCTGTGGTTCACCGGCACGGTGCAGTGGGTCGGCGGGCACGCCCCGACGTTACCCGCTGGACAGGGGCAAAGTCCCGGCCCGGGGACGGGTCACTCCGGATCCCCCACCATGTGTTTGATTCGTACGACCGGTCCATTCATCCTTTTCGCACCACTTCGCCCCGCCCGATTCATAGGAAGAACACCCCCAACCTGTGGATAACTCCCGACGCCCCGACCGCACCCCGGGCATGCTGGCGCAGACACGCACTCACGGACACGGGGGACCAGTCATGCATCCGGTGGTGAAGCCCGCGCTGCGGCGCGGCTGGCGCGACCGCAACACCGTGCAGTTCGGAATGACCCCGGCGCACGCCCTGACCCTGGGCCCGGTCGCCACGGCGACCGGCAGCTTCCTGGACCTGCTCGACGGCACCCGCGGACTGCCGCTGCTGCGCGAAGAAGGGCGCCGGGCGGACGTGCCGCCCCATCACGTCGACGCGCTGGTGGAGCGGCTGGGCCGCGCGGGCCTCCTCGACGACGCGCGCGGCGGCGGACCGGCCGCCGACGCGCTGCGGGCGAAGACGGGCGTCCTCGAACGGCTGCGCCCCGACCTCGCCTCACTGTCCCTCCTCACACCCGAGCCGGGCGGCGCGCTCGCGCGGCTCGCGGCCCGGCGCGCGCTGCGCGTCCGGGTGCGCGGCGCGGGCCGGGTCGGCGCCCTGATCGCATCGGTGCTCTCCGGCGCCGGCGTCGGCGAGGTCGACGTGTGCGACGTGGGCCGGGTGGAGCCGTGGGACCTGGCGCCGGGCGGACTGACCAGCGAGTCGCTGGGCGACCGCCGGGACGCGGCTGCCCGGGCCGCCGTCCGCCGCGCCGCACCGGACCGTCCACCGCGCCACGCCCACTCCCCGGGTTCCGGCGCCGACGAGCCCGGCCTCTCCCTGGTGATCTTCGCCCCCCGCGACGATGTCGCCGTGCACGCCCCGGACCCGTTCACCGCCGAACCGCTCATGGCCACCGGCACCCCCCACCTCTACGCCGGGGTCGTGGAGGGCACGGGTGTCGTCGGCCCGCTCGTCCTGCCCGGCGAATCGGGCTGCGCCGGCTGCCTGGACCGGGACCGCACGGACCGCGACCCGGCCTGGCCCCGCCTGGTCACCCAGTGGCGGTCCGGAAGGGCCCGCCGGGTCGGGGCCTGCGACCTGGCACTGGCCACGGCGGTGGCCGGTCTCGCCGCGGCGCACGCCCTGGCCTTCCTCGACGGCTGTTCACCGTCCGCCGCCGGCACCCGCTGGGAGGCGTCCCTGCCCGGTCTGGACTGGCGCGCCCGGCCGGTCCGGCCGCATCCGGAATGCGACTGCGGGGCGGCCGGGAGAGAGAAACGGCAGCACTCCGCAACCGACGGCGGGACGCGCGCGACAATGGCGGTGCGACGGCCGTCGACGAAGCGGCGACGCGAAGCAGGCGCGGCACGGCCGACTGGCACCTGGAGGGCGCATGTCTGATCTTCCCCGCAAGGCGGTCACCCGTACCGCCAAGCTCGCCGCGCTCCCGCTCGGCTTCGCAGGCCGGGCCACCTGGGGGCTGGGCAAGCGGATCGTGGGCGAGTCCGCGGAGATCGTCGGCCGTGAGCTGCAGCAGCGCACGGCGGAGCAACTGTTCAAGGTGCTCGGTGAGCTGAAGGGTGGCGCGATGAAGTTCGGGCAGGCCCTGTCCGTCTTCGAGTCGGCGCTGCCGGAGGAGATCGCCGGCCCCTACCGCGCGGCCCTGACCAAGCTCCAGGAGGCAGCCCCGCCGATGCCGACCCGCACCGTGCACGCGGTGCTCGAGGAACGGCTCGGGCCGGACTGGCGCGACCTCTTCGAGGAGTTCGAGGACAAGCCGGCCGCCGCGGCGTCGATCGGCCAGGTGCACCGGGCGGTGTGGCACGACGGCCGTGAGGTGGCGGTCAAGGTGCAGTACCCGGGCGCGGGTGAGGCACTTCTCTCCGACCTCGGTCAACTGAGCCGGTTCGCCCGTCTGCTGGGTCCGCTCATCCCGGGCATGGACATCAAGCCGCTGATCACGGAGCTGAGGGACCGCGTCTCGGAGGAACTGGACTACGGGCTGGAGGCCCAGGCGCAGAGCGCCCACGCGGAGGAGTTCGCGGACGACCCGGACGTGGTCGTCCCGGCGGTGGTGCACCAGTGCGAGCAGGTGCTGGTGACCGAGTGGATCGACGGCATCCCGCTGTCCGAGGTCATCGCGGACGGCACCCGGGAACAACGCGACCGGGCCGGCCAGCTCCTGGCCCGCTTCCTCTTCTCCGGCCCGGCCCGCACCGGCCTGCTGCACGCCGACCCCCACCCGGGGAACTTCCGTCTGCTGCCCGGTGGCCCCGGCGGTCCGGACGACTGGCGCCTGGGAGTGCTGGACTTCGGCACCGTCGACCGGCTCCCCGGCGGTCTGCCGGCCCCGATCGGCGTCTCGCTGCGGATGACGCTGGACGGCGAGGCGGAGACGGTCTACGAGCTGCTGTGCGCCGAGGGCTTCGTGAAGGAGACCGTCGAGCTGGACCCGGAGGCGGTCCTCGACTACCTGCTGCCCATCATCGAGCCGGCCCGCGTGGAGACGTTCACCTTCACCCGCTCCTGGATGCGCAGCCAGGCCGCCCGCATCGCCGACCCCCGCTCCCCCGCCTACCAGCTCGGCAAACAGCTCAACCTGCCGCCGGCCTATCTGCTGATACACCGGGTGACCCTCAGCACGATCGGGGTCCTGTGCCAACTGGGCGCCGACGTACGCCTCCGTGAAGAACTGGAGGAATGGCTCCCGGGCTTCGCCGCCGACACACCGGAGGACACCGGCACCGAGGACGCGGAGTCGGCGGAGGGGGCGTAATCGGCGTGCCCTGAGTTCGGGGGGGTGGGGGGCGGCGGGGGGCGGGGGCGGGGGGGGAGGCCCCCCCGGAGAGCGAATCTCACCACCAGGCCGAGTCCAGCCGCCCCTCGATCGCCCGGAGGTTCTCCCGGGAGCAGGCGTCGCAGAAGTACTGGCGGGCGCCGTTCTCCACCGAGCAGGTCCAGGTGACCGGCTGGGGGCCGTCGGCGGGGGTGCCGCAGCGGGCGCACACCAGACGGTGGCGTTCCGCGGTGGAGCCGCCCTGATCACTTCCGCCGGGAAGACTCGTCACCCGGTGACGATAACCCCGTGACCGGCGGATCGTCCTGCGCAACGCACCGCGGGGGCCGGTCCGTTCGGCCGGACCGGCCCCCGCGGAGAGGCTTCGCCTCCCTGCTCCGGGAGGCCACCGCCGCTCAGGTGTGTTCGTTACTGCATGACGGCCATGGCGAGGGCGCGGCGGGCGCGCAGCGAGGCGCGCTCGGCTCGCCGCTGCATCCGCTGCGCGACCGCCAGGCGGACGGCCCGGCGTTCCTGCGCGGCGTCATGGAGTCGCTCGTGCATATGGGCACGAGCCAGGGCTTCTTGCATGAGTTGCATCTCACGGTTCCTGTTCTGGCGCGCTTCGGTCGCGCCGGTGGTGGTGAAGTCTGTGGTCGCGGAGCCGGCGGGCTCGCTGGTGGACGGCTTCATCGGGGCCTGCTTCTTGGGGTCGTGCGTGAGGGGGCGGTCGATCGTTCCTGCGGTGTTCATGCCGTGACCGGGTTCTTCCGCGGGCGGCCACGGGGCCGCTTCCGGGCGACGACGACGCCCTGGACGAACAGCTCGCCACCCCAGACGCCCCAGGGCTCACGCCGCTCCTTGGCGCCGGCGAGGCAGGCCTCCATCAGCGGGCAGGTGCGGCAGAGGGACTTGGCGTACTCCACGTCCGCCGGCGACTCGGCGAAGAAGACCTCCGGGTCGTAGGAGCGGCAGGGGACGGGTACGCCGAGGTTCTCGATGGCGTCGTCGAGCGCGGTGAGCGCGGTGAGGGGGGTCAAGGTGGAGTCCTCCGTGAGGCCGGGCGGGGGAATGGTTTGCGAAGGCGGTACGGACGGGGCGTGCGCTTCGAGTTGCACGGGTGGTCTTCCTCGTCTGGTCGGTCCGGCCGGTTGACCGGGTGTCGGCTGGGTACCGGGTTCTCTTCCTGTCCCGAGGCCCCTTCGCTCCGTCGTCCCCGTTCGGGGAAAACAGAAGGGCCGCGGATCCCGGATGGGGTTCCGCGGCCCTGAAGGCGCCGGCCTGATCGGCGATCAGGCTGGATCACTCCAGGGTTCTGGCCCACGGAAGGCCC
Source organism: Streptomyces sp. NPDC047841 (assembly GCF_040704085.1). Taxonomy (NCBI): domain Bacteria; kingdom Bacillati; phylum Actinomycetota; class Actinomycetes; order Kitasatosporales; family Streptomycetaceae; genus Streptomyces; species Streptomyces sp. NPDC047841. The sequence continues at coordinate 267,424 of NZ_JBEYRP010000012.1, forward strand.
ACATCAGGTGGTGCTGCGTCGTCTGCTTCCGGAATCCGGCACCGGCCGCCGCAAAGGCATAGGCGTGCGCCTGTGCCGCTACCGCTTCCAGTGCCTTGGTCGGTCGCTCATTGCGCTCACGGACGGGAAGACCCGCGAGGGCAGGGGAGGACGCCGGGCGGACGGCACGAATGCCGGACAGACCGGTGCCCTGGTTCGAGGCGCCGAGCATGCACGTGGAGACGGTCGAGCGATCGGTCAGTTTGGCCGTGCTGACGGTGGTGCTGGTGTTGATGCTGATCACTGGACTCGCCTCCTCTCGGCGTCTCAAGGGACCGGAGTGAACCGGTCTCGTTCGGATGTGCAAGTACATCACGGAACCCGGGCCTCGGAGAAGGCCGCTGCTTCCGTGCCTAGAACCTATGGGGATTCGCGGGGCGCGCGCAAACTATTTTTTCGACGAGTTGGCATCAGTTGCCGCCGTCGTCTCCACCGGGTTCTTGACCTGCGCATATGGCCAGAACGTCGGCTCCGTAGCTGCGCAGCTTGCGGTTGAGGACGCCGGGGATGCGGGCGAGTTCGGCGGGGCTCTCCGGACACGCCTCCGCGATGGCCATCAGCGTCCGGTCGGTGAAGACGCAGAAGTCCGGCTGGCCGCTGCGCTCGGCCTGTACCGCGCGCCATTCCCGGAGCCGCTCGTAGAGACCTTCGTCCATGTCCGAGGGGCAGTCCGCGCAGCGCATCAGTTTCATCTCGCCCGCGTCGGTGAGGGTGCGGCCGCAGACCCGGCAGCGGGCGGGGGTGCGCTGGGTGCGCCGGGGGGTGACGGCGGCGCTCGCCGGGGTGCCGCGTTCGACGCCCGCGCCCGTGCCGGCGCCGGTGCGGCCGACGGTGGGGGTGGTGCCGGGGCGCAGCCCGTCGAGGAAGCGGCTCGGCCGCCGGTTGGGTCGTCCGCCGGGTGAGCGGGACAGGGCCCAGGACAGATGGAGTCGTTCCCGGGCGCGGGTCACGCCGACGTAGAGCAGGCGGCGTTCCTCCTCGATCTGCTCGTCGGTGCGGGCGTAGGTGATGGGCAGCATGCCCTCGGCGACGCCGACCAGGAAGACGACGTCCCATTCCAGGCCCTTGGCGGCGTGCAGGGAGGCCAGGGTGACGCCCTGGACGGTGGGGGCGTGCTGGGCGTTGGCCCGTTCGTCCAGTTCCGCCACGAAGTCGGCGAGGGTGACTCCGGGTCTGGCCGCGGCGAGGTCGTGGGCGAGGTTGACCAGGGCGGCCAGGGATTCCCAGCGCTCCCTGACGGCGCCGGAGCCGGCCGGGGGTTCGCTGGTCCAGCCCTCGCCGGAGAGGACGGCGCGCACCTGGGAGGGCAGGTCGACGACGTCGTCGAGGAGGGAGTCGTTGCCGCCGAAGCGGGCCGCGCCGCGCAGGGCGACGCTGGCCTTGCGGACCTCCGGCCGGTCGAAGAAGCGCTCGGCGCCGCGCAGCTGGTAGGGCACGCCGGCGTCGGCGAGCGCCTGCTCGTAGGTCTCGGACTGGGAGTTGGTGCGGAACAGGACGGCGATCTCGGCGGCCGGGACGCCCGCGTCGATCAGCTCGCGGATGCGGCGGGCGGCGCCTTCGGCCTCGGACGGCTCGTCGGTGTACTCGGTGTAGACGGGTTCGGGCCCCGGGGGTCGCTGGGAGACGAGTTCCAGCCGGTGGCCGGCGGCGCGTCCCCGGGCGTGGGCGAGCAGGCCGTTGGCGAGGTGGACGACCTGGGGGCTGGAGCGGTAGTCGCGGACCAGTTTGACGACGGTCGCGCGGGGGTGGCGGGCGCGGAAGTCGAGGAGGTGGTCGGGTGTTGCTCCCGTGAACGAGTAGATGGTCTGGCTGGCGTCACCGACGACGCACAGGGTGTCGCGGTCGCCGAGCCACAGGTCCAGCAGCCGCTGCTGGAGGGGGCTGACGTCCTGGTACTCGTCCACGACGAAGTGCTGGTACTGGGCGCGGACCTGTTCGGCGATGTCGTGCCGGTCCTGGAGGATGGCGACGGTGAGCAGCAGGACGTCCTCGAAGTCGATGACGGCGCGGCCGCGCTTGAGGTCCTCGTAGGCGGCGTAGAGGTGGGCGATCTCGGCCGGGTCGCGGGGGGCCTCTCGGCCGGCCTTCGCGGCCGCGTACGGATAGTCGGCGGGGACGGTCTGGGTGACCTTGGACCATTCGATCTCGGCGGTCACGTCCCGCAGCTCGTTGCGGTCGAGCCGGGTGCCGAGGGCGGCGGCCGCGTCGGCGACGAGCTGGATCTTGCGGTCGACGAGCCGGGGCATGGAGCCACCGATCGCTTTCGGCCAGAAGTACTGGAGCTGGCGCAGGGCGGCGGAGTGGAAGGTGCGGGCCTGGACGCCCTGGGCGCCGAGCTGGCGCAGCCGGCCGCGCATCTCTCCGGCGGCGCGGTTGGTGAAGGTGACGGCGAGCACGCTGGACGGCTGGAGGATGCCGGCGCGCACTCCGTAGGCGATGCGGTGGGTGATCGCCCGGGTCTTGCCGGTGCCCGCTCCGGCCAGCACGCACACCGGACCGTGCAGGGAGGTGGCCACCTCGCGCTGCTCGGGGTCGAGCCCTTCGAGCACCGCGTCGGCCCCGCTCGGCGGAGCCGCATGGGCAAAGGCGCCGGTGCCCTGCGGGAAAAGGGTGGAATGCGCTGCTGCTGTCACCCCGCCATGCTGCCAGGTCGCCCGGGACGGCTGTGCCGGTTGTCCACAGGCTGGGGCTCGCAGTCGTACTAATGCGGCAGGCGTCACAGCCGGGAGCGGGTGCCGGGCCTGCGGGCGGGTCGGCCGGGAATCGGCGCGGTTCGCCTGGCCGGCGGGGCGGACTGACGTGGCCGGCGGGCGGACGCATGGGAGCGGCAGGGCGGATGCAGGTGAATGGCGAGGCGGACGCACGGGACCGGAGGATCCGTCGCACGAGACCTGCGACCTGGTCGCACAGGACTGGCGGCCCCGTCGCACGAGACCTCCGGCTTGGTCGCACAAGACCGGCGAGCCGGTCGCACGGAACAGAAGGGCTGACGCACAGGACCGGCCACCCCGTCGCACAAGACCGGCGAGCCGGGAGCCCGGGAATGGCGCGGCGGTGCCTTACGTTCATCCCACCGGACGACCTTTTCCGAGCTGCCTGAGGAGCGCGAGAGACATGCAGGGCACTGTGACGATGTACAGCACGACTTGGTGTGGCTACTGCCGGCGGCTGAAGAGCCAGCTGGACCGGGAGGGCATCGCCTACACCGAGGTCAACATCGAGCAGGACCCCGAGTCCGCCGCCTTCGTCGAGAAGGCGAACGGCGGGAACCAGACCGTCCCGACCGTGCTCTTCGCGGACGGCTCCACGCTGACGAACCCGTCGCTGGCCCAGGTCAAGCAGAAGCTCGCCGCCTGAGTCCGAGTGCGCCGAACGGCGGCTCCCGAGTCCACAACCGGCTCGGGGGCCGCCGTTCGCCGTTTCAGACGAAGCTGCGGGTCGGCAGGGGCTTGCCGTACCACATCTCGATCAGGCGGGCCGCGATGGAGATGCCGTAGGGCGGCAGCACCTCGCCGGCCTCGAAGGCCGCGTGCAGTTCCTCGCGGGAGAACCAGCGGGCCTCGTGGATCTCGTCCCCGTCGACGTCGATCTCGGTGGAGGTGGCGCGGGCCATGAAGCCGAGCATCAGGCTGGACGGGAAGGGCCAGGGCTGGCTGGCGACGTACTCGACCGGGCCGACGGTGACGCCGACCTCCTCGGACACCTCGCGGCGCACCGCCTGCTCGATGGACTCGCCGGGCTCCACGAAACCGGCGAGGGTGGAGAAGCGGCCTTCGGGCCAGTGGACCTGGCGGCCGAGCAGGATGCGGTCGTCCTCGTCGGTCACGGCCATGATCACGGCGGGGTCGGTGCGCGGGTAGTGCTCGGCGCCGCAGGCGGGGCAGCGGCGGATGTGGCCGGCCGCGGCGATGACCGTGCGCTCGCCGCAGCGGGAGCAGAAGCGGTGGGTGCGCTGCCAGTTCTCCAGCCCGACGGCGTGCACCATGAGCCCGACGTCGCGCGGTGACAGCAGCAGGCCGGCCTCCCGCAGCCCCGCCGGGCGCGCGGACTGGTCGATGCGGCCGGGCAGCGCGTCCTTCTGGAGCGCGAAGTAGCTGACACCTTCGGCGTCGATGCCGAGGAAGTAGCGGTGGGCCTCGGTGAGCGGGGCCTCGAAGGACGGCGTCATGACGAGTTCGGTCCGGCCGTCCGGGGTCTCGTCGATGAGCACCTGGCCGCCGGACACCACGAAGCAGCGGGTCGTGGGGTGGCTCCACGCCGCCGCGAGCCAGGCCTCGTCCAGCCGGTGGTGGGCGGCGCGGTCGATGCCGCTCGGGGCGGTCAGTGAGATGGGTCGGTCGGCTGTTTGGTCGGTCCAGGTGGTCACGGGTGCTTCCAACTCCCCCAGTGCGGCGGTTCTTTCGGCGGGCGGTTCGGCGGGACGTAGGGCGGGAGGGCACCGGGCCGGGCGCGGCCGGGGCGGCGGGTCGGTCGGGGCGGTCCCTCCAGTGTGCCCCGCGCGCGGTGCCCGGCCGTACGGCGCCGGCCGGTCAGGGTGCGGTGCGCCAGTTCCGGGCCAGGTCGCCCCACAGGTAGGCGCTGGTCTCGACGCCCTTGAGGAGGAGGTCGAGCTCGACCTTCTCGTTGGGTGCGTGCCAGCCGTCGGAGGGGACGGAGATGCCCAGGAAGAGCACGGGTGCGCCGAGGACTTCCTGGAGGTCGGCGGCGGGTCCGGAGCCGCCCTCCCGGGTGAAGCGGACCGGCTCCTGGAAGGCGCGGCCCATGGCGCGGGCCACGGACTGCAGCGCGGGGTGGTCGAGCGGGGTCAGGCAGGGGCGCGTGGCGGAGCCGAAGTCGATCTCGTGCCGGATCCCGGCGGGCACCTGTTCGGCGGCCCAGGCGCGGACGGCCTTCTCGATGTGGTCGGGCTCCTGGCCGGCGACCAGCCGGAAGGACAGCTTGACCATGGCCGTGGCGGGGATGATCGTCTTGCTGCCGGGGCCCTGGTAGCCGCCGCCCATGCCGTTGACCTCGGCGGTCGGGCGGGCCCAGATGCGTTCCAGGGTGGAGTAGCCGGCCTCGCCGTGGAGGGCGGAGGACTTGGCGGTGCGCAGCCAGCGCTCCTCGTCGAAGGGCAGCTCGGCGAAGAGTTCGCGCTCGCGGTCGGTCAGCTCGACGATGCCGTCGTAGAAGCCGGGGATCGCCACGCGCGCGTGCTCGTCGTGGAGGGCGGCGACCAGGCGGGCGGCGGCGGTGGCCGGGTTGGGCAGAGCGCCGCCGAAGGAGCCGGAGTGGATGTCCTGGCCGGGGCCGTACAGCCGGATCTCGCACTCGGCGAGGCCGCGCATGCCGGTGCACACGGTCGGGGTGTCCTCGGACCACATGCCGGTGTCGGAGACGATCACGACGTCGGCGGCGAGGCGCCCCGCGTGCTGTTCCACCAGGGCCCGGAAGTGCGGGGAGCCGGATTCCTCCTCGCCCTCGATCAGCAGTTTGAGGTTGACGGCCGGCGCGGTGCGGCCGGTCGCGGCGAGGTGGGCGCGGACGCCGAGTGTGTGGAAGAACACCTGGCCCTTGTCGTCGGCCGCCCCGCGCGCGTAGAGGCGGTTTTCTCGGACGACCGGTTCGAAGGGGTCGCTGTCCCAGCCGTCCTCGGGGGCGGCGGGCTGCACGTCGTGGTGGCCGTAGACCAGGACCGTGGGTGCCTCGGGGTCGCCGGACGGCCACTCGGCGAAGACGGCGGGGGCCCCGGGGGTCTGCCAGACCTCGGCGGTCGGGAAGCCGGTGTCCGACAGCTTGGCGGCGAGCCAGTCCGCGCTGTGCCGTACGTCGGGGGCGTGCTCGGGCTGGGCCGACACGGAGGGGATGCGCAGCCATGCGGCGAGGTCGTCGAGGAAGGCGGCGCTGTGCTGGTCGATGTACGTGCGGACGGCGCTGTCCGGGGTCTGGCTCATGCTTCCGAGCCTAGCCGCCCGCGGCGGCATCCTCGGCGGGCGGTTCGTCACACTCAGCTTGCCTGCGGTGTGCGCTCCGTCTCACCGGTGAGCAGCCGCTCCAGGGCGGCCCGGTCCGGCAGTCTCTCGGGGCGTACGGCCTCGCCGCTGCGCACGTACAGGAACGTGGCGGTGACCGACTCGGGCGGTATGCCCTGCTGCTCGGCCCAGGCCAGCCGGTACACGGCGAGCTGGAGCGGGTCGGCGGTGCCGGTGCGGCCGGTCTTCCAGTCGACGATCTCGTACGTCGCCCCGTCGCCGTCGCCGTGCCGGTAGACGGCGTCGATGCGGCCGCGGACGACGCGGCCGGCGAGGGTGAGCTGGAAGGGGGCCTCGACCCGGTACGGGGTGCGCCGGGCGTACTCGGTGCGTTCGAAGGCGGCCTTGAGGGCTTCCAGGTCGCGTTCGTCGGCGATCTCCGCGTCGCCACCGGGCAGCTCGTCCGGTTCCAGCAGGGGCAGGGTCAGCTCCTCGAAGCGGGTTTCCACCCAGGCGTGGAACCGGGTGCCCCGGCGGGCGGCCGGTTGCGGGGGGCGGGGCATGGGGCGCGCGAGTTCCTGTGCGAGCCCGTCCGGGTCCTCGGCGAGCCGCAGCAGCTGGGTGGCGGTGAGCGTCGTGGGCAGGGGGACCTCGGTGACCGTCTGCCGGGCGCGCAGCAGCTCTCCGGTGAGCGCGTCCAGGTCGCGGTCCCAGGAGGCGACGGTGCGGGCCTCCTCCGGGGTGAGGGCGGCGGCGAGCCGTGGTTCGGCGGCACGGGGGCGTTCCTGCGGGGCGGGCGCCTGGTGCGGGACCGTGGGCCGTCCGGCGTTCCAGGCGTCCTGGCCGAAGGGCTCGGCTTCGATGGCACCTGTGGTGGGGGCACCGGCGGGGAGGTCACCGGCGAAGGGGTCGTCGCCGAACGGATCGTCGGGCGGACCTTGCTGAGGGAGGTCCGCGTACCGCTCCTCGTCATACGGCCCATCGCCGTACGGGTCCTCACCGTACGCGTCGTCGCCGTACGGGTCCTCACCGTATGGGTCGTCGCCGTACGGGTCCTCACCGTATGGGTCGTCGCCGTACGGCTCGTCCTCCGGTGGGGCGGGCCAGTCCGGGTCCTCGGCGCCGGCGGGGTCGTGCGGGGCAGCTGGCCGGTGCCCGTCGGCGGGTCCGGCGGCGAGCGCGTCCAGGTGGGCGAGGACGGTCTCGGCAGCGGCGCGGCGGCGGGCGAGAGCGGCGGCGTCCAGCGGGAGCGGCCACACCTGGTCGGCGGTGGCGGCGTGCAGGGCCGGGTTCTCCTCGCTCTCGGCCGGCGGGTCCGCCCAGACCTCGATCTCGCCGTACCCGTCGGCGCAGTGGTCGTGCAGGGCCGTGAGGAAGTCCGACGGGCCGCGCGGCTTCTTCTGGCTGGGCCCCCACCAGTGGCCGGAGCCGAGCAGGAGCGAGCGGGGACGGGTGAAGGTGACGTAGCCGAGGCGGAGCTCCTCGGTGTGCTGGTGCTCCTTCATGGCCTCGTGGAAGGCCTTCATGCCGCGCGAGTCCCACGACCGCACGTCGGGCAGGGTGTCGGTGTCGCCGCGCAGGGCGTGGGGCACCACCTTGGCCTGGGCGGTCCACTTCTCGCGGCCCTGGGCGCTGGGGAAGGTGCCGGTCACGAGCCCGGGGACGGCCACGACGTCCCACTCCAGGCCCTTGGACTTGTGCGCGGTGAGCACCTTGACGGTGTTCTCGCCGCCGGGCAGGGCGTTGTCGAGGCCCTTCTCGTACTGGGCGGCGGTGCGCAGGAAGCCGAGGAAGGCCAGCAGGGTGGCCTCGCTGTCGCCGGCGGCGAAGGAGGCGGCGATGTCCAGGAAGTTGGACAGGGTCTCGCGGCGGCGGGCGGCGAGCGCGTGCGGCGACGCCGACAGCTCCACCTCCAGGCCGGTGACGGCGAGGACGCGGTGCAGGACGTCCATCAGCGGGTCGGACAGCGAGCGGCGCAGGTCGCGCAGCTCGGCGGCGAGCCGGGCGAAGCGCACGCGCGCGTCCGGGGAGAACGGCAGCCCGTCGTCGTCGCCCTCCTCCATGGGTGCTTCCAGGAAGGTGTCCAGGGCGTCGGCGAGTGAGATCACCTCGGACGGGTCGACGCCCTCCACGGCCTCGGCGAGCCTGCGGTCCGGGTCGTCGGTGCCGTCCACGCGCGCGTGGGCGACCAGCAGCCGGGCGCGGCGGCCCAGCAGGGCGAGGTCGCGGGGGCCGATGCGCCAGCGCGGTCCGGTCAGCAGGCGCACCAGGGCGGCGTTGGCGCCGGGGTCCTGGAGGACCTCGCAGACGGCGACGAGGTCGGCGATCTCGGGCAGGTGGAGCAGGCCGGAGAGGCCGACGACCTCGACGGGGACGTCGCGGGCGACGAGGGCGCCCTGGATCTCGGCGAAGTCGGTCGCGGTCCGGCACAGCACGGCGATCTCACCGGGTGGCGTGCCGGTACGCACGAGGTGGGCGAGGGAGTCGGCGATCCAGTCGATCTCCTCGGCGTGGGTGGGCAGCAGGGCGCAGCGGACCGTGCCGTCGTACTCGGCGCCGGGGGCCGGGCGGAGGGCCTCCACGCCCGCGTGCATGGCGCGCAGGGGTGCGGCGAGGCCGTTGGCGAGGTCGAGCAGGCGTCCGCCGCTGCGGCGGTTCTCGCTGAGCGCCTGCCGCGTGGCGGGGCTGCCGTCGGCGTGCGCGAAGTGGTCGGGGAAGTCGTCCAGGTTGGCGACGGAGGCGCCGCGCCAGCCGTAGATGGCCTGGCAGGGGTCGCCGACGGCGGTCACGGGGTGGCCGGTGCCGCCGCCGAACAGGCCGGCGAGCAGGACGCGCTGGGCCACGGAGGTGTCCTGGTACTCGTCGAGGAGCACCACGCGGAACTCCTCGCGCAGCAGGCGGCCCACCTCGGGGATGCCGGCGAGGCGGGCCGACAGGGCGATCTGGTCGCCGAAGTCGAGCAGGTCCCGCGCGCGCTTGGCGGCCCGGTAGCGCTGGACGAGCTCGGCCAGTTCCCGGCGCGCCGCGGCGGTCTCCGGGACCTTGCGCAGGTCGGCGTTGGTGAGCTTGGCCCCTTCCAAGGTGCGCAGCAGGCGGGTGTCCCAGGCGCGCAGTTCCTCCGGGTCGACGAGGTGTTCGGCGAGTTCGGAGTCGAGCGCGAGCAGGTCGCTGACGAGGTCGGCGAAGGAGCGGGTCAGCGCCGGGTACGGGCCCGGGGCCTCGCGCAGCACACGCGCGGCGAGCTGGAAGCGGGTGGCGTCGGCCAGGAGGCGCGAGCTGGGCTCCAGGCCGAGCCGCAGGCCGTGGTCGGTGAGCAGGCGGCCGGCGAAGGAGTGGTACGTCGAGATGACCGGCTCGCCCGGGGGGTTGTCGGGGTCGATGACGTCGGGGTCGGTGACGCCGGCCTTGATCAGGGCCTTGCGGACGCGTTCGGCCAGTTCACCGGCGGCCTTGTTGGTGAAGGTCAGGCCGAGGACCTGTTCGGGGGCGACCTGGCCGGTGCCGACGAGCCAGACCACGCGGGCCGCCATCACGGTGGTCTTGCCCGACCCGGCACCGGCCACGATCACCTGCGGGGCGGGCGGCGCGGTGATGCAGGCCGTCTGCTCCGGGGTGAACGGGATGCCGAGGAGCTCTTTGAGCTGCTCGGGGTCGGTGATACGGGCGGACATGTCGAAAGAGGCTAGCGGCGAGGACTGACAACCGGGACCCGATCGGTCGACCGTGGCGGAAGAAGCGCAGGTCAGCGCCTGTGGTGCGGTACGTCACGCGGGCCGTGCGGATCACTCGACCACGTGCTGTCCCTCCGGGCGGGCGCTGCACGACGCCCGGAACGCGCAGTGCGCGCAGTGCTGGCCGGCGCTCGGTGTGAACCGCTCGTCGAGGACCTTTCCGGCGGCGGTGGCCAGCAGCTCGCCGACCCACTCCCCCGTCGGCGGCTCCTGGGTCTGCACCTTGGGCAGGCCGTCGCCCCCGTCGCGCTTGGCGGCGCCCTGTCTGAGGTGGACCAGCTCCGCGCCGCCCGGTTCGGGGCGTGCGCCGTCGAAGGCCGTGTCGACGGCGCCTTCGCGGACGGCGAGCTGGTAGACGGCGAGCTGGGGGTGCCGCTCCACCTCGCCCGCGGTGGGCGCCTGCTTGCCGGTCTTGAAGTCGACCACGTAGGCGCGGCCCTCGGCGTCCGTCTCCACACGGTCCATCTGGCCGCGGATGCGGACCTGGTAGTCGCCCGCTTCGAGGGTGACGTCGAAGTCGTGCTCGCTCACCACCGGGGTCCGGCTCGCCCGGTTCAGTACGTGCCAGTTCAGGAAGCGTTCGAGTGCCACGCGCGCGTTGTCCTTCTCCTGCCGCGACTTCCACGGCGCGTCGAAGGCCAGCGCGTTCCACACGGAGTCCAGGCGTTCCATGAGGACGTCGAGGTCGGCGGGCGTGCGGCCGGAGGCGACCTCGTCGGCGAGGACGTGGACGACGTTGCCGAAGCCCTGGGCGGTGGTGGCGGGGGCGTCCGCCTTCACCTCGCGGCCCAGGAACCACTGCAGTGCGCAGGTGTTGGCGAGCTGGTCGAGGGCGCTGCCGGAGAGCACCACGGGCTGGTCCCGGTGGCGCAGCGGCACCTTGCTCTCGGTCGGGTCGAACATGCCCCACCAGCGGTAGGGGTGTGCGTTCGGCACCAGCGGGCGGCCGTCCTCGTCGGCGAGCGCGGCGAGCCGGGCGAGCCGGCGGGCCGCTGCCTCCCGCAGCGGGGCCGACGCGCGCGGGTCGACCGTGGTCGCGCGCAGCTCGGCGACGAGTGCGGCGACGGACAGCGGCCGGCGGGGGCGTCCGGTGACGTCCCTCGGCTCGACGCCCAGCTCGGTGAGGAACCGGGACGGCTGGTCGCCGTCGTCGGCCGGTGCCTTCACCGCGGTGACGACGAGGTGGTCACGCGCGCGCGTGGCGGCGACGTAGAACAGACGGCGCTCCTCGGCGAGCAGCGCGCCCGGGGTGAGGGGCTCGGCGAGTCCGTCACGGCCGATGCGGTCGGCCTCCAGCAGCGAGCCGCGGCGCCGAAGGTCGGGCCAGAGCCCCTCCTGGACGCCGGCGACGACGACCAGCCGCCATTCCAGGCCCTTGGCGCGGTGCGCGGTCATCACGCGGACGGCGTCCGGGCGTACCGCGCGGCGGGCGAGCGTGTCGGCGGCTATGTCCTCGGCCTCGATCTGCTCCAGGAAGTTCAGGGCGCCGCGGCCGCCGAAGCGCTCCTCCGCGCGCGCGGCGGTGGCGAACAGCGCGCACACGGCGTCCAGGTCCCGGTCGGCGTTGCGGCCGGCGGCGCCGCCGCGCCGGGCGGCCCGCTCCAGGCGTCCGGGCCACGGTGTGCCCTGCCACAGGTCCCACAGCGCCTCCTCGGCCGTACCGCCGCCGGCGAGGCGCTCACGGGCCGTGCGGAGCAGCGCGCCGAGACGCTGCGCCCCGCGCGCGTACGCCGGGTCGTGCACGGCCAGGCGCTCGGGTTCGGCGAGCGCCCGCGCGAGCAGTTCGTCGGACGGGGGCGGCAGGGGGTTTCCGGCGGCCCGCTCCTCCTCGCGCAGGGCGCGCCCGAGGCGGCGCAGGTCGGCGGCGTCCATGCCGGCGAGCGGGGAGGCGAGCAGGGTGAGAGCGGTCTCGGTGTCCAGCCAGGAGGAGTCCGGGGCCGGTTCCGCGGCGGTTCCGGCACGTTCCGCAGCGGTTCCGGCACGATCCTCGGGGGTTGCGGCGCGTTCCTCGGCGGCGTCGGTATGTTCACCGGCGGTGTCTCCATCAGCCGGTTCGCCGTCTCCCGCGCCCGTCGCCGGGTCCTCGCCCCGGTGCCGTGCCTCCGCCGTGGCCACCGCGCGGAGGGCCGTCAGCAGCGGTGCGACCGCGGGCTCGTGCCGCAGGGGCAGCTCGTCACCGTCGATGTCCAGGGGGACGCCGGCCGCGGTGAGGGCCCGGCGGAGGGTGGGGAGGCGGGAGCCCGCGCGCACCAGGACGGCCATGTCGCTCCAGGGGACGCCGTCCTCCAGGTGCGCTCGGCGCAGGATGTCCGCGATGTTGTCCACTTCCGCGCCGGGCGTCGGGTACGTGTGGACCTCGACCCGGCCGCCGTCCCGTACGGGGGCCGGCTCCCGGTGGGCGCGGACCTTCTCGGCGGGCAGCCGGGTCAGCGGCATGCGCTGGGTGATCAGGCGGGTCGCGGCCAGCAGCGCGGCACCGGAGCGGCGCGAGGTGCGCAGCACAGCCACGGGGGCGGGACGGCCGTCCGCGCGCGGGAAGGCGGCCGGGAAGTCGAGGATGCCGTTCACGTCGGCCCCCCGGAAGGCGTAGATCGACTGGTCGGGGTCGCCGAAGGCGACCAGGGTGCGCCCGCCGCCCGCCAGGGCGCGCAGCAGCCGGACCTGGGCGGGGTCGGTGTCCTGGTACTCGTCGACGTACACGGCGTCGTACTGGGCCGCCAGCCGTGCCGCGGTCGTTGGGCGGCGGGCGAGCAGGACCGCGCGGTGGACCAGTTCCGCGTAGTCCAGGACGCCCTGGAGGTCGAGGGTGTCGAGGTACTCGGCGAGGAACGCGGCGGCCGCCCGCCAGTCGGGGCGGCCGATGCGGCGGGCGAAGGCGTCCAGGGCGTCCGGGCCGAGGCCCAGTTCCCGGCTGCGGGCGAGGACGGCACGGACCTCGTCGGCGAAGCCGCGCGTGGTGAGGCAGGCGCGCAGTTCGTCGGGCCAGCGCACATGGGTCAGGCCGAGCCGCTCCAGTTCGGGCTGGCCGGCGAGCAGCTCGCGGACGGTGACGTCCTGTTCGGGGCCGGAGAGCAGCCGCAGGGGTTCGGTGAACCGGCCGCTGTCCTGGTGGGCACGGACCAGCGCGTAGCAGTACGAATGGAATGTGGTGGCCCTGGGGGCGCGGGCGGCGCCCATGCGCAGGGCCATGCGGTCGCGCAGGTCGACGGCGGCCTTGCGGCTGAACGTGAGCACCAGGATGCGCTCGGGGTCGCCGCCCTGGGCGATCCGGGCGGCCACGGACTCGACCAGCGTGGTGGTCTTGCCGGTGCCGGGACCGGCGAGGACGAGGAGTGGTCCGGTCCGGTGGTCAACCACGGCACGCTGTGCCGCGTCCAGAGGAGGGGGGTCCACGACGGCCGGAGGGGTACGGACCAGTCGGTAAGCGCCACGGTTCCCCTGCCGCACCGGTGGGTGCGGCGGGCGCCGGGTGGAGGAAGAGGAGCTCACGTGATGTGCCGGTCCTGGTGGTCGTGCTGGCGGGCAGGCGGTCACGCGCGCGAGGCGGTGGCCGCGGGATGACGGGGACACGTGCTGCCGACGCTACGCCGCCGCTCCGGACGGAAGCAGGGCTTCCGCTTCTTCCCTCGCGGCACCGCCGTCACGCGCATCCCACATCTCACGAACGTACGGCATGCCACGGACGTCCCCCATGTCCCCCGAACGGGCCACGGCCCCTCCACGGCGGCATCCGATGGCGGAAGCTGTCAGGTGTGATCCTCCGCACCCGCGCCGCCGTCCCAGCGGGCACGGCGCATGTCGAGCCGCGGCAGATGGCCCTCGGCGCCGCTGCTCGCCTGCTTCAGCGGGGTGCCCTCCGCGCGGTAGTGGGCGAGCGCGCGCAGCTCGTGCCCGGGCAGCAGCACGCCGTCGGCGCGTACGACCCGCCACCACGGGACGGCGCCGCCGTAGAGGGCCATCACCCGGCCGACCTGGCGCGGCCCGCCCTCCTCCAGCCACTCCGCGACGTCGCCGTAGGTCATGACCCGGCCGGGCGGAATCCGCTCGGTGACGTCCAGGACCCGCTCGGCGTACTCCGGGAGTGCGTCCGTGTGTCCCGGCGGCGCGTCCGCGCCCTCGGCACGGGCGTCCTCGGGAGGGCTCTGCTCGCTCATCCGCCCCATCCTGCCGCACCCCGCCGACGTTCCGGAGAGGGCCGTGCGCAACGGTCCGCTCGCCCCCGCCCGGTCCTTGGGGCAGACTGTGCGCCCGCGCATCCGCACCCTGATGCCCGTGAGTACCGGTGGGGCATGCCACCATCGTGCGGGCGGTGACTGGTGATACGAGACCACGAAGAGACCATGAAGGAGCAGGGCGTGCACCCCGAAGGAGCGGCGGGCACCCCTGACGCCTCCGCGCGCCCCGGTCCCGCCCGCGCGGACGGCGGCGGCACCGGCGCGCAGCAGGAAGACAGCGGCCGGCACCCCCAGGAGGACGCCGGTCAGCGCGAGGACGACGCCACGCGCGCGGAGGGCGACGGCGGAGCGGATGCCGCCGAGGAGCCGCCCGCCGCCGAGACGGCGCGGACCCCCGGGACCACGTCCCCGGACCCCCGTCCGTGCGCCGACGACGACCCCCACGCCGAGCAGGTGGAGCGCGACGAACCACTGCTGCCCGCGCGCGTGCACCGCCCCTCCGACCTGATGCGGCTCCTGGTCGGCCTGCTCAGCATCGTGGTGCTGCTCGCGATCGCCGCCTTCGCGCACGGCACCACCTCGGGCCTCGAACAGGACATCAACAAGGGCACCGGACAGGCTCCGGACCTGCTGATCAAGATCGCCGGGCTGGCCTCCAGCATCGCGATCCTGCTGGTGCCGGTCGCGTTCGCGATCGAACGGCTGATCAAACGCGACGGGCTGCGCATCGCCGACGGCGTCCTCGCGGCCGTCCTCGCGCACGGGGTGACGCTCGCCACCGACCTGTGGGTCGCCCGGGCCGCACCGGACTCGATCCAGGAGGCGCTCACCCAGCCCTCGCCGGGTGACATCCACGCCCTGACCGACCCGGTGCACGGCTATCTGGCGCCCGTGATCGCCTATATGACGGCCGTCGGCATGTCCCGCAGACCCAGATGGCGCGCGGTGCTGTGGATCGTGCTGCTGCTCGACGCGTTCTCGATGCTGGTCACCGGCTACACGACCCCCTTCTCGATCATCCTGACCGTGCTGATCGGCTGGACCATCGCCTACGGCACCCTGTACGCGGTCGGCTCCCCCAACGTCCGCCCGACCGGCCAGACCCTGATGGCGGGCCTGCGGCACGTCGGCTTCCACCCCGTCGGAGCGGCCCGCGAGGAAGTGGTGGAGACGGAGAACGGCGACCGGGGCCGGCGCTACTTCGTCTCGCTGGAGGACGGCCCGCCGCTGGACGTCACGGTCGTCGACCGGGAACAGCAGGCCCAGGGCTTCTTCTACCGCGCCTGGCGCAATCTCACCCTGCGCGGCTTCGCCACCCGCTCCAGCCTCCAGTCACTGCGCCAGGCACTGGAGCAGGAGGCGCTGCTGGCGTACGCGGCGATCGCGGCGGGCGCCAACGCGCCCAAGCTGATCGCCACCTCCGAACTGGGCCCGGACGCGGTCATGCTCGTGTACGAGCACACCGGCGGGCGCACCCTGGACTCGCTGGCCGACGAGGAGATCACCGACGAGCTGTTGCGGAACGCCTGGCACCAGGTGCGGGCGCTGCAGTCCCGGCGCATCGCGCACCGCAGGCTGGCCGGAGACGCGATCCTGGTGGATCGTTCCGGCAGGGTGATCCTCACCGAACTGCGCGGTGGCGAGATCGCGGCCGGCGATCTGCTGCTGCGCATGGACGTCGCCCAACTGGTCACCACGCTCGGCCTGCGGGTGGGCGCCGAGCGCGCGGTGGCCTCGGCGGTGAAGGTGCTCGGCCCCGACGCGGTGGCCGACTGCCTGCCGATGCTCCAGCCGATCGCGCTGACGCGCTCCACGCGCGCGACGCTGCGCCGACTGGCCCGGGAGCGGGCGCAGCGCGAACGGGAAGCCGTGCTGGAGGCCTCCCGGCAGGCCAAGGCGGCCCGTCTGGAGGAGGCCTCCGAGACGGCCCCGCCCGGGCCCGAGAAGCCCGACAAGAAGGCGGTCCGCGCCGAGCAGCGCGCCGAGAAGCGGGCCATCGACGAAGCCCTCGAAGAGGCCCGCGAGGAGGATCTGCTCACCCAGATCCGGCACCAGGTGCTGCGGATCAGGCCCCAGGCGCCCGTGGAACCGGCCCGCCTGGAGCGGATCCGGCCGCGCACCCTCATCAGTTTCATCGCGGGTGCGATCGGCGCCTACTACCTGCTGACGCAGCTCACCCACATCGAGTTCGCCACGCTGTTCGCGCAGGCCCAGTGGGGCTGGGTGGCCGCCGCGGTGCTGTTCTCCGCGCTCAGCTACGTCGCCGCCGCGATGGCCCTGCTGGGCTTCGTACCGGAACGGGTGCCGTTCCCGCGGACCGTGGCCGCGCAGGTCGCCGGGTCGTTCGTGAAGATCGTGGCGCCGGCCGCGGTCGGCGGTGTGGCGCTCAACACGCGCTTCCTGCAGCGCGCCGGCGTACGCCCGGGACTCGCGGTGGCGAGCGTCGGCGCCTCGCAGCTGTTCGGGCTCGGCTGTCACATCCTGATGCTGCTGTCCTTCGGCTATCTGACCGGCACCGAGAAGACGCCGTCGCTGTCGCCGTCCCGCACGGTCATCGCGGGTCTGCTGACCGTGGCCGTCCTGGTCCTCGTGGTCACCTCGGTGCCGTTCCTGCGGAAGTTCGTCGTCACGCGCGTGAGGTCGCTGTTCGCCGGTGTCGTACCGCGGATGCTCGACGTGCTCCAGCGGCCCCAGAAGCTCGTCACCGGCATCGGCGGCATGCTGCTGCTGACCGCCTGCTTCGTGATGTGCCTGGACGCCTCCATCCGGGCCTTCGGCGACGGATCGGCGTCGCTGAGCATCGCCAGCGTCGCCGTCGTCTTCCTCGCCGGCAACGCGCTCGGCTCCGCGGCGCCCACCCCCGGTGGCGTGGGCGCGGTCGAGGCGACCCTCACCGTCGGCCTGATCGCCGTGGGTCTGCCCAAGGAGGTCGCGGCTCCGGCCGTCCTGCTGTTCCGGTTGCTGACCCTGTGGCTGCCGGTGCTGCCGGGCTGGCTGGCCTTCAACCACCTCACCCGCAAGGGAACCCTGTAAGAGGGCCTGCCCGGCGCGGTTCCGGCCCCGCCGACGGGTTACCTCTTACGGCCCGCGTCCCGCGCGCCCCGGCGTGCGCGCCCCCACGATGGGGGTATGGCGAACCCGTTCCGGCTGCGCGCCGCCGCGCTGACCACCACCGCTGTGCTGCTCTCCGCCGTACTGGCCGGATGCGGAGGCGACGGCAAGGACGGAGATCTCACGGCGCAGAAGCTGGACTGGAAATCCTGCCCGGCCCCCTCGGAGGCGGAGGGCGGCGGCAGCCCTCCCTCGCCGCTGCCGAACGGCGGGGAGTGGCAGTGCGCGACCATGCGGGCGCCGCTGGACTGGAGCAGGCCGAAGGGCGACACGATCGGCATCGCCCTGATCCGCGCCCGGGCCAGTGGCCCCGCGAGCAGGCGGATCGGCTCGCTCGTCTTCAACTTCGGCGGCCCGGGAGGCAGCGGCGTGACCACGCTGCCCGCGTTCGGCGCGGACTACGCGGCCCTGCGCACCCGCTACGACCTGGTCAGCTTCGACCCGCGCGGGGTCGGCCGCAGCGCACCGGTGGAATGCGAGAGCGACGCCCAGCTGGACGAGTACTTCCAGCAGGACGCGATCCCGGAGGACCACGCCGAACAGGTCCAGCTCCTGAACCGCACCAAGCAGTTCAACGCGGCCTGTGAGAAGAACTCCGAGACGATCCTGCCGCACGTGCGCACCACGGACGCGGCCCGCGACATGGACCTGATGCGCCGGGTCCTCGGCGACGACAAGCTGCACTACTTCGGCATCTCCTACGGCACCGAGCTCGGCGGTGTCTACGCCCATCTGTTCCCGAAGAACGTCGGCCGGGCCGTCCTGGACGCGGTCGTGGACCCCACGCAGACCCCGGAGCAGGGCGCGCTCGGGCAGGCCAGGGGCTTCCAGCTGGCGCTGGACAACTTCGCCAGGGACTGCACCTCGAAGACCGAGGAGTGCCCGATCGGCAGCACCGAGCAGGAGGTGAAGGACCGCATCGCCAAGCTCCTCGCCGACCTGGAGAAGAAGCCGATCCCCGGCATCTTCCCGCGTCAGCTGACACAGACCGCCGCCACCAACGGCATCGCGCAGTCCCTGTACTCGAAGGACTTCTGGGAGTACCTCACCGAGGGCCTGGAGCAGGCGTACGACGGCGACGGCAAGATCCTCATGCTGCTCTCCGACTCGATGAACGGCCGCAACGAGAACGGCGAGTACAGCAACCTCACCGCGGCCAACACCGCCATCAACTGCTCCGACGAGAAACCCCGGTACACCGCGGACGACGTCCGGCGGAAGCTGCCCGAGTTCCGCGCCGCCTCCCCGCTGTTCGGCGACTTCCTGGCCTGGGGCATGGTCAGCTGCACGGACTGGGCGGTGCCGGGCGCGGCCGACCACCCCGACGTCAGCGCCCCGGGGGCGGCGCCCATCCTCGTCATCGGCAACACCGGCGACCCGGCCACCCCCTACGAGGGCGCGCGGAAGATGGTGGACGCACTCGGCAAGGGCGTCGGCATCGAGCTGACGTACAAGGGCCAGGGGCACGGCGCGTACGACAGCAAGAACAAGTGCGTGCAGAGCGCGGTGAACGGCTACCTGCTGGACGGAAGGAAGCCGAAGGCCAACACGGTCTGCTCCTGACAGACCCCCGACGACAACAGACCCTCACGGCAGGCGAATCCCCAGCTCACAGGGTTATCCACAGGCCCCCACAGGCCGGGCCCGGGGCGCCTACGATGGCCTGAACGCCCGGCGCGGCACGATGCGGCGGGCCTGTCAGGGGGGTGCGCATGATGCGATTGCCGCGGTGGACGGCCGCGCTGGCGGCGGGGCTGCTGCTGGCCGGATGCGGGGGCTCGTCCGACGGGGGCGGGGACGAGGGCAAGGGGACGGGCTCGGCTCCCGCGTCGCCGTCGCGCTCCACGACCGCGCCGACGCAGGCGGCCCTCCCGGCCTCCCTCACCTCCCAGCGCCTCGACTGGCACCGCTGCGAGGCCACCGGGACCTCGTCCGCGCCGGGCGACGCCTGGCGGTGCGCGACGCTCAAGGTGCCGCTGGACTGGTCCCGGCCGAACGGGAAGACGATCGGGCTCGCCCTCGTCCGCGCGCGGGCGACCGGCGGCGACCGCATCGGCTCGCTGCTGTTCAACTTCGGCGGCCCGGGCGGCTCCGGTGTGTCGACGATGCCGTACTTCGAGCCTTCCGTCTCCTCCCTCCACGAGCGCTACGACCTGGTGAGCTGGGACCCCCGAGGGGTCGGCGCGAGCGAGGGCGTCCGCTGCCGCGGCGACCGGGAGATCCAGGCCGCCGAGTCCGTGGACGCCACACCGGACACCCCGGCCGAGGAGAAGGCGTACCTCCAGGACGCCACCGACTTCGGCAAGGGCTGCCAGAAGGCCGCCGGCCCGCTGCTGGCCCATGTGTCCACCACCGACACCGCACGCGACATGGACCTGATGCGCCAGGTCCTCGGCGACGACGAGCTGCACTACTTCGGCATCTCCTACGGCACCGAACTCGGCGGTGTCTACGCCCATCTGTTCCCGCAGCGGGTGGGCAGGCTGGTCCTCGACGCGGTGGTCGACCCGGCCGCGGACACGGTGGGCCACGCCGAGAACCAGGCGCGCGGCTTCCAACGGGCCCTGGACGACTACCTCAAGTCCACCGGCCAGGACCCCGAGCAGGGCTCCCGGAAGGTGGCCGGCCTGCTGGGACGGATCGACGCCGAACCGCTGCCGACCTCATCCGGCCGGAAGCTCACCCAGACGCTCGCGGTCACCGGGATCATCCTGCCGCTGTACAGCGAGTCGATGTGGCCGAGGCTGACCGGCGCCCTGAAGTCGGCGGAGCGGGGCGACGGTTCGGGGCTGCTGGCGCTCGCCGACGAGTACAACGACCGGGACGCCTCGGGGCGCTACGGCACGACGACGCACTCCCAGCGGGTCATATCGTGCCTGGACGACAAGCAGCGGCCCACGCTCGCCGACACGAAGCGGCGGCTGGCGGAGTTCAGGCGGATATCGCCGGTCTTCGGGGACTTCCTCGGCTGGGACACGGCGGGCTGGTGTCACGACTGGCCGGTGCCGGGCCAGTACGACACTCCGGAGGTCAGCGCACCGGGCGCGGCGCCGATCCTGCTGGTCGGCAACACCGGCGACCCGGCCACCCCGTACGAGGGCGCCCGCAGGATGGCCGACGAACTGGGCCGGGGCGTAGGGGTCGAACTCACCTGGAAGGGCGAGGGACATGGGGCGTACGGCAACGGGAGCGACTGCGTCGACTCGACGGTGGACGCCTACCTGCTGAGCGGGACGGTGCCGAAGGACGGCAAGGTCTGCTCCTGACGCGAACGGGGGCTCCGGGCGCCGTACGCACCCGAAGCCCCCGCCACGCAGACCGGGTCACCGGCTCAGTAGACCGGCTTCTCCGGCTCGATCTGGTTGACCCAGCCGATCACGCCGCCGCCGACGTGGACCGCGTCGGAGAAGCCCGCGGACTTCAGGACCGCGAGGACTTCCGCACTGCGGACACCCGTCTTGCAGTGCAGGACGATCTTCTTGTCCTGCGGGAGGCCCCCCAGAGCGGTGCCCATGAGGAACTCGTTCTTCGGGATCAGCTTGGCGCCCGGGATGGAGACGATCTCGTACTCGTTCGGCTCGCGGACGTCGATGATCTCGATGTTCTCACCGTCGTCGATCCACTCCTTGAGCTGCTTCGGAGTGATCGTGGAGTCGGCCGCCGCCGCCTGGGCCTCCTCGGAGACGACGCCGCAGAAGGCCTCGTAGTCGATGAGCTCGGTGACCGTCGGGTTCTCGCCGCAGACCGCGCAGTCGGGGTCCTTGCGGACCTTGACCTGGCGGTACTGCATCTCCAGGGCGTCGTAGATCATCAGTCGGCCGACCAGCGGCTCACCGGTGCCGGTGAGGACCTTGATCGCCTCGGTGACCTGGATGGAGCCGATGGACGCGCACAGCACGCCCAGGACGCCGCCCTCGGCGCAGGAGGGGACCATGCCGGGGGGCGGGGGCTCCGGGTAGAGGCAGCGGTAGCAGGGGCCGTGCTCGGACCAGAACACCGAGGCCTGGCCGTCGAATCGGTAGATCGAGCCCCACACGTACGGCTTGTTGAGCAGCACGCACGCGTCGTTGACCAGGTAGCGGGTCGCGAAGTTGTCGGTGCCGTCGATGATCAGGTCGTACTGGCTGAAGATGTCCATCACGTTGTCGGCTTCGAGCCGCTCCTCGTGAAGGATCACGTTCACGTACGGGTTGATGCCCTTGACGCTGTCGCGCGCGGACTCGGCCTTGGAGCGGCCGATGTCGGACTGGCTGTGGATGATCTGACGCTGCAGGTTCGACTCGTCGACCTCGTCGAACTCCACGATGCCGAGGGTGCCGACGCCCGCGGCGGCCAGGTACATCAGCGCCGGCGAGCCCAGGCCGCCGGCGCCCACACAGAGCACCTTGGCGTTCTTCAGCCGCTTCTGCCCGTCCATGCCCACGTCGGGGATGATCAGGTGGCGGGAGTACCTGCGGACCTCGTCTACGGTGAGCTCAGGAGCTGGCTCGACCAGGGGTGGCAGCGACACGGGGACTCCGTTGGTCGGTCGATCACTACGGTTGTTCTTCTCGTAACACTGCCACGGCCTTCTTCATTCCGAGACACCCGTTCCGAGGCGCGAGACGATGTCGTCCCAGTAGCCGGGCATGGTCTCCCAGGGGTCCACGCGACCGTTCCTGTCCGTACGGTCCGTGAAGTAGATCGTGGCCGCTCCCTGCCAGCGGGCGATCCGCAGCGCCTCGTCCAGGTGGCCGCGGGGCACACCGTGCACGAAGTGGCAGAAGCGGTCGGACGGGTAGTCGGCGGTCCACTCGGCCGCCTGGGACCAGCGGTAGTCGGACCAGGGGCCGGAGAAGGTCACGAGCTGGTCGGCGTTCTCGGCGTAGCCGGGGTGCGGGTGGCGGCCGTGGCCGAGGACGATGTGGGCGCTGTCACTGATCGCGCGGAGCGTGGTGATCGCGCGGCGCACCTCGGGGAGCGGGGTGCGTTCGGTGGGGCAGCGGTCCAGCAGGAAGCCGTCGACGCCGTACCAGTCGAGGTGGCGGTGGGCGTCGGAGAGCAGGTCACCGAAGGCACGGGCGCCGTAGGTGAGGTCCAGGTGGCCGAGGACGCGGACGCCGGCGGCGCGGAGCCGGCCCGCGGCTTCCAGGCAGTGCGGGTCGGGGCGGGTGCCGGGGCCGGCGGCGACGTCGAGGACCACCCAGTCCAGCGGGGTGCCGGGGCGGGCCAGTTCCGCCCACTGGGCCGGGGCGACGAGCGGGTGGGCGTAGCCGGGGATGCCGAGGGCGGTGCGGACGCCGGTGCCGGTGGTGTCCGCGGCGGTGCTGGTCAGATGCGGCATGCCGCCTCCATCCAGATGTCGGCCAGGGATTCCTCGAGGTTGATGCGGGGCCGCCAGCCGAGCCGGTCGCGCGCGGTGCGTACGTCGGCCTGCTGCCAGCTGCCGCAGCCGTCCGGGTACGCCACCGGGACCGCGTGCTCGGAGTCGCCACGGGGGTGCCCGATGGCGGCGCGCAGCGGACCGGGCGGGGCGTCGAGTTCGTGGAGGGCGCCGCCGTATCCGGCCACGCGCGCGAGGACGGCGGCGGCGTCTCTGAGCCGGACGGCGCGGCCGGAGCCGATGTTGATCACGCCCTGCGCGGCGGAGAGCGAGGCGGCGTGCACGGCCCGGGCCACGTCGCGGACGTCGACGAAGTCGCGCTGGACGCCGAGGCCGCCGAGCTTGAGTTCGCCGTCGCCGGACTGCATGGCGCGGCGCATGGCCTCCGCGAGCCGGCCGAGCGGGGAGCCGGCCGGGGTACCGGGTCCGGCCGGTGAGAAGACCCGCAGGACGACGGCGTCCAGTCCGGAGCCGAGGACCAGTTCGGTCGCGGCGAGCTTGCTGACGCCGTACGGGCCGCCGGGACGCGGCACGGCGTCCTCGGCCGTGGAGGAACCGGGCTGGCTCGGGCCGTACTCGGAACCGCAGCCGATCTGCACCAGGCGGGCACCGCAGCCGCTGCGGCGCAGGGCCTCGCAGACCGTGGCCACGGCGACCGTGTTGTGCCGGGTGAGGTCGCGGGCGCCCCCGCGCGTGGCGCCGGCGCAGTTGATGACGACTCCGGGGTGGACCGCGTCGAGGAAGCGGGTGAGTGCGCCCGGGCTGCCGGTGGCGAGGTCGAAGCGGACGTCGGCGTCGTCGCCGCGGCCGAGTGCGGTGAGCTGGACGGCCGGGTCGGCGAGCAGGCGGTCGGCGACGAAGCGGCCGATGAATCCGTTGGCTCCGATCAGCAGGACCCTCATCGGCCGGCTCCCGGGGTGTGCGCGCCGGTGGTACCGGCCGTCTCGACGGCTCCTTCGGCTGCGCCGGGCGCTCCGGTGGTTCCGGGGGTGCCGGGCGCTCCGGGTCGGGAGGTGGTCATCTGGTGTTCTCCTTCAGGGGGTGATGCGGTTGCCTCCGGCGGTGCGTCGGGCCGGTGGCGGAAGGTTCAGCCGGGGGTTCCCGTCGGCGCGTGGGCCGAGGCCTGGGTGAGGGTGCGGCCGGCGTGCCAGAGCAGGGTCAGGGCCGCGGTGCCGCAGGCGAGGGCCGGTACGGCGGCCTCGCCCGAGGCGTCGACGAGGGTCTCGACGGGAGTCGCCAGGAAGGCGCAGCCGGGCAGCCGGCCGGCCAGTGGCAGCGCCAGGGCCGCCGCCTCCGTGGCCACGGCGGCGCCCAGCGCCAGGGCGGGGGCGTGCCGGTGGCGGTGCACGGTGAGCAGGCGGGCGAGCAGGAGCAGGGCGCCCAGGGAGAGTGCCTGCGGGTAGGCCGCGGGCGCGTGCAGGAGGGTGCCGCAGAGCGCGATCAGCGCGGCGAGGGCGCCCAGGAACACGGCGAGGACACCGAGCAGCAGGGGTTTCGCGGCGGCCGTGAAGTCCGCCAGGCCCCGGCTGCGGGTGAGCCTGCGGCGGGCGCCCGCGGCGAGGAGGTGCGCGGAGCAGGCCGCCGGGGCGCAGGCCAGCAGGAGGGCCAGGACGGGCGCGGCGGTCGTGGGCCAGGGGCCGTGCGGGGCCACGGTGGGCGGGGTGTCGGGGCCGCCCGTCAGGACGGCGTGCAGGAGGCCGTCGCCGAGGAGGGCGTATCCGAGCAGCCAGACCGTCCACGCGCGCGTGGCGATCCAGGCGCCCCACGCGCGTGTGCCGGGTGGGCCGGCGAGCGGGCCGTGGCGCAGTGCCGCGCGCGTGGCGAGGGCGACGGCGAGGAGGCCGCCGAGTGCCACCGACTGGCGGGGGTGTCCCTGGGTGAGGCGCACTCCGGTCACCGTGGCCGCGCCGAGGACTCCGGGCAGGAGGGTGAGCAGGACCCAGCCGGGGCGGACGCGGGGGGCCGGCCGGGGCTCGGGTTCCGGGCGTGGCTCGGCGGTGCGCGGCACGCGCGCGTACAGCTCTTCGGCGAGCGAGAAGACGTCACGGTGCCGGAAGCGGGCGGCGGTCCGGTCGGTCAGGCCGTGCGCCTCAAGCCCCGCGGCGATCTCCAACGGGTCCACGGCCCGCTCGCACAGTTCCCGGTGCCGGTGCAGCAGCGATTTCACCGGGTCGACGGGCCCACGGCGGGGCCCTGGCGCTCCTCGCCGACGGCTCCCCTCCCCCGGGCTCGCGTCCGGTACGGCGCGGGAGCCGGGCGGGGAGGGTGAGGGAGAGGGCTGCCCGGCCGGGGCGAACGGCGATCCCGTGGCTCGCGCGGAGCGCTCGTCGGGTACGTCCGCCAGCCACTGCCCCGACCGCGTGTCCCACGGATCGGCTCCGCTCGGCATCCCCGGCCGGTCCGCTCCGGCAGGCTCGCCCCGGTCCGGCGTACCGCCGCCCCTGACGAAGTCGGCGCCCGGTTCACCTGCCGGGCCAGTGCCCGGCCCGTCCGCCGGACGGGCGTCCAGCTCGCTCATCGGGCGCCCTCCGTCGCCAGCGGGGTCGCCCGGACCGGGGTGTTCGTGGCCCAGGTGGGCAGGCCACGGGGGAGGACGCGGGGGGTGGGGCCGGTCCAGCGGCCGGGGACGTGGGACTCGGCGGGGGCGGCGAACGGCAGGGGTTCACCGGACTCGTCCAGGACCACCCGGCGAACCGGGCAGTGCGAGACGATCTCCAGGTAAATGCCGTGAAATGCCGTGATGTTCTGCTCGACGGTGAACAGTTCGAGCGCCCGGGCGCGCGCGGCGGCACCGAGGCGCTCACGGCGCTCGGGGTCGCGCAGCAGGGCCAGGCACGCCTCGGCGAGCGCCCTGGGGTTGCGGGGTGGGACGACCAGTCCCGTGCCGCCGATGACCTCCACCACCGCGCCCACGTCCGTGGAGACGGTGGCCCGGCCGCAGAACATCGCCTCGACGAGGCTGATCGGGAAGCCCTCCACGACGCTGGAGAGGACGACGACCGCACCGGCGGCGTAGGCGTCGGGCAGCGTCGGGAGGTCGGGTCCGCCGATCTCCTCGAAGGAGACGGGGTTGTCGCCCACGGCGTGCGCGCCCTCCGCCTCGTCCGGGAACAGTTGCGCGGCGAGCGCCCGGCAGTGGCCCAGGTAGGCCCCTCCCTCGGGGCCGGAAGGCGTGCCGACGATCCGCAGACGGGTCTCGGGCTCGGCCTTGCGCACCTCCGCGAAGGCGTGCAGCAGCGACACCAGGTCCTTGGCGGGGTCCACGCGTCCCACCCAGACCAGGGTGTGCGGGTCGGCGCGGTCCGGGGACTCGCCGATCTCGGTGAACCGGTCGGCCGGCATGCCGGGGTACACCGTGCGGACACGGGAGCGGTCGGCGCCGCAGCGTTCCTGCCAGCGGCGGGCGTGGGCGTTGCCCGGGGTGAGGATCTCGGCCCCCCGGTAGACCTCGGCGGCGAGCCGCCGGTGGAAGGAGCCGAGCAGGGCGCGTACGGCGGGGGTGGCGGTGTCGGGGCCGAGGGTCAGGTAGTGCGAGCGGAGGTGCACGCCGTATTCGGTGACCAGCAGCGGTACGCCGGAGAAGTGCCGGGCGAGGAGGCCGCAGAGGGCGGCCGGGCCGCCGGAGGTGGCGTGGCAGAGGTCGGCCGCGCCGAGGCCGTCGTCGCCGTACCAGTCGAGGGAGAGGGGGCGCAGGGCGCGTTCGAGGTGCGCGGCGACGGTGAGCAGATCGGGTACGCGCGCCTCGCGCGCCGTGCGCAGCGCCCGGGGGGCGCGGCAGGCGCGTTCGAGTGCGCGCACGGCCGCGTCGGAGCGCAGGGCACCCACGAGTCCGCCCTGCTCGCGGGCGAGTTCGGCGAGCGCGTACAGGGCGCTGCCGAAACGGTCCGCCAGATCGGCGGAAGCGTCCTGCGACCGGATGTCCGACGCCGTTCCTGGCCCGACCCCGGGCCCGGGCCAGGCCCCGGCCACGGTGCTCCTCGAAGACCCGGCCCCTCCCCCGTCGGCCCCGGCGCACACCGCCGCCACCAGCTCCCCGTAGCACTCGGCGAAGCGCCGGCGTGCGCGTCGTCCGTACGCGACCCCGTCGTCCGCGGCGGTCCACAGCGGCGCCGTACACACCCGGCTGACCTGCGGTGGGAGCGGAACGCAGCCGCCGGCCTCCTGGTGCGGGCCGCGGCTGAGCGCGTAGACGTCGAACGCGTGCCGGTCGAGCCCGTGCACGAGCCGGTCGCACCAGAGCATGGCGTCACCGCCCACATAGGGATAGCCACCCTCGGTAACCAGTCCTATGCGCACGTGTGCACCCCCGATCTCCCGTCTGGGGAGCCGCCGTTGTCCTGGCGGCTCGCAGCGGGACGAACGTAAGGGGACAAGGCGGTGGTGCGACGGACGGTTGTCCGTCGCACCACCAAAAGGGGTGAACGGTCGTAACTTTCGCGTGCGGGTCGCGTTCCGTCGCGCTAAGGGATCAGACAGTGATCACCCGAGCGCGAAACGTTACGCCAGTCCGCGGAGCTGCCGCCGCCGGCCGCCACGGCGCCGCACCGCTACACCGCCGCCGGCTGGCGCCGGGCGGCGCGCCGCCGGGCCGCCAGTTCCGGGTCGAGCGCGGGTACGGCGGCCAGGAGCTGCTTGGTGTACGGCTCGCGGGGGCTGTCGTACACCTCGTCGGCGGGCCCGTACTCGACGAGCCGGCCGCGCCGCATCACCGCGACCCGGTCGCTGACCTGGCGGACGACGGCGAGGTCGTGCGCGATGAAGACCAGCGCGAGGCCGAGTTCCCGCTGGAGTTCGCCGAGCAGGGCGACCACCTGCGCCTGCGTGGTGACGTCGAGCGCGGAGACGGGCTCGTCGCAGACGATGGCGCGCGGCTCGGCGGCGAGCGCCCGCGCGATGCCGATGCGCTGGCGCTGTCCGCCGCTGAACTCGTGCGGGTACCGGTCGTAGTGCGCCCTGTCGAGCCCGACGCGCTCCAGCAGTTCCCTCACGCGCTCCCGGATGCGCTCCTCGTCCCGTTCGCCGCGCGCGCGGATCGGGTCGGCGATGGACTCACCCACGCTGCGGCGCGGGTTGAGGGAGGAGACGGGGTCCTGGAAGACCATCTGGACGGACGGGTCCACGCCGGTGTGCGGGCGCCCCTCGTAGCGGATCTCCCCGGCGGTCGGCTCCAGCAGCCCCACGAGCATGCGGCCGAGCGTGGTCTTGCCGCTGCCGCTCTCGCCGACCACGCCGAGGGTCTCGCCGCGCCGGACGGTCACCGAGACGTCGTCCACGGCCGCGAACGTCCGCTTGCCGCGTCCGAACTCGCGCCGCAGGCCGGTGGCCTCCAGCACTGCCTCCTCGCCGGCCGGGGAGCCGGTGCGGCGGGCGTCCACGCGCGGGACGGCGTCGAGCAGTTCCCGGGTGTACGGCTCGGCGGGTGCCGTGAGGATCGTGCCGACGGGGCCGCGCTCGACGGCCCGGCCGTGCCGCATGACGAGGACGTCGTCCACGGACTCGGCGGCCACGCCCACGTCGTGGGTGACGAGGAGCAGGCCCATGCCGGTCTCCTCGCGCAGCCCGTGCAGCAGGTCGAGGATCTGCGCCTGGACGGTGACGTCGAGGGCGGTGGTCGGCTCGTCGGCGATCAGCAGCTCGGGCTCGCAGGCGAGGGCCATGGCGATGAGGGCGCGCTGGCGCATGCCGCCGCTGAACTCGTGCGGCCGGGACCGGGACCGGCGGGCCGCGTCCGGGATTCCCACCCGGTCCAGCACCTCCACGGCACGCGCGCGTGCGGCACGGCGCGACACGCGCGTGTGGACGCGGTGGACCTCGGCGATCTGGTCCCCGATGGCGTAGTACGGGTCGAGCGAGGACAGCGGGTCCTGGAAGACCATGGCGGCCCTGGCGCCGCGCAGCCGGCGCAGTTCCTCGTCGGAGGCCGCCTGTACGTCGGTGCCGGCCACCCGCACCGAGCCGCCGATCCGGGCTCCGGTGCCCCGGTGCAGGCCCAGCAGGGCGCCCGCGACCGTGGACTTGCCGGAGCCGGACTCGCCGACCAGGGCCAGGGCGGCGCCCTTCGCCAGGCGGAAGGAGAGCCCGTCGACGGCGCGCAGGGCGCCGAACTCGACGGTCAGGCCCGACACCTCCACCAGGCTGTCGTCCGCCGCTTCCAGGCTCGTGCCGGCCGCTTCCACCAGGCTCATGCGAGCACCACCCGTCGGTCGGCCACCGCGTACAGGACGTCCGCGACGGCGTTGGCGAGGACCACGAAGAAGCCGGTCACCAGGACCATGCCGACGACCACCGGCAGGTCGACGACCTTCACCGCGTGCACCAGCTCCTGGCCGATGCCGGGCAGGCCGAAGAGGGTCTCGGTGAGGACGGCGCCGCCGACGGCGGAGCCCACGTTGTTGGCGTTCAGCGCGATCACGGGCGCGAGGGCGCCGCGCAGCGCGTGCCGGCCGACGATGGAGCGCTCCGGGACGCCGTACGCGCGGAAGGTGCGGATGTGGTCCTCGGCGAGGGTCTCCAGCATGGACGCGCGGGTGAGGCGGGCGAAGGCCGCCGCCTCGATCAGGGCGAGCGAGAGCCAGGGCAGCAGGAGGTTCCACGCCCACTGCTCGGGATCGTCCGTGAAGTTCACGTACTGCGGGAAGGGCAGCAGGCGCAGTTGGCCGCAGACGACGATCATCAGCACGAGGCCGATGACGAAGACGGGCGTGGCCGTTCCCGCGAGGGTGACGGCGGTCAGCACGCGCTCGGAGACCCGGCCGCGTCGCCAGGCGGACAGCACTCCGGTGCCGATGCCGAGCAGGAGCCACAGCACCATGGCGCCGACGACCAGCGACACACTGACCGGGAGCTTCGCCAAGATGATGTGCAGGACCTGCTGGTCGGTCTGGTACGACTGCCCGAGGCAGGGCGCGGCGCAGTGCTCGACCGAGGTGCCCGTGGAGAAGTCCTGGCCGACGAACAGTCCCTGGAGGAAGTGCCAGTAGCGCAGGTAGAGGGGGTCGCCCAGCTTGAGCTGCTCGGCGACCTGGTGCACCTGCTCCGGAGAGCAGCGCGGGCCGCAGGTGATCTGGGCGACGTTGCCGGGGGTGACGTAGAAGACGACGTAGACGATCACCGAGATGGCGAGCAGGGTGACGACGGCGCCGGCGGTACGGCGCAGCAGGAATCCGCCGAAGCCGCTCATGCGGAGGCCTCCTTCTCGGTCGCGTTCCCGGCCGCGTTCCCGGCCGCTTTCCCGGTCCCGCTGGCGTTCTTGCGGCCGGTGCCGACGCGCAGGCGGGAGGCGGCGCGCGGGTCGAGGGCGGTGCGCACGCCGTCGCCGAGGACGGTGAGGGCGAGGACGGTGACGAACAGGGCGCCGGCCGGCAGCAGCAGGTACTGGGGTGCCGCCTGGTACCAGACGTCCGCGGCGGTCAGCATCTGGCCCCAGGACGGGGTGGGCGGCTTCACGCCGACGCCGAGGAAGGACAGCGCCGCCTCTACGGAGATGTTCGTGGGCACCAGCAGCGCAGCGTACGTGATGACGGGCGCGGCGAGGCCGGGCAGGAGTTCGCGGCGTGCGATCCGCCAGGTGCCCCAGCCGCTCAGCCGGGCGGCGGAGACGTAGTCGAGGCCCTTCAGGGAGAGGGTCTGGGCCCGCACGATCTTCGCGATGGTGCCCCAGGCGATCAGACCGATGACCAGGGTCACCAGGACCGGCCGGGGGAAGCTGGACGGCACGATGGCCAGCAGTGCCAACGACATGATCATCAGGGGCATCGAGACGATGATGTCCGTGGCCCGGCTCAACAGTTGATCAACCCATCGGTTGCCGAGCGCGGAGGCCACGCCGACCGCGACGCCGATGGCGACCTGGACCACCGTGGCGGCGAGCGCCACACCCAGCGAGACCCGCGCGCCGTAGACCAGCCGGGCGAACATGTCGCGTCCGGTCTGCGGTTCGACGCCCAGCCAGTGGTCGGCGCTGATGCCGCCGAGGGAGCCGATGGGCACACCGCCGCGCGCGGAGTCGATCAGGGTGGGGTGGTACGTGGTGGGGTCCTGGCCCTCCAGCGCGGTGAGCAGCGGCGCGGCGAGCGCGACCAGGACGAGCAGCGCGACGACGGCCGCGGCGACCAGGGCGGCGCGCTGCGCCCGCAGCCGCCGCCAGAACTGACGTGCCCCCGAGACCACCGGGACGGAGGTGCCCGTCCCGGCGGTCTCGACGACGGCAAGTGCCTCGCTCACGGTGCTACTTCACCGCGACCTGGGAGATGTCCAGGACGCCGGTCCAGTCGCTGATGACGATGTTCTTGACGTCCTTGCCGTACAGGCGCTTGTACACCGGGTGGAACAGCGGCACGACGAGGGCCTTGTCGCCGATCTTCTTGTCCAGTGCGCCCCAGCGCTGGGCCGCGGCGTCAAGGTCGGTCAACTTGTTGATCGCGTCAATCTCGTCATTGACCGACTTGTCGTTGAGCTGGCCCGTGTTGAAGTTCGCTCCGTCCTTGACGATCTGACGGCCGTCGAAGATGGGGGCGAGGAAGGGGCCGCCGGAGGGCCAGTCGGCACCCCAGTGGGCGAGGAAGAGACCGGGCTCGGTCTTCACGCTCTGGATCTTGTCCCGGTAGTCGTTGTCCTCCAGGCCCTGCAGCTTGACCGTGATGCCGGCCTTCTTGAGCGCGTCCTGGACGGCGGTGGCGATCTCCGGGCTGGTCTCGAAGTCCTTGCTGTTGGAGTGGGTCAGCGTGATGGTGAGACCGTTCGCGTAGCCGGCCTGCTTCAGCAGTTCCCTGGCCTTCGCCGGGTCGCCGGACTTGCCCGCCGGGAACGGGTCGTAGGGCGTGTAGCCGAAGGACTTCTGGTTCGGCAGGAACGTGGTGGCGGGCTCGGCGAGGGCGCTGCCGCCGGCCGCGTTGACCACGGAGGACCGGTCGATGGCGTACGCGACGGCCTGGCGCACCTTGGGGTTGTCGAACGGCTTCACCTTCGGGTTGAAGGCGAGGTAGTTCGTGTAGCCGAAGTGGCCGGTGCCCACGCGCGCGGCCAGGTCCTTGTCGCCGGCCACCTTGGCGAGTTCCGCCGGGCCGAGGTTGGTGTCCGTGGTGACGGCGGTGGCGTCCGCACCCTGGGACGCGGACAGCCGCTGGTTGATCACCGAGGAGTCCAGGCCGGAGCGCACGTCGATGCGGTCCGGGTACGCCTTGCGCTCCTCGTCGGTCGCCGCCGACCAGTGCGTGTTGCGCTCCAGGACGAGGTGCTCGCCATCGTTCTCGTTCTTGACGACCTTGTACGGGCCGGACGAGACCGGGTGCGACTCGTACTTGGTGCCCGTGTCCTTGCTCCGGGGCACCGGGGTGAACTGCGTCTGCGTGGCGAGGTACGGGAACTCGCCCTCGGGCTTGTTCAGATGGAAGACGATCGTCCGGGAGTCCGGCGTCTCGATCGCGGACAGGCCCTTCTTGTCCTTGTACGGCCCCTGGTAGTCGGCGGCGCCGACCAGCCAGTCCCGCAGGTAGGGGGCGCCGCCGGACAGCTCGGGGGCGAAGGAGCGTTCGATGCCGTACTTGATGTCGGCCGAGGTGATCGGCGTGCCGTCCTCGTACGTCAGGCCCTTCTTCAGGGTGTACGTCCACACGGTCGCGTCCTTGTTGGGGCGCCCGGTGTCGGTGGCGAGGTCGGGGACGACCTTGGCGCCGGCCGCGCCGTTCTCGCGGTTGCGCGTGGTGAGGGTGCGGAACACCAACGAGGGAACGTTTCCGCCGCCGGAGGTGTACAGGCGCGCGGGGTCGAAGTCCGACTGCGGCTGTGAGTTCAGGACCGTGAGCGTGCCGCCCTTGTGGGGCGTGGAGTCGCCACCGGAGCCCTTGGCATCGTTGTCCTCCGGGCCGCAGGCGGCGGCGCCCGCTGCCACGACCAGGGTGACGGATGCCACTGCCACGCGGCGCGCTATGACGGACGGTTGACGCATCGGAATGACGACCTCTCGGGGTGACGTGGTGGGGCTCGTCGAGGGTTTCTCGACTGATGAGACATGTGGACGAGGAGTGAGACGTCTGCGGACAGACGTCGGCCCCGGCGTCGGGTCGTCGAAGAAATCCGTGACGCGGTCACGGAGAGAAGGAGGAGAAGGTCGCGACGCGAACGCCGGGGAGGCGGCGTCAGCGACAGTGGATGTCGGCCACGCAGAGCGCGGTCACGCCGATGAGCGCCAGCTCGATGGCGGCGCTGCTACAGACGGCATGACTGGACCACATGGGCAGAAATATGGACGACCGTGCGGCTGATGTCAATGTGACATATGCGGTGCCTGTCAACTCGTGGGGTAAGGCCAGGGGTTGGGCCGGCAGTGGATCCCGTCGTGGTCCAGGAACTTGGTCTGCTGCTGCATGACGGGCGCCAGCTCGCCGTCCTTCTGGCAGCTGACGTGTCCGTGGCCGAGCCGGTGGCCGACCTCATGGTTGATCAACATCTGCCGGTACGCATGGATCCGGTCACCGTATGTCTTGCTCCCTTGAGCCCACCGGTACGCATTGATCATGACGCGTTCGGTCGCGGCCGAGTCGCAGGAAACGTTGTCCTGCGTGGTGTCCAGGCCCGACTTGGCACACCACGTCGCCGTGGTGCCGGGGCTGGCCAGCGTGATCACGAAGTCCGGCTTGCCGGAGGAGATCCGCTCGAAGGTACGGGCGCCGCCGTGGGCCCAGCTGCGCTTGTCGTTCAGGGTCCGCTGCACGGCCTCGGCGAACAGCGCGCCGTCCAGTCCCAGCCCCTCCTCGACGTCGACGCGGTACCGGTACTTCTGCCCTGTGCCGGGCGCCTTGTCGGACCCGGGCACGGCGTCGAACTTCCCCGGGCCCTTCAGCGTGGCGTCGAGCGGGTACGTCCGGCCCATCTTCTGGTCGTACGGCAGTGTCACCGCGCTCGGCGCGGCGGAGGGCGTCGGCGCACCCGGCACGTCCCCCGGGAGACGCGCCTCACCGGCCGCGCCGGCGGCCGGCCGCGCGCCGGTGCCGTCCTGCCCCTTGGTCACCTGTCCGGCGACGACCACCGCGAGCACGGTGGTGACGGCGGCCGCCGCGATGCCGGTGAACGCCCACCCCTTGGTCCCGCCGCGCTGCGCGGGCACACCGGCGCCGGGCGCGGGGGCCGCGGCGTTCCCGGTGTCCCGCGGGCCGTCTCCGGAGCCACCGGGGCCACGGGAGCCGCCGGCGTCGAAGGCTTCCAGGTACTCCTGACGGGGCCCGGGGCGGCGCCGTGCCCCGCCCGGACCCGGGGCACCCGGTTCGGCCTGCCGCTGCCGGGGCAACACCACACCGGTCCCGCCGGTGCCGGCCCGCCGCCCGGCCAACTCGCCCCAGCCCCCGCCGGCTTCCCGCTGCTCGGGATGGCCGCCCCGGGCACCCCGAGCCGACGCGTCACCGGCCGGCCCCGGCACGCCGTGGGCGGGGGTGCCGTCGGCGGCCTTGGACACACCCCGCGCCGGAGTGCCGTCGGCAAGCTTGGACGCACCCCGCGCCGGGGCGCCGTCGGCAGCCCTCGGAACCCCACGGGCCGCGGTACCGTCGGCAGCCCTGGGCACACCGCGCGCAGGGGTGCCGTCGGCCGGACGGGCCGCACCAGCGGGGCCGCCGCCCGGCACCCGGGCCGCGCCACCGCCGTCGCCCCCGTCGCCACCGTCTCCCCAGTCGCCGCTGTCGCGCCGGTCGGCCCTGCCGGGCCCGTCGCCCCTGGCGTCCTCCGAGCGCGCGCCGCGCCCGTCCTCGGAGCGCGCACCGCGCCGCTCCTCCCGCCGTGCGGCTATGTCCGCGGAGTCGCCCTTCGGGGCCGGTCCGCGGCGGCTGTGGCGTCCCACCCCGGACCTCAGCTCCTCGTGTCCGTGCCGGCCGGGCGGCCTGCCTCGCCGGCGCCGGCCGTCTGCGTCAGCAGTTCCCGGAAGGCGCCCGCCACCACGTCGGGGTACTCCATCATCGCGACGTGCCCGGCGTCCGGCAGGGTCAGCAGCCGGGAGTCGCGGAAGGCCCGGGCGGCCTTGCGGGCCATGCGGAAGCCGACGAGCTGGTCCCGGCCGCCGTAGACCAGCAGCGTGGGGGCCAGCACCCGCTCGGCCTGGCGCCACAGCCCGTGCTGGCCGCCGAGCGTGTAGGCGTTGACGATCCCGCGCGCGGAGCGGGTCATGGCGTCCCAGAAGTACGGAAGGCGCTGCCGCCGCTCCAGTTCCTCCACGGCGTACCGGAACGCCTCCGGCGAGACCCGGCCCGGGTCGCCGTAGCAGAGCGCCATGACACCGCGCACGCGCTGCTCCGCCGTCCACTCCCTGGTGAGCCGGGTGAACAGCGCGGCGATGCCCGGGACGCCGAGCAGGGCGGTCGGCACCGCGCTGCGCTGCACCCGCAGTTCGGGCAGGGCGGGCGAGACGAGCGTGAGCGTCCGGACGAGGTCGGGCCGCACGGCGGCGACGCGCGTGGCGACCGCGCCGCCCAGCGAGTTGCCGAAGAGGTGGACCGGGCCGCGGCCGGCCGCGTCGAGGTAGCGGATCACCGCGCGCGCGTGCCCGGTGACGGAGTAGTCGCCGTCGTCCGGGGGCGGGGAGTCGCCGAAGCCCGGGAGGTCGAGTGCCTCGCCGTCGACGACGCCGTCCAGTTCCGCCATGAACGACGACCAGTTCTGCGAGGAACCGCCGAGCCCGTGGACGTACAGCGCGGGCGGCAGGTCCTCGCGCGCGGGGGGCCGGGAACGGACCGTCAGGGTGACGCCGGGCAGGCCCACGGACCGCAGCCGCTCGCCCTCGCCGACCCGGACGGGCGCCACCCTGGGGAGCACACTGGCGGCCGGCACGGAGGGCGACTCGGTCGGAGACATGCGGCAATGTTACGAGGTGATCACGTCACGGTTGATGTGTTCGCCGTCACAGACTGAACCGGCCGGATCCGGAGAACCAGGCACCGAACGGGCCCGACGGCATGGCGTCCGGATCAGCCGTCTCCTAGTCTCGTACAGAGGGCACCCGCGTGTGGCCCCTGTCGCTTCCGGGGACGTTCGTAGGAAGGGAGCCCACCATGGCCTATGACCCCACCGAGCCCGACGCGATCGAGGACATCGAGGACCTGGAGCCCGACGCGGCAGTGGAGAGGGACGTCGAGGCGCCCGAGGTGGACGCCGCCGAGCAGCACGCGGACATCGCGCCGGACCGTGACGACCCGCTGACGGGCGTGGACCCGTACCGGGGGAACGAGGCCGATCTCGTCGAACAGGCGCGCGTGGTCTCGCTCGACGAGGACGACTACCGCTAGCCGCGCCGAGGCCGGCCACCGCGCCAAGCCGACGCCGGCCACCGCCGGAAGCCCGAGGACGGCCACCGCCGCCCCCGAGAAGGGGCACTGTCGCGCCGGCGACGGCCACCGTCCGCGCCCGACGAGGGGCGCTCTGCGCCGACCTCGCAGGACCGCGCGGCCCGCCGCCCGGCCCCGGCCGGCGGGCCGTACGGCTTTCGCCACCCGTCCGGTACGTGAAATTCTGCGCTCGCACCGCGCACACCACGGTTACCGAAAAGTACGATGGCCGCGCGGCCTACACCGCATGTGGACGACTTTGGGAGGCGGCGTGACAGCCATCGAGCAGACTGAGGCGGCACGCCCACGGGGCACGCGCCTGCCGCGCCGGGCCCGGCGGAACCAGTTGCTGGGCGCCGCCCAGGAGGTTTTCGTCGCGCAGGGCTACCACGCGGCGGCGATGGACGACATCGCCGAGCGGGCCGGCGTGAGCAAGCCGGTGCTCTACCAGCACTTCCCCGGCAAGCTCGACCTCTACCTCGCGCTGCTGGACCAGCACTGCGAGTCGCTGATCCAGGCGGTGCGCACCGCGCTCGCGTCGACGACCGACAACAAGCAGCGCGTCCGGGCGACGATGGACGCCTACTTCGCCTACGTGGAGGACGACGGCGGCGCCTTCCGCCTGGTCTTCGAGTCGGACCTGACGAACGAGCCCGCGGTGCGCGAGCGCGTGGACAAGGTCACCAACGAGTGCGCCGAGGCGATCTGCGACGTCATCGCCGAGGACACCGGCCTCTCGCGCGCGGAGTCGATGCTGCTCGCCTCCGGTCTCGGCGGGCTCGCCCAGGTGGTCGCCCGCTCCTGGCTGCACAGCGACCGCAGCGTGCCGCGCGACCAGGCGGTGCAGCTGCTGACCTCGCTGGCCTGGCGCGGCATCGCCGGTTTCCCGCTGCACGGCAGCGAGCACCACTGACGGCCGTTTGTTCCCGCGCGGTGTTCGCTCCTGGCGTTCCGGCCCGCAACGTGTACGCCCCCCTCACCGGGCTAATGTGTGCAGCGTAGGGCGCGGAAGATCGCGCACA
The DNA here is from genome assembly GCF_040704085.1 of Streptomyces sp. NPDC047841. Classification (NCBI taxonomy): domain Bacteria; kingdom Bacillati; phylum Actinomycetota; class Actinomycetes; order Kitasatosporales; family Streptomycetaceae; genus Streptomyces; species Streptomyces sp. NPDC047841. The sequence goes on from NZ_JBEYRP010000012.1 coordinate 304,122, forward strand.
TCACTGACCGTCGGAGGGACATAGCCGTGGAGGTCAAGATCGGCGTGCAGCACGCGCCCCGCGAGATCGTTCTGGAGAGCGGTCAGAGCGCCGAGGAGCTCGAGCGCGTGGTGGCCGAGGCGCTGGCCGGCAAGACGGGGCTGCTCAGCCTCCAGGACGAGAAGGGCCGCAAGGTCCTCGTGCCGACGGACCGTCTGGCGTACGTGGACATCGGCGAGCCGACCGTGCGCAAGGTCGGCTTCGGCACGCTCTAGGCCGCAGTCGTGGGAAGGGCCCGGCGGCCGTGTGCCGCCGGGCCCTTCCGCGTGACCTGCACACGGATGGAGCACAGGTCCCTCACAGGCAGGATTGCAATTCGCAGGTCACGGGTAAGACGGGCTACGACCGTCGAGCCAGACCGGCCGTGGGAGGGACCCCCGACATGATCCTCGAAGCACTCGGCTCCGCCGTGCTCGGTCTGATCCTCGCGTGGGCGGCGGCCCAACGCCTCGCCCACCGGCTGCCGGCCCGCCCGCTGGTGTACTGCACGGGCATCGCCGGAGCCCTCTTCGGCGACTTCGTCACCCACACCGCCCTGGGCCCCGGCACGGCCCTGCTCAGCCTCCTGGGCGCGGCGGTCATCTCGGTCGCCTCCCTGTCCCTGCTCCTGCGCCCCGCGGGCCGCCTGCGCCGCCGGTCGGCGACGGCGTGAGGGCTGTTCCCGAAGGGCGCGACCGCCCCCGCCGGAGCGCTACGCCGCCAGGCCCAGCGCGGCCATCCGCTTCGTGTGCGCCTCGGTGATCCGCGAGAACATCCTGCCGACCTCGGCGAGGTCGAAGCCGTCGGCCACCCCGCCCACGAGCATCGTGGACAGCGCGTCCCGGTCGGCGACCACCCGCTGGGACTGCGACAGCGCCTCCCCCATCAGCCGCCGCGCCCACAGTGCCAGCCGGCCGCCCACGCGCGGGTCGGCGTCGATGGCGGCCCGCACCTTCTCCACCGCGAACTCGGCGTGCCCGGTGTCGTCGAGGACGGCGAGCACCAGCTCGCGCGTGTCGGCGTCGAGCCGGGCCGCGACCTCGCGGTAGAAGTCGCTCGCGATCGAGTCGCCGACGTACGCCTTGACCAGGCCCTCCAGCCAGTCCGAGGGCGCGGTCTGCCGGTGGAAGCCGTCGAGCGCGGCGACGAACGGGTCCATCGCGTCCGTGGGCTCCTCGCCGATCTCGGTCAGCCGGTTCCGCAGCCGTTCGAAGTGGTGGAACTCGGCCGAGGCCATCTTCGCCAGCTCCGCCTTGTCCGCGAGGGTCGGCGCCAGCTTGGCGTCCTCCGCGAGCCGCTCGAACGCCGCCAGCTCCCCGTACGCGAGGGCGCCGAGCAGATCCACGACCGCGGCGCGGTACTGCGGGTCGGCGGACGCCTGCGCCCAGTCCTGGGCGGCGACACCGGTGGGTTCGGCGGGTTCGGCGGACGCGTTCTCAGGCTTGTCAGAGCTAGTCATGAGGCGCACAATAGCCCGCTCTACGCCCCGCTCAAGCCCTGGTCAGCGAGTGTGACCACGACTACGTGACCAAATCGGCCATCGCATGTGCGCGATTCCGGGGTATGGTGGTAATGCGCCTGCCAGAGTGCGTCGACAATGCTCGACGTGTCACGACAGGCCGCACGCATGAGGATGCCCGGTCGGTGGCCCGATCGGCTCCGACCCGACAGCCCTCCAAGGCCGTACGGCAGTGACGTACGACGGCAGGAGGGAACCCTCAGCGGTACGAGCGCTAGAGCGTCGGCAGAGGTCCCGTGTCATACGGCTTGCCCGAGTGGTTCGTCCGTACGGCAGCCGACGTCCCCGGCACGGTCAGACATGACCCCCGCTCGCTCGCCTCGCACCGCGCACACAGAAGAGGCAGCACCCTGACTACGACGTTTCGAGAACTCGGAATCCTCCCCGAGACCGCCGAGGCCCTGGAGGCCGTCGGCATCACCACCCCCTTCCCCATCCAGGAGATGACACTCCCCGTCGCCCTCTCCGGCACGGACGTCATCGGCCAGGCCAAGACCGGCACCGGCAAGACGCTGGGCTTCGGTCTTCCGCTCCTGGAGCGCGTGACCGTCCCCGCCGACGTCGAGGCCGGACGCGCCACCCCCGAAGACCTCACGGACGCCCCGCAGGCGCTCGTCGTCGTCCCCACGCGCGAGCTGTGCACCCAGGTCACCAACGACCTGCTGACGGCCGGCAAGGTCCGTAACGTGCGCGTGGTCGCGATCTACGGCGGCCGGGCCTACGAGCCCCAGGTGGAGGCCCTGAAGAAGGGCGTCGACGTGGTCGTCGGCACCCCGGGCCGCCTGCTCGACCTCGCGGGCCAGAAGAAGCTCGACCTGAAGCACGTCAAGTGCCTGGTGCTCGACGAGGCCGACGAGATGCTCGACCTGGGCTTCCTGCCCGACGTCGAGAAGATCGTCAACATGCTGCCGGCCAAGCGCCAGACGATGCTGTTCTCGGCCACGATGCCGGGCGCGGTCATCGGCCTCGCCCGCCGCTACATGTCCCGGCCCACGCACATCCGCGCCACCGCGCCGGACGACGAGGGCGTCACGGTCGCGAACATCAAGCAGTTCGTCTACCGCGCGCACAACATGGACAAGCCGGAGATGGCCGCCCGCATCCTCCAGGCCGAGGGCCGCGGACTGGCGATGATCTTCTGCCGCACCAAGCGCACGGCCGCCGACATCGCCGAGCAGCTCCAGCGCCGCGGGTTCGCCTCCGGCGCGGTCCACGGCGACCTCGGCCAGGGCGCCCGCGAGCAGGCCCTGCGGGCCTTCCGCAACGGCAAGGTCGACGTCCTCGTCTGCACCGACGTCGCCGCGCGCGGCATCGACGTCGAGGGCGTGACCCACGTCATCAACTACCAGTCCCCGGAGGACGAGAAGACGTACCTGCACCGCGTCGGCCGCACCGGCCGCGCGGGCGCCAAGGGTACGGCGATCACGTTCGTCGACTGGGACGACATCCCGCGCTGGCAGCTGATCAACAAGGCGCTGGAGCTGGACTTCAACGACCCGGTGGAGACGTACTCGAGCTCCCCGCACCTGTTCTCCGACCTCGGTATCCCCGAGGGCACCAAGGGCACCCTGCCCCGCTCCGCGCGGACCCGCGCCGGGCTGGAGGCGGAGGTGCTGGAGGACCTGGGCGAGACCGGCGGACGGGGCGGCGGTCGCGGCCGGGGTGGCCGCGGTGGCCGCGCCGAGTCGGCCCCGGCCGAGCCCGAGCGTCCGGCTCGTACGCCGCGCCGCCGTCGGCGCACCCGCGGTGGCACCGCGCTGGACGCCTCCCCGGCCGCGCCGGCCACGGAGACCTCCGGTGAGGAGACGCCGGGCGCGACCCGCACCCCGCGCCGCCGTCGCCGTACGCGCGGCGGAGCGTCGGCGGAGCCGGTGACGGCCGCCGCCACGCCGACGACGGCTCCCGAGGCCGCCGTCGAGACGGTGACCACGGCCGAGGGTCCCGCGGGCCTCGACACCCCGGACAAGCCGCGCCGCCGCCGCACCCGCCGGTCGGCCGCGGCCGAGTCCCCGGTGACCGAGTCTGTGGTGACCGAGTCCGCCGTGGCCCCGGCCCAGGCCGAGCCCCCGGCGACCGAGCAGACCGTGGACAGGGCCCCGGCGACCGAGCCCGTCACCGCACCCGTGACCGCGGACACCCCGGCGACGGAGCCCGCCGCCGAGGCCGCCCCGGCCGCGGAGACCAAGCCGCGCCGCCGTACCCGCAAGACCGCCGAGCCGGCCGTCCCGGCGGATGCGGCGCTGGACACGGCCGAGGCCACCGAGGCCAAGCCGCGCCGGACCCGCAAGACCGCCGCCGCCGAGCCGGAGACGGCCGAGGCCGAGGCTAAGCCGCGCCGCACGCGCAAGACCGCCGCCGCCGAGCCGGAGACGGCCGAGGCCACCGAGGTGAAGCCCCGCCGCACGCGCAAGGCGGCGGAGCCGGCCACGCCGGACGCCCCTGAGGCCGAGGCAGAGGTCAAGCCGCGCCGCACCCGGAAGACCGCGGCTGCCGCCGAGACCGCCGTCGATACCACCGAGGCCACGGAAGCCAAGCCCCGCCGCACGCGGAAGGCCACGGTCGCCGCGCCGGAGACGGCCGAGGCCGAGACGAAGCCGCGCCGGACCCGCAAGGCCACGGTCGCCGCGCCGGAGACGGCCGAGGCCGAGGCCAAGCCGCGCCGCACCCGGAAGACCGCCGCTGCCGCCGAGACCGCCGTCGACACCGCCGAGGCCACGGAAGCCAAGCCGCGCCGCACGCGCAAGACCGCCGCCACGGCACCCGAGGCCACCGAGACGGAGGCCGAGGTTAAGCCGCGCCGGACCCGCAAGGCCACGGTCGCCGCGCCGGAGACGGCCGAGGCCGAGGCCAAGCCGCGCCGCACCCGGAAGACCGCCGCTGCCGCCGAGGCCGCCGTGGACGCGGTCGACGGGGAAGCGGTCACCGCTCCCAAGGCCCGGCGGACCCGCAAGGCCGTCGCCGAGGCGGCTACTCCGGGGATCCCGGCGCAGGCCACCGAGGAGCCGGAGGTCAAGCCGCGGCGCCGGGCCCGCAAGACCGCGGCGTCCGCTGCCGAGGCGGCCGCCGGTGTCGGTGAGGCCGTCGAGACGACGCCGAAGCCGCGCCGGACCCGCAAGGCCACGGCGGCCGTGGAGGCTCCCGAGGCCTGACCGGCCCTGCGCCACGATGGCCGGGTTCACGACAGTGGACCCGGCCATCGGCGTTTCCGGAGGGGCCCGGCGCCACCCCGCGCACCCCGTCCCCCACCCGCCCGCTCCCGATCAGCCGGCCCCGCCCCCTCCCGATACCCTCTCCCCCATGAGCAGGCCCCCCACCTTCGTCCCGCCCCCCGGCGCCCGCGCGTACCCCCTTCGGACGGCGCGCGGTGAGTTCGCCGTGGTCGACGCGCCGGTGGCCGCCGGTGTCGAGCCGAGGGGCGTCGCGCTGCTGCTGCCGGGGTTCACCGGCAGCAAGGAGGACTTCAATCCGCTGCACGTGCCGCTCGCCGAGCGCGGATACCGGACCGTCGCCGTGGACGGGCGGGGCCAGTTCGAGTCGGACGGACCGGCGACGGACGAGGCGGCCTACGCGCAGGAGGAGTTGGCGCGGGACGTGCTCGCGCAGGCGGAGGCGATCGGCGGCCCGGTGCACCTGCTGGGCCACTCACTCGGCGGCCAGATCGCGCGCGCGGCCGTCCTGCTCGACCACGCCCCCTTCCTGTCGTTCACCCTGATGGCCTCGGGCCCGGCGCAGATCTCGGCGCACCAGCAGGAGCGCGTGAAGCTGCTCCGGGACGCGCTCGCGGTGCTGAGCATGGCGGAGGTGTGGGAGACCATCCAGGCGATGGAGCCGCCGGAGGAGACGGAGACCCCCGCGCTCGACGCGGGCCTGGACGACCGGGCCGACCTGCGGCGCCGCTGGCTGGGCACCAAGCCGGCGCAACTCCTCGCCACCGGCCGCCAGTTGTGCACGGAGCCGGACCGCGTCGCGGAACTGGCGGCCGTACCGCTGCCGTTCCACGTGCTGTCGGGCGCGCGGGACGACACCTGGCCGCTGCCGCTGCTCGACGGCATGGCCGTGCGGCTGGAGGCGCACCGGACGGTGGTCGAGGGCGCCGAGCACTCCCCCAACACCGACCGCCCGCTGGAGACGGCCCGCGCGCTCGCCGACTTCTGGGACGGCACCGCCCCGGGCATCGCACGGCAGGAGGAACGCCCGGGTGCTGCGGACGACGGGGCCTAGTACTGCGACTGAAGATGCTCCCAGAACCCGTCCCTGAGCGCCCGTCGCAGGTCCGCCTGGCCGCGCAGGGAGTACTGGAGCAGTTCCTCGGCCTCGACCAGCAGGTCCTGGTCGACGGAGCCGGGCAGGTACGGGTGGCCGGGGAACAGCTCGACCATCGCGTCGCGCCCCCGGGAGGCGAGCCATCGCGCCGCGATCTGGGCGCCGACGAACCGGACGTCCTCGCGGCTGGGGCGGGCTCCGCCGGCGGGCTCGAACGCGGCGGCCGTGCGCCGGGAGACGTACGGCTTGAAGAACTGAAGGTCGAAGGTGCGCTGGCTGTCGACCTCCCAGAGCAACGGCTCGGCCTGGTTGCGGCCTTCGGGCGCCTCGATGCCCCACAGGTGGACGCGGGCGCCGTAGCCCTGGGCCGCCTCGACCGCCGAGACCAGGTCCTCGTCGCCGCCGAGGAGGGCCGCGTCGCTGATCGCGCGGTGCCGCGCCAGTGACTCCAGGTCGGTCCGGATCAGCGAGTCGACGCCCTTCTGCTGGTTGTTGGCGTTGAGGTTGCCGAGGCGGACCTTGACGTCGGGCAGTTCGGCGATGACCTGCTGCTCGGCGGTGTGGATGCGGCGCCGGGCGCCGTCGTACCAGTAGACGCGCAGCAGCCGGCTGTCCGCGAAGATGGTGCGCGCCTTGTCGATGAGGGCGTCGATCAGGCCCTCGGCGTCCAGGTCGAAGGCACGGCGGTCCTCGGTCCCGGCGACCAGCCGGCCCACGGCCGCGTACAGGTAGCCCGCGTCGACGAAGATCGCGTGGGTCGAGGGCGTCTTGGCCACCTCGGCGAGCATGCGTTCCAGCAGCTCGTTCGTGCGGGCGATACGGGCACCGAGGCCGGCCAGGTCGTCGTTCATCACCTCCATTGTCCCGGTGGTCACCGTGCGGACACAACCGGTCCCGGTGGGTCCCGTCCCGGCGTACGCCATGTCGCTTACCGGTCGGTAATTAGTTGTTCGAAAAATTTCTTTAGCGTAGGGAATGTTTGTAACAAGCGGCGCGTTGACTACGTACGACGCTGGATACACCAGAGGTCACACGAAGTAGTTCTCCGCAGGAGGATGACCAGACGAAGGGAGAAGCCATGCGCTTCGAGATCATGCGACTCGACGAGGTCGACGGCACCGCCGTGGACAGCACCGTCGTGGACGCCGCCTCCGTCAACCGGATCGTTCAGCAGGCCGCCGCCGTAGGGCAGCGCCTGTGGATCCGCCCGGCCGAGACCCCGGCCTCGTAACCCGCACGCGGGCGACCCGCGCACGGGCCCGTCCGCCACTCAAGCTTTCCGGGGGAGCCGAGCCGCCGACGGCTCAGCTCCCCCGGATCACCTGAGTGACCCCGTTGATGATCTGCTGCACGGCGATCGCGGAGAGCATCATGCCCGCGAGCCGCGTCACCAGGACGACACCGCCGTCCTTGATGACCCGGATGATCAGCAGCGAGTAGCGCATCACCAGCCACAGCACCACGTGGATCGCGAGGATCGCGGACCACACCGAGAGCTGTGCCGGCACGCTGTCGGCCTTCTGCACGGCCAGGATCACGGACACGATCGCACCGGGCCCCGCCAGCAGCGGCATGCCCAGCGGTACGAGCGCCACGTTGACGTCCTTGGTCTGCTGGGGCTCGTCGTTCTTGCCCGTCAGCAGGTCCAGCGCGATCAGCAGGAGCAGCAGCCCGCCCGCGATCATCAGGGCGGGCACGGACACGTGCAGGTAGTTCAGGATCTGGTGGCCCAGGACGCCGAAGACGGCGATGACCCCGCCCGCGACGCAGACGGCCTGGAAGGCCATCCTCCGCTGCACCTTGGCCGGCCGCCCGGCGGTCAGGGCGAGGAAGATCGGGGTGATCCCGGGGGGATCCATGATGACGAAGAGGGTCAGGAACAGCGAGCCGAACACGGCGATGTCGAACATGGGGAAGTACAGGCCTTGCGGGAAGAGGAACTACGGGCGTGAGGCGGTCCGGACCGCGGGCATGAGGCAGTACGGACCGCGGGTGTGAAGCGGTACGGCGGGACGGCCCCCCGGGGGCCTCAGGCTCCGCCGGTCCCCGGCACCGGGAACGCGCCCGTCGCCCGCCGGGTGATCTCCCCGTAGACCTCGGGGTCGGTCGTGAAGGCGCCGAGCGCCACGGTCTTGCGGCTGCCGTGGTAGTCCGAGGAGCCCGTGACCAGCAGCCCCAGCTCCTTCGCCAGGCCCCGCAGGCGGTCCCGGGCGTCGGCGTCGTGGTCCATGTGGTCGACCTCGATGCCGTCCAGGCCGGCCTCGGCCATCTCCGCGATCCGGGACTCCGGCACGGTGCGGCCGCGCTTGGCGGCGGCCGGGTGCGCGAACACGCTGACCCCGCCCGCGGCCTTGACCAGCCGGATCGCCTCGAAGGGGTCGGTCTCGTGCTTCTCCACGAAGGCCCGCCCGCCGTCGGCCAGCCACTCCTCGGTGAACGCGTCGCCCACCGTCGGTACGACACCCAGCTCGACCAGCGCCGAGGCGACGTGCGGGCGCCCCACCGACCCTCCGGCGGCGATCCGCTCGACCTGTTCCCAGGTGACCGGCACGCCGAGCGCGTTCAGCTTGGCGACCATCGCCCTGGCCCGCGGCACCCGGTCGTCCCGGACCAGCTCGCGCTCGGCGAGCAGGGCGGGCTCCTCGGGGTCGAAGAGGTAGGCCAGCAGGTGCATCGAGACGCCGTCGACCCGGCAGGACAGCTCGGCCCCGGTGACCAGCGTCAGCCCCTCGGGCAGCGCGCCGATCGCCTCGCCGTACCCCCGCGTGGTGTCGTGATCGGTCAGCGCGACGACGTCCAGGCCGGCGGCGGCGGCGTTGCGCACCAGCTCGGCCGGGCTGTCCGTACCGTCGGAAGCCGTGGAGTGGCAGTGCAGATCGATACGCACGACGACTCCAGGACACGGACGGAAGCAGGGGGACACCTAAGGATAGCGGTGTTTTCGACCCCCACTGTCACACCCGCAACCGGTGAGCGCCCTTTACTTCAACGCTCCGGAAGGGGCGCGGGCCACCACGGCTCACCCGCGGGCGCGAGCCACGGAACCGGGCGCCCCGTGGGCGTCACGGCCGGAGCAGGCGCGGCGACAACGCCCCGCAGGGCACCAGGTCCAGCTCCGCCCCCGCCTCCCGCAAGTCGGTCAGCACCAGCTCGTCGTACATGAGCAGACCGGACTGCTCGGGCCACATGACCGCCCACAGCCACATCCCGAGCGCCTCGCCGGCGAAGACGGCGCGGTCGTCCGGGGTGCGGTAGACGTGCCAGAGCGGGGTGGGGCGCCCGGCGGCCAGCACCTTGGCCTCCGGCGGCTTCTCCACGTTCATGTACGACCCCGGGTCCGGGCCGTCGATGCCCGCGTAGTGCGCGCCGAGGCCGACGCCCAGCTCCTCGGCGATCAGGATCAGCTCGCCGGGCCCGCCGAGCGGTCCGGGGCCGGAGCAGGCCACCGCGGTCGCCCGGCCGCCGCTGCGGTCGTCACCGGCGTACGCCACCCCCGTGAACAGCCAGCCGACGGGCAGCGGCCACGGCATCCACACCGGCACCTGCGTGCGGTGCACGACGGCGTTGAGCGCCTCGACGCTGGGCGGGATCACGGGCTGCAGCGGATACACCGTGCCGTGCACGTCGCACTGCCACGCATCGGCGAAGAGTCCGGGAGCCCTGACCCGGCCACCGCACCTCGGGCAACTGGGTTCGCCCCTCATAGGGCTCCACGGTCCTACCCCTGCCCGCCCACGTCAAGGACGATCACCCGTCCGGACCGAAGAGCCCTCCCTGTGCCCCGCCGAGGTGCCCCGTCTCCAGGAGACCGAGCGGGATAGATGCATCTTGCATTAATTAGCCGACCTAACTTAGTATGTGCATAGCCCAACTATCTATCGTGAGGATGGGAGAAGCACATGGACCCCCTCGACGCGGGAGCCGGCGGCATCCTGCGGCAGCCCAAGGCGGTCTGGGCCACGGCCGGCGCCTCCGTCGTCGCCTTCATGGGCATCGGTCTCGTCGACCCGATCCTGCCGTCGATCGCGCAGGGCCTGCACGCCACCGCCAGCCAGGTGTCCCTGCTCTTCACCTCGTACTTCCTGATCACCGCCGTCGCGATGCTGCTGACCGGCTTCGTCTCCAGCCGCATCGGCGGCCGCAAGACCCTGCTGCTGGGCCTCGCCTTCGTGGTCGTCTTCGCCGGCCTGGCCGGCACCTCCAGCTCGGTCGGCCAGCTCGTCGGGTTCCGGGCCGGCTGGGGGCTCGGCAACGCCCTCTTCGTCTCGACCGCCCTCGCGGTGATCGTCGGCGCGGCGGCCGGGGGCAGCGCGGCCGCGATCCTGCTCTACGAGTCCGCGCTCGGCCTCGGCATGGCCTGCGGCCCGCTGCTCGGCGCGGTCCTCGGCAACGTGAGCTGGCGCTACCCGTTCTTCGGCACGGCCACGCTGATGGCGATCGGCTTCCTGTGCATCACGGCGTTCCTGAAGGAGCAGCCGAAGCCGGCCCGGAAGACCTCGGTCCTCGACCCCCTCAAGGCGCTCGGCCACGGCGGCCTGGCCTCGGCGGCGGTCTCGGCGTTCTTCTACAACTACACGTTCTTCACGGTGCTGGCCTTCACGCCGTTCGTGCTGAACATGACGCCGTACCGCTCGGGCGCGGTCTTCTTCGCCTGGGGTGTGCTGCTCGCCGTCTTCTCGGTGATCGTCGCCCCGCGGATGCAGGCCCGGTTCGGCTCGCTGAAGGTGCTCGGCGGCTCGCTGGTGCTGCTCGCGGCGGACGTCCTCGTGCTCGGCTACGGCGGTCACACCGCGGCCGTCGTCTGCACGATCCTGTCCGGTGCCTTCATCGGCGTGAACAACACGGTCTACACCGAGCTGGCCCTCGGGGTGTCGGACGCGCCGCGCCCGGTGGCGAGCGCGGGCTACAACTTCGTCCGCTGGTTCGCCGCCGCCGCCGCGCCCTACTTCGCGCCGAAGATCGAGGAGTGGACCGACATCCACGTCCCGTTCGCGGTCGCGGCCGTCACGGCGCTGCTGGGCGCGCTCGTGGTCGCCGTCCGGCGCAGGGCCCTCACCCACGAGGCGGAGGAGCTGGAGCCGAAGCACGCCACCGAGGACGGGGTCGGCGTCTTCGCCAACTGACCGGATCCGGCCTTGTGTTGGTGAGTTCGGTCACGCACGGCCGGGGCCGGATCAGTCCAGCGGGACGGATACGCGGGCGGGGTCCCTCAGGTCCGTCCCGTGTCCGAGCCAGCGCTCCTGGAGGGCCTGGGCGCCGTGCACCCGCTTCCAGGCGGCCTCGTTCGGGGTCATCGGCAGCAGCGGCAGGAACCGCACCGGGTCCATCGGGGCGTCCAGCTCCAGGTCCTGAACCAGCCCGCCGGGCTCGCCCACCAGCACGGAGGTGAAGGGGGCGCCCGGCCACAGCGGCTCGCCCACGTCCAGCGAGGCGCCCGGGGTCACCACCAGCCCCTCCACCTGCGGAGTCGCGGCGAGCACGGCGAGCGGGCGGAGCACCTTGCCGGTGTCGGCGAGGCCCGCGCGGACCGACAGGACCAGTTCGGCGCGGGGGCCCTTGACCGGATCGGCGAGCATCGCCGTGGGGTCCGCCATGGGGTGCCGGGACATGCCGAGGGTGGCGTAACGGACGACGTCCCCCTCCTGGAAGCGGAGCACCTCGATGCGGTCCGCGCCGAGGAAGGTGACCGCGGCGCGGGCGTCCGGCTCGCCCAGCGCGGTGGTCAACCGGGCCTCGACAAGAGGAAGAACATCAGCCATGCGCCGAGCATAGAACTCGTCAGCGGCGGGCAAAGCGGCGCCTTGACAGTACGGGCGGCTGGTACTCTGAGCCGGTGGTTCGGGGCCAGCACGCCGAAGCGTGCCGTCGGGTCCCGACGCCGATGGGACTCCCTTACGAGGGACCGGCCGGAGGAGGTGGGGCTGTCATGGATCGAAGTCGACCGTGCAGTACCACTCGCTCTTCCGGCTGCTGATGTAGTTACCGGCTGGCCGCCGCCTTCCCTTGCGCTCCGTCGTTCGGAAGAGCACTTCGTTTCGCTTTGCCTGATCTGTCTGACCTGAATCAGTTCTGCGTCAGCAGCGAAGTCGCCACCGTGACGGTGCGGTGCTCCCCGCTTTGTGGACGTGCCGAACACACGCACTCAGGACGTCCCCATTCCGGGTAGTTCCACCCGTCGCCGCGTGCCCTCGCTGCCCGCCCGCGAAGGAGCCTGCCCATGTCGATGATCCGCGACCTGCGCGCCGTGGTCCGCCCGTCGTCCCGTGTCTCGCTGCGCAAGGACACGAGCACGTCGTACGACGCCACGCGCGCCCCCGGCTCGCCCTCGGCCGTCGTCGACTGCGCCGTCTACCGCGACGGCGCCCGTGTGCAGAGCCCGGGGCCGCTCAGCCCGCAGGAGGCCATGCGGCTGGTGCGCCGCGACGGCGGCTTCGTCTGGATCGGGCTGCACGAGCCGACCGAGGCCGAGTTCGCCGGTATCGCGAGCGAGTTCGGACTGCACCCGCTGGCCGTCGAGGACGCGGTGCAGGCCCACCAGCGGCCGAAGCTGGAGCGGTACGACGACTCGCTGTTCACCGTCTTCAAGACCATCCACTACGTCGAGCACGACCGGCTCACCGCCAACAGCGAGGTCGTGGAGACCGGCGAGGTGATGTGCTTCACCGGCCGGGACTTCTTCATCACCGTCCGGCACGGCGGCCAGGGCTCGCTGCGGGCCCTGCGGCACCGCCTCCAGGACGACCCCGAGCTGCTCGCCAAGGGTCCCTCGGCCGTGCTGCACGCCATCGCCGACCACGTCGTGGACGGCTACATCGCGGTCGCCGACGCCGTCCAGGACGACATCGACGAGGTGGAGACCGAGGTCTTCTCACCCGGCCGCCGGGGCGGGGTCTCGCGCGGTGTGGACTCCGCGCGGATCTACCAACTCAAGCGCGAGGTACTGGAGTTCAAGCGGGCGGTGGCGCCGCTGCTGCGGCCGATGCAGCTGCTGAGCGAGCGGCCGATGCGGCTGATCGACCCGGACATCCAGAAGTACTTCCGGGACGTCGCCGACCACCTCGCCCGGGTCCAGGAGCAGGTGCTGGGCTTCGACGAACTGCTGAACTCCATCCTCCAGGCCAACCTCGCGCAGGCCTCCGTCGCGCAGAACGAGGACATGCGCAAGATCACCGCGTGGGCGGCCATCATCGCCGTGCCGACGATGGTGTGCGGGGTGTACGGCATGAACTTCCAGTACATGCCCGAGCTGCACTGGAAGTACGGCTACCCGGTGATCATGGGCATCACGGCCGCGCTGTGTGTGGGCATCCACCGCACGCTGAAGCGCAACGGCTGGCTCTGAGCGGGCCGGTACGGCCTGGTTAGGCTGGGGCGCATGACAAGCGAGCTGCTCGACCGGGCCCTCATCGAGGAGGCCGCGAAGAAGTCCGGCCTGATCTGGGTCAGGGGCGCCGGGGCCACGGCCGCGCGTGCGCTGTGGCACGTGTGGCACGAGGGCGCGGTGTGCGTGGTCGGTGACGGGCCCGGTGAGCAGCCGCTGGAGGGGCTGGCCGACGGGGGCTCCGCCGAGGTGAGCGTGCGCAGCAAGGACAAGGGCGGCCGGCTGGTGACGTTCGCGGCGACCGTGTCCGAGCTGGCGTCCGGTTCGCCGGAGTGGGAGGCGGCCGTCGCCGAGCTGAAGGGCAAGCGGCTGAACGCCCCCGACGGCGAGCGGATGCCGGCCCGCTGGGCCCGCGAGTGCCGGGTGCTCCGCCTGGCACCGGCCGGAGAGGTGGCCCCGCTGCCGGACGGGAACCTGGCGCAGCGCCCGGTCACGACTCCGGCGACCACCCGCAGACCGGTGCCGGCGGGCCTGCCGAAACTGTTGCTCAGACGCCGCAAGGGCAAGTGACCGGCCGCCCCCGCGGCAACCGTCCCACGGCCCCGCGGCTCCCCTACGACGCCGGCAGCTGCCTGCCGTAGTCCACCGTCTCCGACTTGGCCGGTTCCTCGACGGTGAAGTTCCTGCCCCAGTCGGAGAAGCGGAGCGTCCCGGCGTCGCCGGCGCGGACCAGGCGCAGGGGGTAGGGCGTGCCCTCGAGGGACACGTCCAGCGTGCCGCCGGCGCCCTTGTCGCCGGTGACGCGGACCGTGCGGGTACCCGTCCCGTCGGTGTGGTGGCCGTCCGTCGCCAACGTGCCGTGCAGCGTGAGGAGACCGTCGAGGAGGACGTCCTTGTCCGTGAAACCGCTGAACTTCTTGTACGAGGGGTCCCCCTGCGGCACCTTCACGTACTTGCCGCCCAGCTTGCCCGCGGCGCCGTCGCTGCCGTCGGCGTGGCTCCAGAAGTCCGCGTCGGCCTTGAGGTACAGCTCCTCGCCGATCCGCAGCAGCTTGAAGGTCGCCCCCTGCGAGGTCACCGACCCGGTCCCGCCGTCGTCCTTGAGCCGCATGTCCAGCCGGTACGTACGGCCACTGGTCACCACGGTCCCGGCCAGCCGCACGGCCGACGCCGCCTCCGCCGCCGCCCGCGTCTTCGCCTCGATCCTGTCGGCGGGCAGCTTGCCCACCCCGTTGGTGCCCGCGTCCGGATCGTCGCCGCCGCACCCCGACAGCACCATCGCTCCCGTCACCGCCAGGGCGCAGGTCGCGGTCAGCAGCGCGGTCCGGCGGGCACGGCCCCGGGGCATCGCAGTCACGGGTGGGATCGCCTTTCTGACGGTTCCTGAGCGGCGTACCGCAGCGTACCGGTGCCCCGCCCGCCCGGCGGAGCCAGTCCGTCCGGACCCCCCACCAGGGCGTATCCGAGCGGTACGGGCTAGCCTGAAGCGCACCCCCGCGGGCAAATCCGAGCAAATTCCACCCACAGCAGTCCTCAGCGACTCCCAGGCAGATTCCCAGCGACTCCCAGGCAAAGGAAGCACAGCCATGGCAGCCGGCGCCCCCCGGATCTTCGTCTCGCACCTCGCCGGGGTCCCCGTCTTCGATCCGACCGGCGACCAGGTGGGTCGCGTCCGCGATCTGGTCGTCATGCTGCGCGTCGGGCGACGGCCCCCGCGCATCCTCGGGCTGGTCGTCGAGCTGTCCACCCGGCGCCGCATCTTCCTGCCCATGACCCGGGTCACCGGCATCGAGTCCGGCCAGGTCATCACCACCGGCGTGGTCAACGTCCGCCGCTTCGAGCAGCGGCCCACCGAGCGGCTGGTCTTCGGCGAACTGCTGGACCGGCGCGTGACGCTGGTGGAGACCGGCGAGGAGGTCACCGTCCTCGACGTGTCCGTGCAGCAGCTGCCCGCCCGCCGGGACTGGGAGGTCGACCGCGTCTTCCTGCGCAAGGGCAGGAAGGGCGGCGCCTTCCGCCGGGCGAAGGGGGAGACGCTGACCGCCGAGTGGTCGGCCGTCACCGGGTTCTCGCTGGAGGAGCACGGACAGGGCGCCGAGAGCCTGCTCGCCACCTTCGAGCAGCTGCGCCCCGCCGACCTCGCCAACGTCCTGCACCACCTCTCCGCGAAACGGCGGGCCGAGGTCGCCGCCGCCCTGGACGACGACCGGCTCGCCGACGTGCTGGAGGAGCTGCCGGAGGACGACCAGATCGAGATCCTCGGCAAGCTGAAGGAGGAGCGCGCGGCGGACGTGCTGGAGGCGATGGACCCGGACGACGCGGCCGACCTGCTCGCTGAGCTGCCCGAGGCGGACAAGGAGCGGCTGCTGAGCCTGATGCAGCCCTCCGACGCGGCCGACATGCGCCGCCTGATGTCGTACGAGGAGCACACGGCCGGCGGTCTGATGACGACGGAGCCGATCGTGCTGCGGCCCGACGCGACGGTCGCCGACGCGCTCGCCCGGGTCCGCAACCCGGACCTGTCCCCCGCCCTCGCCGCCCAGGTCTACGTCTGCCGCCCGCCCGACGAGACCCCGACCGGCAAGTACCTGGGCACCGTCCACTTCCAGCGGCTGCTGCGCGACCCGCCGTACACCCTGGTCAGCTCGCTCGTGGACGACGATCTCCAGACGCTGTCCCCGGACGCGGCCCTGCCGGTCATCGCCGGGTTCTTCGCCACGTACGACATGGTGGCGGCGCCCGTGGTGGACGAGTCCGGATCGCTGCTCGGCGCGGTGACCGTGGACGACGTACTGGACCACATGCTGCCCGACGACTGGCGCGAGACCGAGTTCCACCTCGATCAGGGAGAGGAGGCGCCCACGCATGGCTCCTGAGCGCGAGACCGCGACCCGCGAGCGTCATCCGGCGGGCGCCACGGCCGCCGGGCGGCCCCGGACCACCCGGCTGGACCAGCCGCGCGCGCCGCGCCGCCGGATCCTGCCCGAGTGGGACCCGGAGGCCTTCGGACGGCTGTCGGAGAAGATCGCCCGCTTCCTGGGCACCGGGCGCTTCATCGTCTGGATGACGGTCGTCATCATCGTGTGGGTGGTGTGGAACGTCGCCGCGCCCCGCCACCTGCGCTTCGACGAGTACCCGTTCATCTTCCTGACCCTGATGCTGTCCCTCCAGGCGTCCTACGCGGCCCCGCTGATCCTGCTCGCGCAGAACAGGCAGGACGACCGGGACCGGGTCAACCTGGAGCAGGACCGCAAGCAGAACGAGCGGTCCATCGCCGACACCGAGTACCTGACCCGGGAGGTCGCCGCCCTGCGCACGGGCCTGGGCGAGGTGGCCACCCGCGACTGGATCCGCTCGGAGCTCCAGGACCTGGTCAAGGAGCTGGAGGAGCGCCGCCGCCACGACGGGCACCCGGGTCACGTCGTATTCCCGGCGGAACGGGCGGAACGGCCGCCGGGACGTGACACAGACGACCGCTGAGGGGCATCCCGGACGCCCCCCGGCGCGCCGTACCATCGTCCTTATGGCTACGGAAGACGCGGTGCGCGAGGCACTGGCGACGGTGAACGACCCCGAGATCAACCGCCCGATCACCGAACTCGGGATGGTCAAATCGGTGGAGATCGGCGCGGACGGAGCGGTCGCGGTCACCGTGTACCTGACGGTGTCCGGCTGCCCGATGCGCGACACCATCACGCAGCGCGTCACCGAGGCGGTCTCCCGGGTCGAGGGCGTCACCCGCGTCGACGTCACCCTGGACGTGATGAGCGACGAGCAGCGCAGGGAGCTGGCGACGGCCCTGCGCGGCGGCCAGGCAGAGCGCGAGGTCCCCTTCGCCAAGCCGGGCAGCCTCACCCGGGTCTACGCGGTCGCGTCCGGCAAGGGCGGCGTCGGCAAGTCCTCGGTGACGGTGAACCTGGCCGCGTCGATGGCGGCCGACGGCCTGAAGGTCGGCGTCGTGGACGCGGACATCTACGGCCACAGCGTGCCGCGCATGCTGGGCGCCGACGGCCGTCCCACCCAGGTCGAGAACATGATCATGCCGCCGTCCGCGAACGGCGTGAAGGTCATCTCGATCGGCATGTTCACCCCGGGCAACGCGCCGGTCGTCTGGCGCGGCCCGATGCTGCACCGCGCGCTCCAGCAGTTCCTGGCGGACGTCTACTGGGGCGACCTGGACGTCCTGCTGCTGGACCTGCCGCCCGGCACCGGTGACATCGCGATCTCCGTCGCGCAGCTCGTCCCGAACGCCGAGATCCTGGTCGTGACGACCCCGCAGCAGGCGGCGGCCGAGGTGGCCGAGCGGGCCGGCTCCATCGCCGTACAGACCCACCAGAAGATCGTCGGCGTGGTCGAGAACATGTCCGGCCTGCCCTGCCCGCACTGCGGCGAGATGGTCGACGTCTTCGGCACGGGCGGCGGCCAGCTGGTCGCCGACGGTCTCACCCGCACCACGGGCGCGTCCGTTCCCGTCCTGGGCAGCATCCCGATCGACGTCCGCCTCCGCGAGGGCGGCGACGAGGGCAAGCCGGTCGTCCTGACCGACCCGGACTCCCCGGCGGGCTCCGCGCTGCGCGCGATCGCCGGCAAGCTGGGCGGGCGGCAGCGGGGGCTGGCGGGGCTGTCGCTGGGGATCACGCCGAGGAACAAGTTCTAGGTCCGCCACCACGTTCCGGGTCCGCCACGCCGAAGGGGCGCCGTCTTCACGGACGGCGCCCCTTCGCCGTACCCGGCGCGCTCACCTCGCCGTACCCGGCGCGCTCAACGGCTCTCGTGGCCGTCACGGCTCTCGTGGCCGTCCGCGCGCCCGGGGCAGAGGTCGAGCGTGGTGCACAGCATGATCTCCTGCACGGAGCCGCCCGCGGTCCCCGCGTCGTCCGGCTCCTGGCCGGCGTGCGGCACGAACCGCCACTGCGACGCTTTGGCGTGCCGCGTCCCGTCCGCCTTCTCGACGTGGGCGTGCAGTGTGCGGGCCACGGGGTCGTTCGTCTCCACCAGCACTTCACCGGCGCGCAGCGGGAAGTGGTCGTGCAGCAGGCAGAGTCCGAACCGGTCCAGATTCCCGTGCCTGGCCAGCACCGCCACCAGATCCTCGACGAACTCCGCGTCCTGGGGCCCCAGTCCTTCGGCCTCCTCGAACCGGGGAAGCGGAGTGCGCGGGACGCCCGTTTCGGTGTCGGTCATGGGTCCTCCGTCAATCGGCTGACGGTCACCGGGCTTCCATTGTCGGACGCCCGGCCAGCCCCCGCAAATGCCGCCGGCACGCCCAAGCAGGTGGGTGAGGGCGGTCCGCCGTGTGTCCGCGCATGACATGTACAACGCTTTGTCTACATTCGCCGGGACAGGGAGAGGTGGCGGCCCCATGGCGATGACTCGGTGGTGGCGGCTGCTGCTGCCGCTCCTGGTGCTGGCGGCATGGGCCGGGGGGTGCGGTCCGGCCCAGGCACGGCAGCGCGATGCCGGTACCGGCTGCATGGCGGACGGCCTCAGGGGAAGCACCGTCAGCGCCACCCTGCGGCTGGAGCAGCACAAGCGCTCGACTCCCCTGCTCACGTCCGACATGACGGTACGGGTGCCCCGACAGTGGCCGCACGCCAGGCATCTGACGTTCGGTGAGGAGTCCCCGCAGTACCGCCAGGCGATGCGGTGCCTGCTGCTCGGGGACGAGGCCCCCGGGGGCCGGAGCGAATGGCGCCCCCACGACCCGGTGGTGACCGCCACCGACGCCGCGGTCACGGTGCACTACGTCGCCTACAACTGGATCACGTCGGCAAACCCCGTCCTCGTGGGCCCCTGGCAGGTCATCCCCACGGGACGGACGTGGATGATCTACCTGTGGCCGCCGACGCTCCACACCGCCCGGTGGGAGCGGATCGAGGTCGATCTGGGCGGCCTCAGTTTCAACGACCTCGTGGAACACGCGTCGTTCTCCACCGGGACCCACCTGGTGTGGGAGGACAAGCTGCCCGAAGAGGTGCAGGTGGAGGTCGATCCACCCTGGCAGCGCCTGCTGCCGATGGAGCTCGGTCAGTCGCTCTGGGCCACCGCGGGCATCGCCTCGTGGTGGGTGTGCGCCTCGATCCTGATCGCCGTGGCCGCACTGCGTGCCGAGCCCGCCGAGCAAGCCACCGGGCGCGGCGCGGCACGGCGGCCGGCACCGGAGGAGGAGGCCCGGCCGTCCACGGCGGACGCCCCGGACACCGGCTCCGGACAGGACGTCAGCTTCACGCGCACGCTGCTGGAGTGGGCCGGTCTGAGCGCGGGGGTCGCTCTGGCACTGCTCCTGTTCGTCCCGCAGGGCCGGTTCTCCCCCCGGTCGCACGCCCTTCTGTGCATCCCCGCGGGCGTGGCCCTCGTCTTCGCCGCCCGCCCGTGGAGCCCGGCCGCGTCACGGACCCCGGCGGGCGCCGGCCCGGACGCGCCGGCCCGGCCGGCGGACAGCCGGCGTCGTCAGGCACTGGCCGTCATGGCGACCACGTGTGCGGTGGCGGGCACCGGCCTGCTGGTGATCCTGGCCCACGATGTCTTCGGGCTTCCCGGGAGCCTGGGGGCGAGGACGACGACCGCCTTCGGCCGCTTCGGGCTCGCCCTGCTGGGACTGGTGACCGTGTGGTTGTGGCTGGCCGCGATGGCCGCCTGGGCCTGGCGCTTCGTGCGCGAAGGAGGACTGCTGCGCGGGCGGCGCTGGACCAGGTGCTGGGACGACGACCCGGTCCGGTGCGTGGCCGTGGCCGGAAGCGTGCTGGCCGGCGTCGCCGTGGTGCTCCTCGCGTGCGCCTGGTGGGTGAACGAACGGCGCTGGGAACGCGTCAACTGGCTCGTCGAGCAGCCCGACCCCGCTGCTCACAACGCGGCCCTGAGCCAGATGTTCGCCAACTTCTTCTACACGGACCTGAGATGGCTCTACGCCTACAGCTGGGTGCTGACGGGGATCGCCCTGCTGGCTCTGCTGCGCTTCCGCAGCAGACCGCCCGGGACACCCGGCCGCCAGGGACACGAGCGGTTCCCGCTGGGGCCGAGCAGGCCGGATCTCCTGCTGACCGTCTCGCTGTTCGCCTTCTTCGTCGGCGTCCGGGCCGCGAGGTTCGCGGGCGCCGGCGCGCTGTACGGCGTCTGGCTGGGCCTGAACATCCTCGCCCTGTACGCCCTTCTCGCCCTGGGGCGGCGGTGGTCCGTGCTGAGCCGGATGGGGGAGCACTGGCGCGGGGAGCGGCTGCGCGGCGAGCAGGACAGGAACGAACTGCTGGAGAAGGCCCGCCAGTACCGCACCGCGAACCACCAGATGCACCTGCTGGACCAGGGTCACGCCGGCCAGGTGACCTGCGAGCAGTTGGAGGAGAAACTGAACGAGCTGCACCAGTGGGTGGTCACCGCGTACGAGGGGGACGACCCACCGGAGCAGATCTCGGTGCTGGACCTCGCGCTGGCCTGGGGACCTGAAGGGCACTGGTGGTCCAACGCGGTCCGCGCGGCCCGTCTGGCGTTCTGGTTCGGGACGCCGGCCACCGCGCTGCTCGTCTACTACCAGGCGCAGGACGCCTACGCCCGGCAGCAGGCCCTGTACTCCCCCATCGGCCTCCCGGAGTTCATCGCGGACCTGGTCCTCTACCAGCTGGGGTGGGCGGTCGCCGGCTTCACGCTGGGGGCGCTGTGGCGCCTGCTGCCCGGGCACCGCAGCCAGGGGCGGGCCTGGCTCCTCACGGCCGCCTACGGCTTCCCGGCGGTGCTGGCCGCCGCGCTCATCCACCTCATGGACACCGACCCCCGCCAGCTCCTCCTGTACGCCGCGCTGCTCCTCGCCATCCTGACGCTCACCAGCGTCTGGATGGACCTGGCGACGTTCCGGAGGGAGCGGAAGTACTGGCCCAGCGGTTTCGCCCTGCTGGTCTCCATCCACCAGCTACGCGGCTTGTCCGTGGGGGTCACCTGGATCCTGGCCCAGTTCGTGGCCATCGTGACGATCTTCAAGAGCCTGACCCGCTGAACGCACGGGCCGGCCCGGGCGGCGGCACACCCGGGCCCGGCCCGTCAGGCGTAGGCCGCGATGTCCTTGATGACCGAGAAGCCGAGGCCGTACGCGCTCATTCCCCGGCCGTACGCGCCCAGGTGGACCCCCGACTCCGTGGTGCCGGCCAGGACCCAGCCGTACTCGGACTCCCGGTAGTGGAACGAGGCGGACACGCCGTCCACGGGCAGGGAGAGCCGGGACCACTCCGGGCCCTCCAAGTCGTCGGCCAGGGCCCACGCCGTCTCCGTCTGCTGGTCCAGCCAGTCGTCCCGCAGACTGTGGTCCATCTGCCCGGGCCAGGTGAACGACAGCAGCCCCACCCCGGCCAGCCATGCCGCCGAGGACACCGAGGTGGCCTCCAGCAGTCCCGTGCCGTCGGCGCTCCGCCGGGACGGCTGTGCGGCGACGGTGACCACGACCGCGAACTTCTCCCGGGGCTCGCCGGCGGAACCGGTCTCGCCCCGCACCGAGGGCTCGTCGCCGTGCCCGATCGAGCCGTGCTCGACGGCGCCGTCGGCGGCCGTACCGACCTGCATCAGCCAGCGCGGCCCCGTGAACGCCTCGTCGAGCCCGTACCACGGGAAGGGCGCCCGCAGGTAACCGTCGACCGTACGCCCACCGGAGGGGAGTTGCTGTCCGCCCTCCCCGGCCGGCACCTGCGCGCCCACCCGACTAGTCGTCTCCATCTGCCCGGACGCCTCCTCGCTCTCGTCGGACCGGGGTGGCCCGCCCCCCATTCGGGCGTACGCGTCCGGTCCGCACAACAACTCGGCAGCATATCCACACCGCCGAAGGCAGCAGGGCAGGCGCTGGCGCGTGGGTCGCGCGTACGGCCTGTTCAGGTCGTGTGCGACGGGCGTGCGCTATGAAACGCGTCACGTGCGCGGCGTACGGACGCGCGCGTGTCGGCGGGCGGGAGCGCCGGCGGACGCAGCTACGTGGCGTCCGCGTCGAAGGGCGGGCGCTCGTCGTCCCCGGGGGTCTCGGGCTTCTTGGTCATGTCCACGCGCCCGCCGGAGGACGGCGAGGGCGAGGAGGACGACGTGGAGGACGAACCGTCGCGGCCGTGGACCGCGTCCGTGACCTCCGCCATCTCCTTCTTCAGGTCGAAGCCGTTGCGGATCTCCTTGAGCCCCAGCTCGTCGTTGTCCAGCTGCTTGCGGAGGAACGTCTTGGGGTTCAGATCCTCGAACTCGAAGTCCTTGAACTCGGGACCCAGTTCGGAACGGATGTCCTGCTTGGCGCTCTCCGAGAACTCGCGGATCTTCCGGATCGTGCGCATCACGTCCTGGATGACCTTCGGGAGCTTGTCCGGACCGAAGACGAGCACGGCGAGCACGATGATCGTCACCAGCTCCAGTGGTCCTATGTCATTGAACACCTGACGCTCCTTGCGATGTCCTCGGTCGCTCAACGGTACCCGGCGTTCCTGTCCGACCGGTACCGTCCCAAGGTGAGACTTCTGTCAGTTCTGCTCCGACACGCCCAGCACGAGTGACACCTCCCGCTCGCCGCCGTCCCGCTCGACCGTCAGCCGCAGCCGGTCCCCCGGCCGGTGGGCGCGGATCTTGACGATCAGTTCCTCACCGGTGTGGACGCGCTCACCGCCGACCGCGGTGATGACGTCGCCCGCCTTGAGCCCGGCCCGCTCGCCGGGTCCGCCCCGGGTGACGGCGGGACCGCCGTTCGCGCTCTTGCTGTCGACACGGGCGCCGTCGCCGGTGTAGCCCATGTCGAGGGTGACGCCGATGACGGGGTGCGTGGCGCGGCCGTCGTCGATCAGTTCCTCGGCGACGCGTTTGGCCTGGTTGACGGGTATGGCGAAGCCGAGCCCGATGGACCCGGCCTGGCCGCCCTCGGCCTCGGAACCGCCGCCGGCGGAGCGGATGGCGGAGTTGATGCCGATGACCTGGGCCCGGGAGTCGAGCAGCGGACCGCCGGAGTTGCCCGGGTTGATGGGGGCGTCGGTCTGCAGCGCGTCGACGTACGACACATCGCTGCCGTCGCTCTTCTCCCCGCCGGCGGTGATCGGCCGCTCCTTGGCGCTGATGATCCCGGAGGTGACCGTGTTGGCGAGGTCGAAGGGGGCGCCGATGGCGACGACCGGGTCGCCGACCTGGACGTCGTCGGAGTTGCCGAGGGGCAGCGGGGTGAGCCCGTGGACGCCGCGCACCTGGACCACGGCGAGGTCGTAGCCGCTGTCCCGGCCGACGACCCTAGCCTTGACGGTGTCACCGCTGCTGAACGTCACGGATATCTCGCCGCCCGTCCCGGCGGGCTCGACCACGTGGTTGTTGGTGAGGATGTGCCCCTGGGCGTCGAGGACGAAGCCCGTGCCGGTGCCCGCCTCGTCGGCCCCCCGGACGTGCAGCGTGACCACGCTGGGCAGGGCGCGGGCCGCGATGCCGGCCACGCTGTCCGGCGCCCGGCCGGCCGGCACGCTCCCGGCCTGCGGCAGCCGTACGCCGTCGCCGAGGCCCTCGCGCTGGACATAGGCGCCGGCGACTCCGCCGACGCCCGCGGAGATCAGGGCGACGACCAGGGTCCACGCGAACAGCAGGCGCCGCGCGCTCCTCTTGCGCTGCTGCTCCGTCGGCACGGGCTCACCGGTCTGCTGGAGCGGCCCCCGGGCCGGCGCCTGCTCGGTGGCGGAACCGGCGGCCCAGGGGTCGTACCGGCCCCAGGGGTCGGCCCCCTGCGCGGCGGTGCCGGGAGGGACGGGGGCGGTAGGGGCCGGTGCGGGGGCGGCCAGGTGCGGCGTAGGCGCTACGGGCGTGGGCGCGGCCGTGGGCGCGGACACGGCCGTTCCGTGCGCCGGGGTCGCCGCCGGATGCTGCACCGGCGGTGCGGGCGCCCAGGGGCCGGGCCGGCCGTACGGCGGGGTGCCGTACGGGTCGGGGTCGTGCAGCGGCCTGGGCCGCTCGGAGGGGGCCGCCCAGGAGGTCTCCCCGGCCGCTACGGCGTCGCCACCGACGCCTCCTCGCTCTCCACGGGTGTCTCCGCCGGCGCCTTCCCGGGATTCGCCACCGGCATCACTCCGGCCGTCGCCACCGGCATCTCCCCGGCCGTCTCCTTCGGCGTCTCCCCGGATGGCCGGCCCTGTTCCTCCCCCGGTCTCGCCCCGGACGGCTCCCTCGGTGCCGGTGCCGTGGGTTCCCTCTCCGTCCGCGGCCGCCGGTGGCCGCGTCGGCCTGGCCAGTTCGAAGTCGCCGTCGGACCCGGTGGCTTCCGGTACGGCGCCCCCGGGCGCCCCGGTCCGGCCGGCCGGTGCCGGCCCCGCCGCTCCCTCCGGTCCGTTCACCGGCGGGACACGGTTCCCCTCGTTCATGCTCTCCCCACGGCTGGGCCGCGACCGCGCGCTGCCGCGGCCTCGGAACGTCGTCCACCGCCCCCGGGTCATCGCCGCGGGAGCGGTCTCACAGGATTCAACCAGGTTCGCGGGCCCGGGCGCAGTGGCCCGTCAGGGGGACTGGTGGGGCACGGCGGGAGCGGGGGCGGTGGGAGCGGGGGTGGTGTCGGGGACGGGGGCGGACAGCAGGCCGGAGCCGGTGACCGCGGGGGCGGTGGGCCAGTCGGCGAGCGGCAGGGGCACGGTCTCGTCGAGCTTGCGTATCAGCGGGGAGACGGCGGCCACACCGGCCAGCATCGGCGCGGTGACGGGGCGCACCGGCTCGGTTCGGTCCTGCCCGGCGGCCGGGGCCGGGCCTCCGGGGAGCAGCGGCGCGGACAGGGTGGTCGGCGCCGGGGCCGGCGCGAGCAGCGCGCCGGCCTGGCCGAGCAGCGGCCCCACCTGGCGCCGGCGCTGGGTGTCCGGGGTGGCCGCGCCTCCGCCCGCGCCGGTGCCGGCCGGGCGGGCCGGGGTCACGTTGCTGCCGGCGCCGGTGCCGCCGCGGGCGTCCGTGGTCAGGTCGCCGGGGAGGGAGCTGGTCACGCCGCCGAGGGCGACCGCGGCCAGCGACACCGCACCGGCGGCGGCGAACGCGAACCGCAGTCCGCGCGAGGCGGAGCGGCCGTCGTCGGTGCGGCCGACGGGGTGGATGCGGAAGCCCCGGTCCTCGGGCGCGGCGACGCGGTCCGTGCGGGCCGGGAGGAAGCCGGGGGCACGGGCGGGGACGTAGCCGAACGGGAGACGCTCGCCGCGGCTCACGCCGAACGGCCCGGGGTCGTCGGACGGTGCGGCGGGGGTGCCGCCGCCGAGGAGTCCGCCCCCGGGTGACGGCGTGCCGCCGCCGTCCGGGTCACCTCCCCCGGGAAGGCCCTGGAGGCGGGCCAGGAAGCTCGCCGAGGGCGGGGGCGGGGCCGCCTCCGCGAACACGTTCTTCAGCGCGCGCTGGGCGTCCGCCTCCGCCTTGCACCGGGCGCAGGTCGCCAGGTGCGCGAGGACGCGCTCACGCGTCTCATGACCGAGCTCTCCGTCCACGAGGGCGGAGAGCCGGTCTCCCAGGTGCTGCTCTGCGAGGCGCGCCTCCTCGACAGGTTTCGGCCGAGATCCACTCACGCGGTCGCGCCCCCTCCCCCCAGAGCGGGGACACGGGGAGTCAGGAAGGAGCGCCGCTCGGCCGCGCGGGCCTCCGGCGAGCGGTGCGCGAGGGCCTTGCGGAGCTGGGAGCGGCCGCGGTGGATGCGGGAGCGGACCGTGCCGAGCTTCACGCCGAGGGTCGCGGCGATCTCCTCGTACGACAGGCCCTCGATGTCGCACAGGACGACGGCGGCGCGGAACTCGGGCGCGAGGGTGTCGAGGGCCTGCTGGACGTCGGCGTCGAAGTGGGCGTCGTTGAAGAGCTGCTGCGGGGTGGGCTCCCGGCTGGCCAGGCGGTCGGCGGCGTCCTCGCCGAGGGCGTCGAAGCGGATGCGCTGCTTGCGCCGGACCATGTCCAGGAAGAGGTTCGTGGTGATGCGGTGCAGCCAGCCCTCGAAGGTGCCCGGCGAGTACGTCGACAGGGAGCGGAAGACCCGGACGAAGACCTCCTGGGTGAGGTCCTCGGCGTCGTGCTGGTTGCCCGTCAGGCGGTAGGCGAGCCGGTAGACCCGGCCGCTGTGTGTGCTGACGATCTCCTCCCACGCGGGCGGAGTCCACGCCTGCGCGTCCGCGTCGGTGGCGAAGGTCGCGGTCTGGGTCTCGCCCGTGGCGAGGCCGGCGGCGTGGCTGTCGGCAGCGGTGTCGGTCACGGATTTCGGCCTGCCCGCCGACCCGAGGAAGCGCCGCAGCACTCCACCCCGGTCCCCGGGCGCAGCCGCACCTCCCCTGTCGGCTCTGGTGGTGTCCAGTGGAGCCCCTACCATAGCCACCTCGCCCGTTAGCTCCGGATAAGCGGTTTTACGAGAATTTGATACACGCTGATACGGCTCATGCGGCTGCGTCAGCAGTTGCTCGGCGTCCTGTCCCACCTCTCGCCCCCCGTCGCGTCCCCGGTCACCGGCTCATCCTTCTAAACGCCCGGTCCCATCTGCGGGTTCCCGACGCCAACGGATACAGTCACGCCCAGGCAACCACGGGGACAGGAGAGGGTCATTACCGGCAACCGGCAGACGAGCTGGGCGTTCGCCGACGCCTTTGTCGCCGAGGACGAAGCGCTGCGCTGGGCCCGCGACCGGGCCCGCGAGGCAGGGCTGCGCTCGGTGTCGCCCAGCACGGGCGCCGCGCTGCGACTGCTCGCCGCCTCCGTGGACGCGAAGGCGGTCGCGGAGATCGGCACGGGCTGCGGGGTCTCCGGCATCCATCTGCTGCACGGGATGCGGCCGGACGGGGTGCTCACCACGGTGGACCCGGAGCCGGAGCACCAGCAGTTCGCCCGGCAGGCCTTCCGCGTCTGCGGCTTCGCCAGCAACCGGGCCCGGTTCATCCCCGGCCGCGCGCTGGACGTGCTCCCGCGCCTCGCGGACGCCGGCTACGACCTCGTCTTCTGCGACGGGGACCGCCTGGAGTACCCGGACTACCTCGCTGAATCGTTGCGTCTGCTGCGGCCGGGCGGCCTGGTGGTGTTCGAGGGCGTGTTCGCCAACGGCCGTACGGTCGACTCCGGGCCGCAGCCCACCGAGGTGCTGCGGCTGCGCGAGCTGCTGCGCACCGTGCGGGAGAGCCAGGAACTGGTCCCCTCGCTGCTGCCGGTGGGCGACGGCCTGCTGTGCGCCGTCAAGCGCTGAGGCCCCGGCGGGGTGCGGGAACGCGGCTGCCCCGGCACCGCGTACGATGCCGGGGCAGCCGGAAGGACTGATCGCTGGGGCGTCAGACGACGACCTTCTTCAGGGCGTCGCCGAGCGCCTCGGCCTCGTCAGGGGTCAGCTCGACGACGAGTCGACCGCCGCCTTCGAGCGGAACGCGCATGACGATGCCCCGCCCCTCCTTGGTCACCTCGAGCGGGCCATCACCCGTCCGCGGCTTCATGGCCGCCATGCTCGTTCCCCTTCCTGAAACCAGCTCATCGTCTGCCGACGGCCCCACGGGGCACCCGCCATCCGGAACGGACACGCGACACCGGCATCGAACACATTGCTTCCAGGCCATTATCCCGCATCGCAGGACCCGATGACCAACATCGGTCGGCATCGCTTGGGCAACGCGCGCGAGCAAAACCACCCAATTCGGCGATGTGGCTGCGATACTGCGCCCCCGCACGAAGATCCGCCGACGGCTTCCGCTCCGGTTTTCTTTGACGCAGGTCACACGACCGGTCCGGCCCTCGGACGGCGATCTCCGCCATGCTGTCCTCAGACATGGACGTACTGAGCGGTACGTCACCAGCCGCGAAGCAGAGGGGATGCGCCATGGCCGACACCGTGCTCTACGAGGTCAGCGACGGACTCGCGACGATCACGCTGAACCGCCCGGAGGCGATGAACGCGCTGAACATCGCGACCAAGGCCGCCCTCCGGGAGGCGGCGGAAACGGCGGCCGGGGACACGGCCGTGCGGGCGATCCTGCTGACCGCCGCCGGGGACCGGGCGTTCTGCGTGGGCCAGGACCTCAAGGAGCACATCGGGCTGCTGGCCAGTGACCGGGAGACCGGGTCCGGGCAGACGATGACCACGGTCAGAGAGCACTACAACCCGATCGTGCGGGCGCTCGCCGGAGCGCCGAAGCCGGTGGTCGCGGCGGTGAACGGCGTGGCGGCGGGCGCCGGGTTCGGCTTCGCGCTCGCCGCGGACTACCGGCTGGTGGCGGACAGCGCCTCCTTCAACACGTCGTTCGCCGGTGTGGCCCTCACCGCCGACTCCGGGATCTCCTGGACGCTGCCCCGGGTGATCGGCCCGAGCCGCGCCGCCGACCTGCTGCTCTTCCCGCGCAGCATCAGCGCGCAGGACGCGCTGGAGCTGGGGATCGCCAACCGGGTCGTCCCCTCCGCCGAGCTGCGCGCGGAGGCCGGGAAGGTGGCGCGGGCGCTGGCCTCGGGGCCGACGGTGGCGTACGCGGCGATCAAGGAGGCGGTGGCCTTCGGGCTGACCCACTCCCTCGCCGAGACGCTGGAGAAGGAGGACGAGCTCCAGACCCGGGCGGGCCGGTCCGAGGATCACGCCATCGCCGTCCAGGCGTTCGTGAACAAGGAGAAGCCGAAGTACCTGGGCCGGTGACTCAGCGGGCGCTCCTGGCCACGCACGTCTCCAGGTGGTCGTCGACCAGGCCGCACGCCTGCATCAGCGCGTACGCCGTCGTCGGGCCCACGAATCTGAGCCCCCGCTTCTTCAGGGCCTTGGAGAGCGCCGTCGACTCCGGGGTCACCGCCGGGACGTCCGCGAGGGTCTTCGGGGCCGGGCGGGTGGCCGGGTCGGGGGCGTGGGACCAGATCAGCTCGTCCAGCTCGCCCGTCGGCCAGTCGGCGAGGACGCGGGCGTTGGCGAGGGTGGCGTCGATCTTGGCCCGGTTGCGGATGATGCCGGGGTCGGTGAGCAGGCGGTCGCGGTCGGTCTCGGTGAAGGCGGCGACCTTCTCGATGCGGAAGCCGGCGAAGGCCGCGCGGAAGCCCGGGCGGCGGCGCAGGATCGTGATCCAGGACAGGCCCGACTGGAAGGCCTCCAGGCTGAGCCGCTCGAACAGGGCGTCGTCGCCGTGGACCGGGCGGCCCCACTCCTCGTCGTGGTACGCCACGTAGTCGACGGTGGACAGGGCCCAGGGACAGCGCAGGGCGCCGTCCGGCCCGGGAACGGCCGCTTGGGTGGTCATCGCTGCTCCTCCGGGCCCTCGCTCCGGTCCGGCTGTGCGGGGTGCGCGTGCGCCGCTGCGGCTCTCGCGCCGGCCAGTGCGGACTCCAGGTCGGCGATGCGGGCGTCCCGCTCCGCCAGTTCCGCGGCGAGCCGGCCGAGCGCGTCGTCGACGTCGGCCATGCGGTAGCCGCGCGGGGCGAGGGGGAAGCGCAGGCCCTCCACGTCCGCGCGGCCCACCGGGCGGTCCGCGGGGAGGGGGTCCTGGAGCCGCTCGGGCGCCGCCTCGGGCAGCGGGGCGCTCTCCCCGCCGCCCACCACGGCCAGGGTCACCGCGGCGACCACGACGGCCAGCGCGACGACCAGGAACAAGAACATCACCATCGCCGTAGGGTCCCCACGCTCGTTCACCGGACGCTGTGCCGGAAGCCGAAACTGTCAGGGTCCGATCGTGCCATGCGAGTCTGACAGTTAGGGTCGCAGGCGGCCGTACTGCGGAACGTACTAGGAGAGGTCACAGCGGATGCTCAGGCTGGGCAGGCGGGAATTCGGGCCGCACGAGCCGGTGATCATGGCGATCGTGAACCGGACGCCGGACTCCTTCTACGACCGGGGAGCCACCTTCCGCGACGAGCCGGCCCTCGCACGTGTGGAGCAGGCGGTGGCCGAGGGCGCCGCGATCATCGACATCGGCGGGGTCAAGGCCGGGCCCGGCGAAGAGGTCACGGCGCAGGAGGAGGCGCGCCGGACGGTCGGTTTCGTCGCGGAGGTGCGGCGGCGCTTCCCCGACGTGGTCATCAGCGTGGACACCTGGCGGGCCGAGGTCGGCGAGGCCGTGTGCGAGGCCGGCGCGGACCTGCTGAACGACGCGTGGGGCGGGGTCGACCCGGGCCTCGCGGAGGTCGCGGCCCGCTACGGGGTGGGGCTGGTGTGCACGCACGCCGGGGGCGCGCAGCCGCGTACGCGTCCGCACCGGGTGACGTACGACGACGTCGTGGCCGACATCCTGGACGTGACCGTGGGGCTGGCGGAGCGGGCGGTCGCGCTCGGGGTGCCGCGCGAGTCGGTGCTGATCGATCCCGGGCACGACTTCGGGAAGAACACCCGGCACAGCCTGGAGGCGACGCGGCGGCTGGACGAGATGGTGGCCACGGGGTGGCCGGTGCTGGTGTCGCTGTCCAACAAGGACTTCGTCGGGGAGACGCTGGACCGGCCGGTGAAGGAACGGCTGATCGGCACGCTGGCGACGACCGCCGTCTCCGCGTGGCTGGGGGCGCAGGTGTACCGGGTGCACGAGGTGGCCGAGACCCGTCAGGTGCTGGAGATGGTGGCGTCCATCGCCGGCCACCGGGTCCCCGCCGTGGCGCGCCGGGGCCTGGCCTGACCGGCGGGAGGCCGGCCTGACCGGCCGGGGGGCCGAGGCGGGCGGACGCTCCCCTCGGCCCTCCGGTGCCGGCGCTTAGCGGGCCGCCTCCTTGGAGACCAGGGACACCGCCTCGTCCACCTCGTCCGTCACGTGGAACAGCAGGAGGTCCTGCTGCGACGCCTTGCCCTGGGCCACCAGCGTGTTCTTCAGCCAGTCCACCAGGCCGCCCCAGTACGCGCTGCCGAACAGGACGATCGGGAACCGGGTGACCTTCTGGGTCTGGACCAGCGTCAGCGCCTCGAAGAGCTCGTCGAGGGTGCCGAGGCCGCCGGGGAGGACCACGAAGCCCTGCGCGTACTTCACGAACATCATCTTGCGGACGAAGAAGTAGCGGAAGTTCAGGCCGATGTCGACATAGGGGTTGAGCCCCTGCTCGAAGGGAAGCTCGATGCCGAGGCCGACCGAGACGCCGCCCGCCTCGCAGGCGCCCTTGTTGGCCGCCTCCATCGCTCCCGGGCCACCGCCCGTGATGACCGCCCAGCCGGCCTGCACCAGCCCCCGCCCGAGCCGCACGCCCGCGTCGTACTCCGCCGAGTCCACCGGGGTCCGCGCCGAGCCGAACACGCTGATGGCGGGCGGGAGTTCGGCGAGCGTGCCGAAGCCCTCGATGAACTCCGACTGGATCCGCAGCACCCGCCAGGGGTCGGTGTGGACCCAGTCCGTGGGGGCGCGCTCGTCCAGCAGCCGCTGGTCGGTGGTGCTGGCCGTCACCTGGCCCCGCCGTCGGAGGACCGGTCCCAGCCGCTGCTCGTCCGGCGGCTGCTTCTTCCCCTCGGGATTGCCGGTAGGCATGTGCGCTCCCTCCGCTTGCCGGTAGTTCGACCTCAGACTAGATCTACGCGGGTTACGGCGGGGGGACCCGGGCGTGTCCGGCGTGCGGTGGCGCGTCCCGGGCGGGCTACGCGGTGAGCCAGTTCCGCAGCCGTTCCTCGCCCGCGAGGATCTTCGCGGTCTCCACGCGCTCGTCCCGCTTGTGCGCCAGGTGCGGGTTGCCGGGGCCGTAGTTGACCGCGGGGATGCCGAGCGCGGAGAAGCGGGACACGTCGGTCCAGCCGTACTTGGGCCGCGGGGTGCCGCCCACCGCCTCGATGAAGGCGGCGGCGGCCGGCTGGGAGAGGCCGGGCAGCGCGCCGGGGCTGTGGTCGTCCACCACGAACTCCTCCACCCCGCAGTCCGCGAACACCTCGTGGACGTGCGCGACGGCCTCCTCCTCGGTGCGGTCGGGGGCGTACCGGAAGTTGACCGTGACCACGCACTCGTCCGGGATGACGTTCCCGGCCACTCCCCCGCTGATGCCCACCGCGTTCAGGCCCTCGCGGTACTCCAGCCCGTCGATGACCGGCCGGCGCGGCTCGTAGGAGGCCAGCCGGGCCAGGACGGGGGCCGCCGCGTGGATGGCGTTGGAGCCCATCCAGCCGCGCGCCGAGTGGGCCCGCTCGCCCTTTGTCCTCAGCAGCATCCGCAGCGTGCCCTGGCAGCCGCCCTCCACCTCGCCGTCGGAGGGCTCCAGCAGGACCGCGAAGTCGCCCGCCAGCCACTCCGGGTGGGCCTCGGCGACGTGCTTCAGACCGTTGAGGTCGGCGGCGACCTCCTCGTTGTCGTAGAAGACGAAGGTCAGGTCGCGGTTGGGGGCGGGGACGGTGGCCGCGATGCGCAGCTGCACCGCCACGCCCGACTTCATGTCGCAGGTGCCGCAGCCCCACAGCACCCCGTCCGCGTCGAGCCGCGAGGGCACGTTGTCCGCGATCGGCACGGTGTCGATGTGCCCGGCGAGGATGACGCGCTCGGCGCGGCCCAGGTCCGTCCGGGCGATCACGTTGTTGCCGTAGCGGTCCACCGTCAGGTGCGGCAGGTCGCGCAGCGCGGCCTCGACGGCGTCCGCGAGCGGCTTCTCGGTGCCGCTCTCGGAGGGGAAGTCCACGAGCCGCGCGGTGAGCGCGGCGGCGTCCAGCGTGAGGTCAAGCGAGGTGTCGGCCATGGTCACGACCCTAGCGCGCCGCCCGCCGGGGCCCGGGGCGCGCGGGACGGCACGGTCGTGCGGACCCCGCGTGAGGGGCCCGGGGGGCTCCAGTACCTTGTACGCGTGTCAGAGCCGTCCCCCACCCGTCCCAAGCGCCGCGGGCGCCTCTTCCGTTACGCCGCAGCCCTGTTGGTCCTGTGCGGTGTCGCCGCGTACCTCGTGGTGCAGTACGTCACCGGAGGCGGCGGTGCGCGCGGCTGCACGGTGGTCTCGGCCTCGGACGACGGTGAGTCGTACGAGTTCACGCCCGAGCAGGCGGCGAACGCGGCGACGATCGCCGCCGTCGGCACCGGGCGCGGGATGCCCGAGCGGGCCGTGACGATCGCGCTGGCGACCGCCATCCAGGAGTCGGGGCTGCGCAACATCGAGCACGGCGACCGGGACTCGCTGGGCCTGTTCCAGCAGCGGCCCTCGCAGGGCTGGGGCACCGAGCGGCAGATCATGGACCCGGCCTACGCGGCGGGCATCTTCTACGCGCACCTGGCCAGGGTGCCGGACTACACCGGCCTGCCGCTGACGGTGGCCGCGCAGCGGGTGCAGCGCAGCGGCTACCCGGAGGCGTACGCCAAGCACGAGCAGGACGCCACGCTGCTGGCGGCGGCCCTGACCGGGCGGGCGGCGGCCACGCTGACCTGCGACGGACGCCCGCGGCGCACGGCCTCGGCGACCGGTCCGGACGCGGTGCGGGCCGCGCTGGTACGGGACTTCGGGCGGGACGCGCTCCAGGAGACCGGCGCGGTGGTGGGCGGGACGCCCGTGCCGTCGCCGTCCCCGTCGCCGAGCGTGACCGCGTCCGCGCGCGGGCGGACGGTGACGGTTCCGGTGCCGGAGGGGGCGAGGACGGACGCCACCGGGCGCGGCGAGCGGGAGCGGGGCTGGCAGCTGGCGCAGTGGGCGGTCGCCAACTCCTCGGCGCTGCACATCGAGCGGGTGGCGTACGCGGGCCGGGTGTGGACCGCGGGGAGCGACAGCGACGAGTGGCGGACGGCCGCGCCGGACGGGGCCGGGGGCGCGGAGGGCTCCGCGGGGACGTCCGGGGAGACGTCCGTGGGCGCGGTGCGGATCGTGGCCGGACAGTAGTACGGGCGATCACTCCGGCGGGTTGTGCGGCGCCGGGGCGCACGACGGTGCGGGCGGGCGGCGCACCCGTCTCGGAAACCCCTGGGAATCAAGGGCGGGAAGGATTCTGCACGATCTCCGGCGGAAGCCGTTTGCCCGTTTTTATCCACACCTGATAATGCGACGCGTTATCCATTCTTTACCGGGGGCGTCCGCAACCTTCGCGGGCTTCGAGCGGTAGTCACGGCGTCCGAGCCGCAGACGGGCTCGGACACCGACACCGTTCTCTCCCGTCGAATGGAGCATCATGTCCCTCCCCCTGACCCGCCGGATCGCCCGTGCCGCGCTGCTTGTCGCAGCGGGAGCGGCCGCCGGGGTCGGTGCGGCCGGCTCCGCCGGAGCGGCCACGAATCTGCCGGCGGCCACCCCGAACCTGGGCGGTCTGACCGCCCTGGACGGCGCGCACGTCGGCAACACCGTCGACGGTGCCGCGCAGAGCGTCACCTCGGTCGCGGGCCGCACGGGCGGCAAGGCGGTCGAGCAGGCGGTGCCGGCCGCGGGCAAGACCGGCGGCGGTGCCGTGAAGAAGGCGGCTCCGGCGGCGCAGAGGGCCGCGGGCGACGCGGCCGGGACGGCGGGCGGTGTCCTGGGCGACGCGGCCTCCGGTGCGACGAAGGGCGGGCTGCCGACGGACTCCCTCACCAAGGGCGGGCTGCCGACGTCGTCCCTGCCGACGTCCTCCCTGCCGACCAAGGGTCTGCCGCTGGGCGGCTGAGCGCCGGGCTGTGCACGCCGACGGGGTCCGGGTCTCCCCTCCCGGGCCCCGTCTGCGTTGCGCACCGGCACGACGCCGGGACGGAGCACCGGCGGGCTAGGGCCTGTCTGACAATTCGCGTCTGCCGCGCGACGCCATGCACGCTCCCCCACTGCCTCAACGGCGTGGGAGGTGCCCCCACTCGCCGCACCG